>NZ_CP044972.1:2776153-3084615 GCF_010104355.1 Hydrogenophaga sp. PBL-H3
GTGTTGTGGTGGCCTGGTCGCGGCATTCGATCGAGTCACAATGGGTCGCCGAAGAGGCCGACGAGGGCAAAACCCGCCAGGTGCTCGTGCCTGTGTTGCTGGACCGCGTGCAACCACCCCGAGGGTTCCGCGAAATCCAGGCCGCCGACCTTTCCGAGTGGCAACCCGGCGAGCACTCCGAGCGCTTCACCGAACTGTTGAACGACCTGCACCGGCTGCTGGATGCACCCACAACGACCAAGCCCGCAGCGCTGCCGCCCCAGAATCCGCCCCCTTCCGCAGACCCACCATCCCAACCAGCCAGGCCACCCCAGTTGCAACGCATGGGGTGGGTCGCGCTGTTGACTCTGGCTGCCCTGGGCATCGGCGTGTTGGCCCTGCGCCCGAACGACAACCGCCCGGAGGTCCCGCAAACATCGCAACCCCCTGTGCCCGCTTCATCGACCGCAGCCACGCCACCGTCCGTGCCCACGGGCGCCTGGCTTGTGGTGGTGGGCTCCTTTGCACGAGCCGAACGCGCAGCCGCCGACCAACACCTCGCTGCGATGCAGCGCGCGGGCATGCTCCCTGTGCTGGTCGACTCCAGCCAATACGCCTTGCTCACGCCGAGCCTGTGGGTGGTGACCCTGGGACCGTTCGATTCAAGGGACGACGCCAACACGGCGCTGGCAAAAGCCCGGTCGGTGGTGCCCGACGCATACGTCAAGAAGGCCCGTTAGGACCTCCAACCACCGCTGCGCAGACTCACTCGATCACGACCTTCGCGTCCTTGACCAGCTTGCCGAACTTCTCGGTTTCGCTGGCGATCTGCTGCGCCATCTGCGCGCTGGTGTCGCCGATCGGCTCGGCACCGATCTCCGCCATGCGGCTGCGGAACTCGGGCGACTGGATCACCTTGACCATCTCGGTGTTGAGGCGGGCCACGATGTCCTTGGGCGTGGCCACCGGGGCCAGCACGCCAAACCAGGTGCCGATGTTGAAACCCTTGAGGCCGGCCTCCTCCAGCGTGGGCACGTCGGGCAGGGCTGCCGAGCGCTTGGCCGTGGTCACCGCGAGCGCGCGCAGCTTGCCCGCCTTGATGTGCGGCAGCACCGGCGTGATGGTGTCGAAACTCATCATGATCTGACCGCCCAACAGGTCGGTGGACAAAGGGCCGCTGCCTTTGTACGGAATGTGGATCACGTCGGTGCCGGTCTGGTTCTGGAACTGCGTGCCGATCAGGTGCTGCGCCGTGCCGTTGCCGTTGGAGCCGTAGGCCATCTTGCCCGGGCTGGCCTTGAGCAGGGCCACCAGTTCGTTCACGTTCTTCGCGGGCGTGCTGGCGTTGATCACCAGCACGTTGGGCACGAGGGCCACGGTGGTGATGGGGGCCAGGTCTTTGGAGAAGTCGTAGGGCAGCTTCTTGTAGACGCTGGACGCAATGGTGTGGTGCACCGCGCCCATCAGCAGCGTGTGGCCGTCGGGCTTGGCCTTGGCCACGAAGTCGGCGCCGATGGTGGCACCCGCACCGGGTTTGCTCTCCACGATCACCGGCTGACCCAGGCTTTGCGAGAGCTTGTCGGCCAGGGCACGGGCCAGCACGTCGGTGGTGCCGCCGGCTGCGAAAGGCACGATCAGGGTGATCGGCCGGGTGGGCCAGGTCTGGGCCATGGCGCTGCTGCCGGCAAGGGCCAGGCCCAGGGCGACGGTTTGCACCACACGGCGGCGGGTGAAGGAAGGAATGGCTTTCATGCGTGTCTCCAAAAACGGCGCGCCTGGCGCTCTGATGAACCGGACTCTGCGGTCCGGTGGGGGGGTTTCCGGAGCACGGAACCCGTGCGTCCGGCATGAACGTCAGGTCAGGCGGCCAGGCGTTGTTCACGCACGCCGAGCAGATCGCACACGGCCTGGGTGACTTGTGCGGTGGTGGCCTTGCCGCCGAGGTCGCCGGTGTGCAGCGCGGGGTTGGCCGTGACCTGTTCGATGGCGCTCATGAGGCGCTTGGCCGCATCCATCTCACCCAGGTGTTCCAGCAGCATCACGCAACTCCAGAAGGTACCGATCGGGTTGGCCAGGCCCTTGCCCATGATGTCGAAGGCCGAGCCGTGGATGGGCTCGAACATGCTGGGGTAGCGGCGCTCGGGGTCGATGTTGCCGGTGGGCGCAATGCCCAGGCTGCCGGCCAGCGCGGCGGCCAGATCGCTCAGGATGTCGGCGTGCAGGTTGGTGGCCACGATGGTGTCCAGCGTGGCCGGGCGGTTCACCATGCGGGCGGTGGCGGCGTCCACGATTTCCTTGTCCCACTTCACATCCGGGAACTCGCGGGAAATCTCCAGCGCGATCTCGTCCCACATCACCATGGCGTGGCGCTGGGCGTTGCTCTTGGTGATCACGGTGAGCTGCTTGCGGGGCCGCGATTGCGCCAGCTTGAAGGCAAAGCGCATGACACGCTCCACCCCCACGCGGGTCATCATGGTCACGTCGGTGGCGGCTTCGATGGGGTGGCCCTGGTGCACGCGGCCGCCCACGCCCGAGTATTCGCCCTCGGAATTCTCGCGCACGATCACCCAGTTCAGGTCCTCGGGCTTGCAGCGCTTGAGCGGTGCGTCGATGCCGGGCAGGATGCGCGTGGGGCGCACGTTGGCGTACTGGTCGAAGCCCTGGCAGATCTTCAGGCGCAGGCCCCACAGCGTGATGTGGTCGGGAATGTCCGGGTCGCCCGCCGAGCCGAACAGGATCGCGTCCTTGTGGCGCAGCGCGTCCAGGCCATTGGCCGGCATCATCACGCCGTGTTCGCGGTAGTGGTCACCGCCCCAGTCGAAATCTTCGAACTGGAAGCGAAAGGCATGGCTGGTGGCGGCCAGCGCCTCCAGCACCTGCTGGCCGGCGGGCACCACTTCCTTGCCGATACCGTCTCCAGGAATCGTTGCAATGGCGTAGGTCTTCATGGGTTGTCTCCGTGGATGTGGGGGTTCGGTGGCGTGACTGTAGGTGTTGCAGGGCGTGTTGATTCATGGCTATAGTGAATCCATTGTTTACCTGAATTCAACAATCAACCGTCCTTGAAGCACCCATGAGCAATGCCATCCAGCCCGCCGACCTGGGCTTTTTCTCCGTGCTGGCCGGTGCCGGCAGCCTGAGTGCGGCGGCCCGCGAACTGGGCATCACCACGCCAGCGGTGAGCAAGCATCTGGCGCAGATGGAAGCCCGCGTGGGCGTGTCGCTGGTCAACCGCACCACCCGGCGCATGAGCATGACGCCCGAAGGTGAGCTGTACCTGGAGCACGCGCGCCGCATCCTTGGTGAGATTGACGGCATGCAGGAGCTGCTGGGCGTGTCCAAGGGCACACCCAAAGGCCTGCTGCGGGTGAACGCCACGCTGGGCTTCGGGCGCAGCCACGTGGCGCCGCTGATCTCGCGCTTCGTGCGCAAGCACCCGCAGGTGGAGGTGCAGCTGCAGCTCTCGGTCAACCCGCCCGCGCTGACCGACGACTCCTTCGACGTCTGCATCCGCTTCGGCGCGCCGCCCGACGCACGCGTGATCGCCCGCCACATCGCGCCCAACCGGCGGCTGCTCTGCGCCTCACCCGCCTACCTGGCCAGACACGGCACCCCCAAGGTGCCCAACGACCTGATCAAGCACAACTGCATCGGCATCCGCCAGGGCGAAGAGGCCTACGGCCTGTGGCGCCTGAGCACGGGACGCGGCAAGAACGTCACCACCGAAGCCATCAAGACCCGCGGCAACCTGACCACCAACGACGGCGAGATCGCCGTCAACTGGGCGCTCGACGGACACGGCATCCTGATGCGCGCCGAGTGGGACATCGAGCGCTTTCTTGCCAACGGTCGGCTGGTGCAGGTGCTGCCGCAGCACGCCACACCCGACGCCGACATCTACGCTGTGTATCCCCAGCGCCACCAGCTGGCGGTGCGCGTGCGGGCGTTTGTCGATCTCGTGGCGCTGTCGTTCAAGAAGCAGGCCGGCGCAGCGTGAGCGCCGGTGACGCGGATCACTCCGGCTTGAAACCCGACTCCTTGAGCAGTTCGGCGCTGCGCGTCACGTCGGCCGCGATGTACTTGCGGAACTGATCAGATCCTTCGATCACCGGCAAGATGCCCAGGGTGGTGAATGCACCCGACCTGGCCAGCCCGGCCACCGCCTTGTTGATGGCCTTGTTCAGAAACTGCACACGGTCTTGCGGCGTGCCCTTGGGCGCCCACACGCCGTACCAGGAGTTGTAGACCATGCCCGGGTAGCCGCTCTCGACAGCGGTCGGCACATCGGGCGCCACGCCGCTGCGCTGGGCCGAGGTGGTGGCAATCGGTTTGACCTTGCCGCTCCTGGCCATGCCTTGCAGGGAAATGATGGAGTCCATGAGCAGTTGCACATGGCCCCCGGCCACGTCCGCCAGCGCGGGGGCGGTGCCACGGTACGGCGTCATGGTCAGCTTGACGTTGCCTTGCTTGGCCAGCAGCAGCGTGGCCAGGTGGCTGGGCGCGCCCAGCGCCGGCAGCGCGGCGGTCCATTTGTCGGGGTTCTGGCGGGCTGCGTCCAGCACTTCCCTCAAGGTTTTCTGCGGTGCATTGGGCGGTATCACCAGCAGCAACGGCGCCTCGCCCACGCGTGCGATGGGTTCAAAGTCGGTCTGTGGGTCGTAGGGCGGGTTGGCCAGCACCTGCTGGGCCAGCACGTGCGTGGCGGCAGAGAACAGCAGGGTCATGCCGTCGGCGGGTGAGGTCTGCACCGCCTTGCCGCCGATGGTGCCGCTGGCGCCGCCCTTGTTCTCCACGATCACCGACACGCCCAGGTCGGTCTGCAACTGCCTGCCCAGCAGCCGGGCCGCCTGGTCCACGCCGCCACCGGCGGCAAACGGCACGACCAGCTTGACGATGCCCTCGGGAAATTTGCCTTGCGCCAGCGCGGGCGAGAGGCTGCACGCGCCGAGCACGGCGCAGGCGATCAGTTTTTTCATCATGGTGTTGTCTCCTAATGTCGTTCAAACGGGTTGGGATGGGCGCGGGCTGCGAGCGCGGCGTCTTTCAAAAATGCTCAGGGTCGCCTCGATGTCCTCGACATCAAGGCCGCGAGTGATGAACACGATGCGGGTGCGTCGGTCGTCGCTGGGCCAGCGCGTCAGGGTCTCGGGCGGGTGGAACAGGTGCTGCACACCGTGGATCACCATCGGGTGCTCCGGGTCGTCGGCCAGGTGCACGATGCCCTTGACGCGCAACAGGTCGTCCCCGCGCATGGCCGCGATCATGTCGAGCCAGGCCATGAAGCCTTCGCGCGAGAGCGGCTGCTCGCGCACGATCACGTGCGAGCGGATGTGGTCGTCGTGCCGGTTCGGGTCGTGTTGTCCCGGCGCGCTCACGGGGAAAAAATAGGAGCGCTCGTTGTCTTGCGACACAGGCAACCACACCGCAGCGCTCGGCCGGTCAAGCAGACCCTGCAATGCGCTCAATGCATCGGTTGGCTCTGTCGTGACCACCGCCAGCGGGTTGATGCCGCGCAGCCGCTCCAGCAAGGGCGCCACCTGTTCGGGCTGCACCAGATCGGACTTCGTGAGCAACAAGCGGTCGGCCACCGCGGCCTGTTTCACGGCTTCGGAGTGCTGGTCCAGCGTGGCCATGGCGTTGAAGGAGTCCACGGTACAGGCCACGCCCGCCAGGCGCCAGCGCTGCGCCAGACGCGGGTCGCCCATGAGCGTGTGCAGGATGGGCGCCGGGTCGGCCAGGCCGGTGGTCTCCACCACCACATGGCGCAGCGCGCCGCGCTGAGCTTCGGGGCTTTGCGCCAGGCGCTCGAAGGCCTCGACCAGATCACCCCGCACGGTGCAGCAGATGCAGCCGTTGGCCAGCAGCACCATGTTTTCCTGCGTGTGATCGACGAGGTCGTGGTCCAGCCCCACCGAGCCGAACTCGTTGATGACCACCGCCGTGCCGTGCATGTCGGGCTGGCGCAGCAGGCGGTTGAGCAGCGTGGTCTTTCCGCTGCCCAGAAAGCCGGTGAGCACCGTGATGGGAATGCGCGCTGGTGCATCGGCGTTGTCGCCGGCGTCTGTGCGGGGAAGGATGAAGGCCATGGGCAGACTCAGGTGCTGGAGGGGCCGTGCAATTTGGCGAACGAGTCGAGCGTGCGCGCCAGACGCGTGAGCAACCAGTCGGCCACCGCCTCGTCGGCCTCGCCCTCTTCCAGGCGGTTCAGCAGGGTCGCCACCGGCTTGGTCTGCTGGTCGATCGGGCCGGGTTGCAGCAGGAAGGTCACCACCACGGTTTCGCCCAGTCGCTCGCCTTCGGCCCACAAATAGTCGGCGATGTCGAGTTCGAAGTCTTCCAGCGAGACGCTCACGCCGCCCGTCATGCAGCCGCAGCCCGCGCCCAGCGTCACGTGCTGGGCCGAGAGCCGGCTCCACAGGTGGGCGAGGCGTTCGGCGCGCGGGTCGGCCACGGCGGTGCTCACTGGCCGTCCCAGGCCACGTCTTCCACAGCGACCTGTGCCTTGCCACTGCGCAGCGCTTGTGTCGCAGGGTGGTCCACCTGACCGTGGCCATCGAGCGCCACCTTGTAGACCTCACGCGCCACCTGAGCGCTCACATAGCCCTCGCGCACGTCCTCGGCCACCAGATCGAGCTCGCGTTCCAGCGGGCTGCCGAAGCCACCGCCACCGCCCGAGAGCATCTTGTAGGCGTCACCGCGCTCCAGCCGCACGTTGAAGATCTTGGCGTTCAAATGGTCGGTCTTCCACTCGCCCTTGTGTCGCACGGCCAGGCCGTTGCCCATGGCATCGCCACCGCCGTCCAGGCCCCAGGGCTTGCAGTGCACGCGGTCGATGCGGGTGGTGACGGTGAAGGGGCTGAGCGCCTGCACCACCATCTCGGCCCCGAGGCCACCGCGGTAGCGGCCGGCACCGGCGCTGTCGCGGCGGATCTCGTACTTCTCCACCAGCACCGGGTACTTGGCCTCGAGCTGTTCGGTCGGGCTGTTGTGGGTGTCGCCGTCGTTGATGCAGACCGTGACCGACACACCGTCCTCGGTGCTCTTGGCACCCCAGCCACCGCCCAGCGGGCCGATGCCCACGATGAACAGGCGACCGTCTTCCGGGCTGATGCCGTGGATGTTGGGGAACACCAGATCGGCGTGGTGACCCGCAATCGAACGGTTCGGAATCGCCGGCGCGAGCGCCTTGAAGATGGTGTCGATCACCGTCATCGGGAAGGTCATCCACACGCGCATGGGGTAGGGGCGCTCGGCGCTGATCACCGTGCCCATGGGCATGATGACCTTGAGCGATCGGAAGCTGCCGTCGTTGACCGGGTAGTCGGTGGGCGTGGTGAGGCACTTGTAGGCCACCTGCGCGCAGGCAATGCCGGTGGTGAAGCCCGAGTTGTAGAAGCCGCGCACCTGCTTGCTCACGTCCGACAGGTCCACCGTCATCTCGTCGCCTTTGACCGTGACCTTCACGCGGATCGGAATGCGCTTGCCGATGTCCAGGCCGTCGTCGTCCATGAACGACTCGGCTTCGTACACACCATCGGGAATCGACAACGTGTTCTTGCGCGCCACGGCCTCGCTGGAGTCCATGATCTGGCGGATCGACGCGTTCACCGCATCGGCGCCGTAGCGCTGCAGCAGCTCCACGTAGCGGCGTTCGCCGGTGGTGATGGCGGTGATCTGCGCGCGCAGGTCGCCCAGGGCGCGTTCGGCCAGCCGCACGTTCATCGCGATGATGTCGATCAGGTCCTGGTTCACCACGCCTTCGCGCTGGTACTTCAGGATCGGGATCTGGATGCCTTCGCTGAAGATGTCGGTCGTCACGTTGCCCAGCGTGCCGCCCACGTCCAGCCAGTGCGCCATGCAGCAGGTGAAGCCCTCCAACCGACCTTCGTGGAAGATCGGCATCGTGAATGTGAAGTGGTTCAGGTGGCTGCCGGTGGTGTAGGCGTCGTTGGTGACGAGGATGTCGCCCGGCAGGATGTTCTCGTACCCGAAATGGCGGATCTTCGCCTTGACGGTTTCGGACATGCCGCGGATGAACATCGGCAGACCCAGGCCGATGGAGACTGTGTCGCCCTCTTTGGTGAACAGGCCCACCGTGAAGTCCAGCGCCTCGTAAATGATGAGGTTGTAGGCGGTGCGCGTGAGGTTGGTCTTCATCTCCTCCGTCACGGCGTAGAGGCCGTTGCGGATGATCTCGACGGTGACCGCATCGACGGCCGGGTTCTGGATGTCTTGTGTTTTCATGACCGGTCGTCTCCGATGTTGATTTGCAGGTTGCCCAGTTCGTCCACGCGCAGCGAATCGCCGGGCTGCACCACCGTGGTGGAGGCGTGTTCTTCGATCAGCGCCGGGCCGTCGATGGCGTTGCCCGCCAGCAGCAATTCGCGGGTGTAGACGGGGGTGTCGGCCCAGCCGCTGGAGCGGAAATACACCGGCTTGGTGGCCCGCACCGCGCCCGCGTCGGGCGTGGCGGTTCCGGTGGCCACGCTGTGCTTGGGCGGCTTCTTCATGGTGCCCAGCACCGTCACGCGCAGGCTCACGAGGTCGGCCGGCTCCTTGGGTGCCGAAGTGCCGTAGCGCACCTTGTGCAGCTCATCGAACTGGCGCTTGATGGCGGAGCGGTCCTTGTCCACGAAAAAGGCGCCAGGCAGGTCCACCGTCACCGCATGCTCCTGGCCCACGTAGCGCATGTCGGCGGCGCGTTCGATCACCACGTCTTCGGCTTTGGTGCCCGATTGCGTCAGCGCCGCGCGGCCTTCGTCTTCCATCGACTGGTAGAGCGCCTCAATCTCGTCGAACGAGACCTCGTCGAGTTTGCGGAACACCGAGCGCACGTAGTCGTAGCGGCGGTCGGAAAACAACATGCCGTAGGCGGAGAAGTACCCGGGCGCATACGGAATCAGCACCTTGCGGATGCCGAGCTCGCGGGCGATGGCCGAGGCGTGCAGCGGGCCGGCGCCGCCGTACACCACCATGGTGAAGCTGCCAGCGTCCAGGCCGCGCTCGGTGGTCACGGCCTTCACCGCGTGCGACATCTGCGTCACCGCGATGCGCAGGATGCCGTCGGCCGCGGCGGTGGGGTCCAGGCCCAGCGGGCCGGCAATGCGCTCCTGCATCTGGCGCTGGCAGCCGGCCAGGTCGAGCTTGAGTTCGCCACCCAGAAAGTGGTCGGCATCCAGGCGGCCGAGCAGCAGGTTGGCATCGGTCACGGTCGGCTCGGTGCCGCCTCGGCCATAGGCCACCGGGCCGGGGATGGAGCCCGCGCTCTGCGGGCCCACCCGCAAGGCGTTGCCGGTTTCCACGCGGGCGATCGAGCCACCGCCCGTGCCCACCTCGTGGATGTCCATCATCGGAATCTGGATCGGCAGGGCACGCTCGTAACCACCGATCAGCGCCGAGCCGGTGGTGAGCGGCCGGCCTTCGCTGATCACGCCGGCCTTGGCCGTGGTGCCGCCCATGTCGAAGGCGATGGCGTCACCCATGCCGAGCTGCGCGCAGATGGCCTGGGCTCCGATCACGCCCGCCGCCGGGCCAGACTCCAGCATGCGCACGCAGTCGCGCCGCGCATGGGCGCTGGGGAACAGGCCGCCGGTGGACTGCACCACGTAAAAGTCGCCCTTGAAGCCCTGGGTGCTCAGGTGCTGCTCCAGCTCACCTAGGTAGGCCGAGACGCGCGGGCCCACGTAGGCGTTGGCCACTGCGGTGGAGACGCGTTCGAACTCGCGGTACTCCTGGCTCAGCTCGTGCGAGGCGCAGACGAAGGCGCCCGGCAGTTCTTCCTGCAGGATCTGCTTGACGCGCTGCTCGTGCGCGGGGTTGCGGTACGAATGCAGCAGCAGCACGGCCACCGCCTCGATGCCCTGGCCGCGCAGGTCCTTCGCCAGCTCGCGCACGGCCGCCTCGTCCAGCGCTTTGTGGGTGCTGCCGTCGGCGCGCAGACGCTCGGCCACCTCGAAGCGCAGCGAGCGCTTCACCAGTGGCTGGTGCTTGTTGAAAAAGAGGTTGTAGGCATCGGGGCGGTTGACACGGCCGATCTCGTAGATGTCGCGGAAGCCTTCGGTGATCAGCAGCGCGGTGTTGGCGCCGTTGCGCTCCAGCAAGGTGTTGATGGCGATGGTGGAGCCGTGCAGGAACAGGTTGCCGTCTTTCAGGTCGATGCTGGCGCTGTCCAGCGTGGCCTGGATGCCGTTGACCAGCTGGCCGTGGGTGGACAGGGCTTTGCCGAACAGCAGCTTGCCGGTGGCTTCGTCAAAAGCCGCCATGTCGGTGAAGGTGCCGCCGATGTCGACGGCGACCCGCAATTGGGGGGTGTTGCTCATGGGGTGTTCTCTCGGAGGGAGTGCGTTCAGGAGGCGGAGTGGTCGGTGCCGATGCGGTTGCGCAGCACGCCCAGGCCGGTGATCTCGACCTCGGCCACATCGCCTTCCTTCATGTAGAGCGGCGGCTCGCGGCGGTCGCCCACGCCACCCGGGGTGCCGGTGGCGATCACATCGCCGGGCGAGAGCGGTGTGAAGCGCGACACATAGGCCACGATGGTCGGAATGTCGAAGATCAGGTCGCCCACGCTGGCGTGTTGCACCACCTGGCCGTTGACGCGTGTCTCCAGCGTGAGCGCGGTCACATCGGGCACCTCGTCGCGGCTCACCAGCACCGGGCCGAAAGGCGCGGTGCCGGGGAAGTTCTTGCCGGGTGTGAACTGGTGCGTGTGTTTCTGCCAGTCGCGCACGCTCACGTCGTTGAAGCAGGCGTAACCGGCGATGTGCTCGAAGGCCTTCTCTTTGGCGATGTGCCGGCCACCCTTGCCGATGACAAAAGCGAGTTCACCTTCCCAGTCAAAGCGCTCCGAGAACGCGGGGCGCAGCACCACGTCCTCGTGCGCGGCCAGGCTGTCGTTGAAGCGCAGGAACAGCGAGGGGTACTCGCTGTCGGCGCGTTTGGTCTCGGCCACGTGGCTCTTGTAGTTCAAGCCCACGCAGATCAGCTTGCCGGGGTTGGGGATCACGGGCAGCAGCCGAACCTGCGCGGGCGTGAGCGCCTCTCCGCTGGCCAGGGCAGCCTCGGCCAGCGCTTGCAGGGCATCGGCGGCGATCACGGCCTTGAGGTCGGCGAACCGGGCCTGGAAGTCGGCCGGCGCGCGGCGGTACTGGCCCGCTCCGTCCACCACGCCGTAGCTGGCCTGGCCATTGATTTCAAAGCTTGCGTAACGCATGAGGTGCCTCTCCGGTAGATCTCGTTGTGATGGGGGTGGAGTCTAGGGAGGCACCCGACATCTGAATAGAATGCAAACTGAGATTTCAGACATGCCATTTTTGGCATATCAAAGCCGACGGAGAACCCATGAACCCGAACGACTTCCGGCTCTTTCTCGAAGTGGCCGAACTCGGCAGCTTCACCAAGGTCGCCGCGCAGCGCCAGACGGTGCAGTCCCACATCAGCCGACAGATCAGCGAACTGGAATCTGCCTGTGGCGGCGCGCTGTTCCGGCGCACCGGGCGGGGCGTGGTGCTCACCGATCTGGGCCAGCACATCGAAACCCGCGTGCGCAACTGGCTGCGCGACACGGACCAGTTGCTGGCCGACATCCGCACCGATGCCGGCGAGCCGATGGGCGAGGTCAAGCTCGGCATCCTGCCCTCGGCAGCGCACCCGCTGATGACCCGGCTCTACCTGCGCCTGCAGGCCGAGTTCCCGAAGATCAAGCTCAACATCCGCGAGGGACAAGGCGGCGAGCTCGATGCGCTGCTGGACACGGGCAGCGTTGACATGGCCGTGCTGTTTCGCTACCAGAAGCCGGCCAGCCCCGACGAAAAGCTGCTGGCCACCGTGGGCACCTACCTGGTGTCGCGGGTGGGCGACCCCCTCACCCGAGGTGAGGCGGTTGACTTCAGCAAGCTCGAAGGCCTGCGCCTGGTGCTGCCGCGCAGACCCGCGCACTGGCGCTCCGTGCTGGACGAAACCGCTCGGGGCAAAGGCTTCACGTTGCAGGCCGAGGTGGAGGCCGACTCCTTGCGTGTGCAAAAAGAGCTTGTGGCCCACACCGCTCACCTGTACTCACTGCTCGGCCCCTTTTCGATCGCCGACGAACTGCGATCGGGACGCCTGCAAGCGGCGCGCATCGTCAACCCGGACTGCCGACGCCACGTGACGCTGTCCCTGCCCAAGCAGGGGCAGTTGACGGCCGCCAGCAAGATCGTTGCCCGGTTGATCACGGACCTGGTGGAGAGCTGGGGAAATCGGTTGAGCGAACCTGAATGATGTCTCGCGAACCTCAAGTCGACCCACCGCCGGACCCGACAAACGGGTGCGACGGTTTGGATAGGACAATCGACCGGATGCACCTCACGACAGTCTCCCCAGCGCTCGGGCTACTCCCTGAGCGCAGGCGCATGACGTTTGCGCTGCTGTTCTCGCTGGTGTTCCACGCAGTGCTGCTGGGTCTGACCTTCGGTGGCCAGGGCATCGGCCTGCCGGGCTTCGGCTTCCCTTGGCAAGACCGGCGGATCGAGGTGCCCAACCTTCGCATCCTGCTGAATGCAGCACGGGGCACGGCAGCTGAGCCGTCGACCGAGCCGGTGGCGGAGCCGCTGCCGCCGGTGCAGGCTGTGGCGCAGAAAGCGCCCATGCCCGAAGCCGCATCGCCACCGGCTCCACCAGTTCCTCCAGCTCCAGCTCCAGCTCCAGCGTCCAGCGAAAGCGCGACCGCGCCCAGCGCCCCTCAGCCGACCGACCAACCCGCTGCGGTGGCGCTGGTTGAGCGCGCCGCACCAGAGGAACAGCAGCAGGAAGTCGCCAGGCGGGAGCTTGAGCGTCTCGAAGCTGCGCAACGGGAAGTGGCCAGAGAGGCGGCGGCGAAACAGGAAGCGGAAGCGGCCTTGCAAGAGGCCGCGCGGCTTGAAGCCGCGAAGCTGGAGCTTGAGCGGCTGGAAGCGGCTCGGCAAGAGCTTGCGCTGCAGGCTGCAGCGCAGGAGTCTGCCCGGCAGGAGCAGGCGCGGCAGGCACTGGCTCAGGTGGAAGCCACCCGACTGGAAGCCGAACGCCAGGCATCGGCACAACAAGAAGCGGCGCAAGTTGAAAGCGCACGGCTGGAGATCGAGCGCCAGGGCGCGGCTCGCCGCAAGGCGGCAGAGCTTGAAGCGACGCGGCAGGAGACCGCCCGCCAGGCAGCCGCGCAGGCCGAAGCCGCACAGCGGGTGGAGGCCGAACGGCAACGGGCCGAGCGCCAGGCGGCGGCGCAGCAAGAGGCCAGCCAACAGGAGGTCGCCCGCGCAGAAGCGGCCCGGCGACTTGAGGCAGAACGCATCGAGACCGAGCGGCAGGCCGCCGCGCAGCTGGAAGCCGCACAACAGGAAGCCGCCCGCCTGCAGGCGCAGCGCGCCGAGGCAACGCGGCTGGAGGCCCAGCGTCAAGCAGCGGCCCGGCAAGAAGCCACCCGACAGGAAGCCGCTCGCCGGCAGGCGGAACAGGCCGAAGCCGCGCAGCGGCTGGAGGCCGAGCGCCAGGAGGCTGCGCGGGTGAATGCCGAACGCCAGGCCGCTGCGCAGCAAGCAGCAACGCAGCGGGAAGCCGACCGCCAACAGGCCGCACAGGCCGAAGCCACGCGGCAGGAAGCCGCCCGCCAGACAGCGGCCCAACAAGCGACCGCCCAGCAGGAAGCAGCGTCTCGCCAGCAAGCAGCGCAGGCCGAGGCCACGCGGCAAGAAGGCGAACGCCAGGCCGCCGCGCAACAGGCGGCCGCCCAGCAGGAGGCGGCCTCCCGCCAGCAGGCCGCGCCATCCGAGGCCGCACGCCTGCAGGCCGAGCGGCAGGAGGCGCAAGCCAGACGGGAAGAGCGGCTGCGCGCCATCGGACGGCAACTGAACGAAGAAGCCGACCGGCGCGACGCGGCCGCGGCTGCGGCGCGCCAGTTGCCCTATTCGCTGAGCACCGCGCGCCGGGCCCGGCTTTTCGGGCGCTCAGACCCCAACGCCGAGCTCATCCGGTATGCAGAGGCCTGGGCGCGCAAGATCCAGATGAACATGACCATCGACCTGGTCCGCGAAGCGGCGAAACAGCCCCACACCCAGCCCGTGGTGACGGTGGCCATTCGCAGCGATGGCACGGTGGAGTCGGTGACCCTGGTTCGCTCCAGCGGCGTCGCGGCGATCGACGAGGCCATACCGCGCATCGTGCACAGCCAGGCGAACTATCCGGCGTTTTCACCCGCCCTGGCCAGCGAGTACGACGTGGTCGAAATTCGCCGCACCTGGCATTTTGATGTGGCCGTGCGCCTGTACTGACCCCTCGTCCACAGACCCTGCGGTCATCGCCCGATTTTTAAGCACCCTGCGCCCAGCCAGCCGGGCTGCGGGCTGCGGCGGTTGTCCACCCCGTTATCCACAGCGTAGGGCACAGTCTCTGTGCGCAACTACGACAGCGACAGCATGTGCCCCACCCGAGCGTCTCCCCGCCCGCCCAGCACCAGCGCGTGGGCGGCTTGCACGGCGGCCGCTCCGCTGTGGTGCTGCACCACCACCCAGGGCGCGGCGGGCTGACTCACCTGGGCCATGAAAGCGTGCCAGGCGCGGGCCATGCGCTCGTTGAACCCGGCAGCACCCCAGTCACCGTGGCGCTTCTTGGCTTGCGCCGGCGCGAAGAACAGCACCGGGCGCGGACCTGCGAGGTTGCGTCCACCAGCAAGCTGGTCCACATGGGTGCCGCCGATGGAGCAGCTGTAGGCCAGCGCGCTGAATCGGCTGTGGATGGCCTGGCGCAGCGCGCCGTTGCCGGCGAAGTCCACGTACACGCAAGGTGTGTCCTGTGGCAACTGGTCGAGCTGGTCGTAGGTGAGCACGCGGCTGTACACGCCCAGGCTTTCGCAAAACGCCACATTGCCCGCCGAGGTGAGGCCCACCACCTCCACTTCGGGCCGTTGTGCGAGCTGGGCGGCCGTGGCATACGCGGTCTTGCTGCTGGCCGACGACAGCAGCATCACGCCGCGCTTGCCGCCCTGGTTCGCACCAAAAAAATCGTTGTCGGCCAGAAAATCGTCGATCAGCCACGCGGTGAGGAAGAGCGGGCGCAGCAAGGCCTGCAGCGGCTCGGTGGCTGGGTCGTGCAGCGGGTCCACCGCGCAGCGCAGGTAGTGGTTGTAGACCGGGTGCAGCGCGGCACGGTGCGGTGCGCCGTCAAAAAAGCCCTCGGGCGACACGCGCGCGGGCTTGAGCACGGTGTGTGAGGCCATGGGCCAGTAGCCGTACAGGCGCTCGCCCACGGCAACGCCGGCGCACTGCGTCTGCTCCACCACGCCGAAGCCCCACACCGGCACCACGCCCCACGCGGCCTGGTCTGCGGCCTGGGGCGAGACAGGAAAGAACTGCCAGTAGTTCATCGTGTCGCCGAAGGCGGCATAGGTGATGTTGTTGGAGGTGTAGGCAAAGTGCTCGATACGCACGCGGATTTCGCCTTCCGCCAAGGGTGCGTCGTGCAACTGCACGGTGCGGGTGGTGGCGAACTGGTCCTTTCGGACCTGGAACTGCAATGTGGTCATGGTGGGCCTGCGGGGTGGTGACGGGCATTGCCATGTTGCACCCGTCTGAGCGCTTGGGTTGTCACGCGCGTTGCGGGCCCGACCAAGGTTGCGGTGGGTGCCCTCCGCAGGTACCGGCTCAATCCATGTGAACCCGGGACACGGTTTCAATGGAACGCGGGCAAGAGGATGATGCGGTGCAACAGCAATTTTCAGGGAGCCCGCCCCTCCATGTGCAACCTCTACAACATGACCGACAAAGGTGCGGCCGAGCGATACCTCGGCAGTGTCGGCGCGAGCGTCGATGTCGAAGACTTCGTGCAGGCCACGGTGGGGCCGTTCCAGCACGGCTTGATGGTGCGCCCGGGCTTGCCGGGCGAAGCCGCGCAACTGGTTGGCCGCCTGGGCCAGTGGGGCATGATCCGCCCGGGCAGCGCCACGCGACGGCCTGCCTCGCGTGCCGTGCTCACCAACAACGCGCGCATCGAGGGCATCACCGAGCGCGTCACCTACCGCGGGTCGTGGCTGCAAGGCCAGCGCTGCCTGATCCTGGCGGACTGGTACCAGGAGCCGAACTGGGAAACAGGCAAGAACGTGTGGTGGCGCCTGCGCCGCGCCGATCGCGCACCCTGGGCGTTGGCGGGCCTTTGGTCGCACTGGACCGATCCCCAGACCGGCGAACTGGTGCCCAACTTCACCATGATCACCTGCAACTGCGACGGCCATCCTCTGCTGGGTCGCCTGCACAAACCCGACCCGACGCTGCCACCCGACCAGCAGGACAAACGCGCCGTGGCCCACATCGAACCGCACGACTGGCACACCTGGCTGCATGGTGCGCAAGCCGATGCCCAGGCGCTGGTGCGCCCGCAGGCCTGCGAGGTGTTTGATCTGGCGGATGCGCACGCCACCGATGCGCTGCTGGCAGCGCGCGAGCGCGGCGGTCAGGGCAGCCTGCTTTAGGCGCGGGGGTCTTCGCGAACTGGTGCCGGCTTGCTCACGTGTCGGCGATTCAGCACCCCCTGCGCCACGAGCGCCACGCTGCCCAGGCCCAGCATCAGCCAGCCCAGGTTGACAGCGCCATGGTGCGGCACCAGGCCCACGGCGTAGCCACCCACCGCGCCCGTGAGCTGCTGCGCCAGGCCCGCCACCGCGGAGGCCGAGCCGGCCAGCGCCGGCACCAGCCCCACTGTGCCGGTGAGTGCCGGGGGCACCAGGAAGCCGTTGCCCAGGCCCATCAGCATGAGCGGCAGTGCAAAGGCCAGCGGGGTGTCCACGTTGGCCAGGGCCAGCACCAGCATGAGCGCGATGCCTCCCACCGAAAATACCTGGCCCAGCATCATCATGGCGCGGTCACCGGTGCGATGCACGAGGTGGGTGGTGAGGTAGTTGCCCACGATGTAGGACAGCGGCACGACCATGATGTAGTAGCCGATGCCCGCCGGCCCCACGCCATAGCTGCCCAGCACGATGGGCGCTCCCGCGAGGAACGCATAGAACGTGGCGGTGGTCATGGCGAGGATGAGCACGAACAACAGGAACGAGGGCTCACGCGCCAGCCGCGCATACGACGACAGCATGGCGCGCAGCCAGTGCGGCTGCACCGTGGTGCTCGGCTCATGGTCGGGCAAGCCCTTCCATGCGGCCACAAACAACACGACCGCGAGCACCGCGATGAGCACGAAATTGGCTTGCCAGCCCAGGCGCACATGGATCTGCCCGCCCAGGATGGTGGCGGTGGGCGGGACCAAACCCATGGACATGCCCACGTAGGCCATCACACGCGTGCGCTCGGGCCCGGAGAAGAGGTCTTGCACCATCGCTCGGCCCACCACCATGCCGGCGGCGCAGCCTGCGCCCTGCAATGCGCGCGCCGCCGTGAGCCACGCCAGGCTCGGCGACAAGGCCGCAAGCACCGAGCCCAGGCCGGCGAGCGTCAGGCCGAACATCAGGACCTTCTTGCGCCCCAGCCGGTCCGACCACGGGCCGTAGAGCAGCTGCAGCCCGCCGTAAGCCACCACGTAGCCGCTGAAGGTGAGCTGCACGCTGGCCTGATCCGATCCGAAGATGGCGCCCCACTCCTGCATGGACGGCAGGCAGATGGTCATGGCGAGCAGGCCGAAGGCCAGCTGCGCGATCAGGTTGGCGATCAGCGGGCCGTGGGAGGGGGTGGAGGTTGGAGCAACTGCCATGGGGGAGGCGGCAGTCTACGGCAATGCCCGGGAGTTGACCGGCGTCAAGGTCAAGCGGCGGTTCGGGTGGTCGAATCGAACCTGGACATCTTTTGCCCGACAACCCCCGATGAACGCCGCACCACCCGACGCACAAGCCGTCTTCATTGCCCAGGGCCTGACCAAAGTCTATGGCGAAGGGAGCACCGCCGTGCACGCGCTGCGCGGGGTGGACCTGCGCATCGTGCGTGGCGAATTCGTGGTGCTGCTGGGCGCCTCGGGCAGCGGCAAGTCGACCCTGCTCAACATCCTGGGCGGGCTGGACAGTGCCAGCGCCGGCACCGCGCGCTGGGTGCACGAGGGTGAATCGCACGAACTCACCGGCGCCAGCGACGCCGAGCTCACGCGCTACCGGCGCGAACACGTGGGCTTCGTGTTCCAGTTCTACAACCTCATCCCCAGCCTGACCGCGCTGGAAAACGTGGCGCTGGTGACCGACCTGGCCGACGACCCGATGCCGCCCGAGGAGGCGCTGGCGCTGGTGGGCCTGGGCGAGCGCATGAACCACTTCGTGGCGCAGCTCTCGGGCGGTGAGCAGCAGCGCGTGGCCATTGCGCGGGCCATCGCCAAGCGCCCGGCGGTGCTGCTGTGCGACGAGCCCACGGGCGCACTCGACTGCGCCACCGGCGTGATGGTGCTGCAGGCGATCGAACACGTGAACCGCACGCTGGGCACCACCACGGTGGTGATCACGCACAACGCGCCGATCGCCGACATGGCCGACCGCGTGCTGCGCCTGGCTGACGGGCGCATCACCGACACGCGGATCAATGCGCACAAGGTGGCCGCGTCCACCCTGAGCTGGTGAGCCCGCCATGAAAGCCCTGGACACCAAGCTCTGGCGCGATCTCAAGCGTCTGCGCGCACAAGTGGCCACCATCTCGTTGGTGGTGGCCATCGGCGTGGCCGGCTTCGTGGGCATGTTTTCGGTGCATGAATCGCTCCAGGGTTCGCGCGACAGCTTCTACCGCGACAACCACCTCGCCGACCTGTTCGCCAGCGTCAAGCGCGCGCCGGTCCACCTGGGCACGCGCCTGGCCGCCATTCCCGGCGTGGCCGAGGTGCAGCTGGATGTGGTGATGGACGCGCAAATCGCGCTGCCCGACGCCGACGCGCCGGTGACCGGCCGCTTCATCGGCCTGGACCTGGCCCGGGTGCACGCGCAGCGCCAGCGGCTCAATGCGCTCACGCTGCGCAGCGGCCGCTGGCCCGAGCGTGGCCGCGCTCTCGAAGCGGTGGTGAGCGATCGGTTTGCCGTGGCGCGCGGCCTGCAGCCCGGCGACCGGGTCAACGCCATCCTGAATGGCAGGCTGGAGCAGGTGCATCTGGTGGGCACGGCCATTTCGCCCGAATACGTTTTTGCATCGCGCGGGGGCGCGCCCGACGACAAGACCTTCGGCATCTGGTGGATCGACAGCGAGCGCATGGCGCACGCCTTCGACCTGCAAGGCGCGTTCAACCAGGTCTCGCTGCGGCTGGACGCGGGCGCCTCGGCGCCAGCCGTGACCGAGCAGACCGACCGCCTGCTTGACGCCTACGGCAGCCTGGGCGCGGTGGGCCACGACAAACAGCTGTCGGCCAAGATCGTGGCCGACGAGCTTTCACAGCTCAAGGTGATGGGCACGGTGTTGCCCTCGATCTTCCTGGCGGTGGCCATGTTCATCCTCAACGTGGTGATCAGCCGCCAGGTGGCCACGCAGCGCAGCCAGATCGCGGCACTCAAGGCGCTGGGCTACAGCGACGGGGCCATCGCGTGGCACTACATCAAGCTCTCCATGGTGATCGCCGGCCTGGGCGTGGTGGCCGGCCTGGTCCTGAGCGTGGTCATCGGCCAGCTGATGCTGGGCCTGTACGACGAGGTGTTCCGCTTCAACCGGCTGGCCTACGTCACCACGCCGTGGCTGGTGGTGGCCTCCACGGCGCTGGCGTTTGCCGCCGCCGCAGTCGGCACCTGGACGGCCATCCGCGCCGTGGTGCGCCTGCGGCCCGCGCAGGCCATGCAGCCCCCTGCCCCACCCAGTTACCGGCAGACGCTGATCGAACGGCTGGGCCTGGGCAGGCGCGTGAGCACCGGCGCGCTCATGGTGATCCGCAACTTCGAGCGCCGACCGCTGCGCGCCGCCTTCACCGTCACCGGCATCGCGATGTCGGTGGCGCTGCAGATCTCGGGGGCGTTCTGGCTGGACGCCATCGCACACATCGTCGACGTGCAGTTCCGCCAGGTGCAGCAGGGCGACGTGCTGGTAAGTTTTCACCGCCCGGTGCCGCTGTCGGTGGTGCAGAACCTTCGGCGCCTGCCCGGCGTGATGAGCGCCGAACCCTACCGCAGCGAGCCGGTGCGCGTGCGCCGTCTGGGCCGCAGCGAAGACGCTGCGCTCACCGGTCTGATCGAGGGCGCACAGCTCCTGCGCGCGGTGGACGACACCCGTGGCCATGTGGCACTGCCGGCCAGCGGGGTGGTGATGTCGGCGCTGCTGGCCAAGGCCGTGGGCGCGCGCGTGGGCGACCGGGTCGAGATCGAGTTCCGTCTGTGGCACCAGCGGCGCACAACCGCACAGGTGGTCGACATCGTGCACACCATGATGGGCAAGCAGGCCTTCATGAACCTGGATGCCATGAACGGATTGGCGCGCGACGGTGCCGGCGTGGCCGAGGCCGCTCTGCGGGTGGACCCGCTGGCCATGGGTGATTTCTGGGCAGCGGTCAAGCGCGCGCCGGTCATCACCGCGGTGTTCGACAAGGCCGGCTCCATGGCCAGCTTCAACGAGACCACCTCGCGCAACATGGGCGTGTTCAGCACCATCCTCACCCTGTTCGCCGTGGCCATGGCGGTGGGCATCGTCTACAACGCCGCGCGCATCGCGCTCTCGGAGCGGGCCTGGGAACTCGCCAGCCTGCGCGTGCTGGGCATGACGCGCGCCGAGGTCTCGGTGCTGCTGCTTGGCGAACTGGGGGCCGAGCTGCTGCTGGCCCTGCCCATCGGTGCGGTGGCGGGCTGGCTGCTGGCCTCCCTGCTGATGCGCCTCATGTCCTCGGACAACATCGATTTCCCGGTGGTGATCGAACCCGCCACCTACGCCTGGGCCGCCCTGATCGTGCTGGCCGCCGGGGTGGTGAGCGCCCTGCTGGTGCGCCGCCACATCGACCGGCTCGACCTGGTCGCCGTTTTGAAAGTCCGCGAATGAACCACACGAACCCCAACCACCGCTGGCGCCGCTGGGCGCCTTGGGCGCTGGCTGCCCTGGTGGCCGCCGCCCTCGCCTTCTGGGCCTTCCAGCCGCGCCCCCTGCTGGTGGAGGTGGCGCCAGTCACCACCGGCGTTTTCGAGCAGGTAATCGAAGAAGATGGCCAGCTGCGCCTGAAGCACCGCTACCTGATCTCGGCGCCCACCCAGGCCGAACTGGCGCGGCCCACACTCAAGGTGGGCGACGCGGTGCGCGCTGGCGACGTGGTGGCCACGCTGGCCCCGGTGGCGCCGCAGATGATCGATGCCCGCACGCGGCTGGTGCTGCAGCAGCGCGTGGGCAGTGCCGACGCAGCGCGCCGCGCGGCCAGCGCGCAGCTGCAGCGCCTGGACACCGCGCTGGCCCAGGCCAGCCTGGAGGTCGAGCGCGCACAGAAGCTGGCGCGCGAGAACTTCATCGCACCGTCGGTGCGCGATGCGGCCGTGCTGGCGAAGCGCTCGGCGCAGCAGGCGCTGGACGCTGGCCGTGCCGAGCAGCGCGCGTCTGAGTTCGCGCTGGCCGAAGCCCAGGCCGCACTCGCGCGCTCCGAACCGGGTGCGGGGGCTCGCGTGGAAGGCTTGTGGACCCTGAAGAGCCCGGTGGACGGCCAGGTCATCAAGCTGCACCTGGACAGCGCCGCCCCCGTGACAGCTGGCCAGCACCTGCTGGAGATTGGCGACACCACGGCGATGGAGGCCGTGGTCGACGTGCTCTCCAGCGAGGTGCAGCTGATCGCACCCGGTGCGCCCGCGAGCCTCACGCTCACCGCCGGTGCACCAGCCCTGTCGGGCCATGTGGTGCGCATCGAGCCGGTGGCTTTCACCAAGGTCTCGGCCCTGGGTATCGAGGAACAGCGGGTGAACGTGATCGTGGACCTGGACACCACCGCACCCCGGACGCAGCGCTTGGGCGACGGTTTCAGGGTCGACGCGCGCATCACCGTATCGACGCAGGCGGGCGCCCTGCTCGTGCCAAGCGCCGCGCTGGTGCGCGAGGGCACAGCGTGGCGGGTGTTCGTGGTCGAAGGCCAACGCGCCGTGGCCCGAACCATCACGCTGCGCGAGCGCAACGCCGACGTGGCCTGGGTGGGTGAAGGGGTGCGCGAAGGTGAGCGCGTCCTGCTCTACCCCGGCAGCACCATCACCGACGGGCAGGCCGTGAAGGTCAGGTGACCGGCGCGGGGTTGAACAGCACCAGGGCGTTGTGCAGCTTCCAGTGTTCGGCCCAGGTTTTCTTGCGGCCGCTGGCCACGTCGAGCATGAGGCGGAACATTTCCCAGCCCACGTCCTCGATGCTGGCCGAACCGTCGGCGATCGTGCCGGCGTTGATGTCCATGAGATCGTGCCAGCGCCGCGCCAGGTCGCTGCGCGTGGCGACCTTGATCACCGGCACGGCGGCCAGGCCATACGGCGTGCCGCGCCCGGTGGTGAACACGTGCAGGTTCATGCCGGCGGCGAGCTGCAGCGTGCCGCAGATGAAGTCGCTCGCGGGCGTGGCGGCGTAGGTCAGGCCCTTGTGCTTGAGTTTTTCGCCGGGTGCCAGCACGTTGGAAATCGGCGCGCTGCCCGACTTCACGATCGAGCCCATGGCTTTCTCCACGATGTTCGAGAGGCCGCCTTTTTTGTTGCCCGGCGTGGTGTTGGCGCTGCGGTCCACGCTGCCGCGCTGCAAATACGCGTCGTACCAGGCCATCTCGCGCACCATGGCCTGCGCCACCTCGGGCGTGGTGGCGCGCGCGGTGAGCTGGGCGATGCCGTCGCGCACCTCGGTGGTTTCGGAAAACATCACGCTGGCACCCGCGCGCACCAGCAGGTCGGTGCAGAAGCCGACCGCCGGGTTGGCCGTGACGCCACTGAAGGCATCGCTGCCGCCGCACTGCACGCCCACCACCAGCTCGCTGGCCGGCACGGTTTCGCGGCGGCGCGCGTTCAGGCGCTCCAGGTGTTCTTCGGCCTGGCGCACGATGGAGTCGACCATGCTCATGAAGCCGACGTGCGCGTCGTCTTGAAGACAAACCACGTCGAGCCGGGTCTCGGCGCTGGTGCCCACGTCGGCCACGTTGCGTTCGTCCACGAGCGGGATGGACCCTGGCGGCAGCAGGCGCTCAGGCTGCAGCTTCTCGCAGCCCAGGCTCACCACCATCACCTCACCGCCAAAATTGGGGTTCAGGCTGATGTGGCGCAGTGTGCGGATCGGGATCACCGCGTCGGGCGCGTCGATGGCCACGCCACAGCCGTAGCCGTGCTCCAGCGCCACCACGTCGTCCACGTTGGGAAAACGCGGCAGCAGCTCGGCCTTGATGCGCTGCACCGCAAAACTGGTGACGCCGGCCACGCACTGCACGGTTTGTGTGATGGCCAGGATGTTGCGCGTGCCGACCGAGCCGTCGGCGTTGCGGTAGCCCTCGAAGGTGTAGCCCTCCAGGGCGGACAGCGGTTCGGGCTTGACGGTGGCCATGGGCAGGTTGTCCAGGCCGCGCGCATCGGGCATCTGCAGCAGCCGCTCGTGCACCCAGCTGCCGGCGGCGATGTCGGCCAGCGCGTGGCCAATGGGCACGCCGTAGCGCAGCACCACCGCGCCCTGGGGCAGATCGACCAGCGCCACCTTGTGGCCTTGCGGCACCTTGTCGCGCAGCACCAGGCCGCCGGGCAGTTCGGTGCCTGCGGGCAGGCCGCCGTCGTTGGCGACGATGGCCACGTTGTCGCTGGCGTGCATGCGGATGGTCAGCGGCGCGGCCGAGCGGGTTGCCGGGGGTGTGGCAAGAGGTGTCTGGAGGGCTTGTGACATCCCTGTCTCCTAAGATTGCGGGGTTCAGCGTGCGTCGGTGGCCGTTTCGGCATACCATCGCCATTCATTTGGTACCGGTACCATTTCAAGCCTCGATTAAGCCTCAAATGAAAGAAACCGACAACTCCCGGCGCGCGCGCCGTGGCAGCGGCGCCATCACCCTGCGCGACGTGGCCAAGCTCGCGGGGGTGGCGCCCATCACCGCCTCACGCGTGCTCAACACGCCCGAGCAGGTCTCGGTGGAGGTGCGGCAGAAGGTGCTGGACGCCGTGCAGCGCACAGGCTACGTGCCCAACCGCATGGCCGGCGGCCTGGCCTCCTCGCGCAGCCGGCTGATCGCGGCGGTGGTGCCCAGCACGGTGATGTCGGTGTTCATGCCCACCATCGAGGCGCTCAACGACACGCTGTTCGACGCCGGCTACCAGCTCATGCTGGGGCAGTCGAGCTACTCGGCGGCGCGCGAGGAGTCGCTGCTGGAGGCCATCATCGGCCGGCGACCCGACGGCATCTTCCTCACCGGCATCCTGGGCCCGGGCCTGGGCCGCACACGCCTGATGGCATCGGGTATTCCGGTGGTGGAAACCTGGGACCTCACGCCCACCCCGATCGACATGCTGGTGGGTTTCTCGCACGCCGACATCGGCCGCGAGGTGGCGCGTTTCCTCATGGCCAAGGGCCGGCGCAAGCTGGCCTTGATCCGCGCCGAGGACGAGCGTGCCGACCGGCGCGCCAGCGCCTTCACCGACGCGGTCGTGCGCGCTGGTTTCGGGCCGGTTTCGGTGGTGAATGTGGGCGCCTCGCGCTCCCTGCAGAGCGGGCGAGACGCCTTGGGCCAATTGCTGGCGCAGGCGCCCGATGTGGACGCGGTGTTCTGCAGTTCGGACCTGCTGGCCCTGGGTGTGTTGACCGAAGCGCGCGTGCGTGGCATTGCGATTCCCGAGCAGATGGCCATCATGGGTTTTGGCGATGTGCCGTTTGCCGCCGACATGGCGCCCGCGCTGAGCACGGTGCACATCAACGGTGTGGAGATCGGCCGCCTGGCAGCTCAAAGCCTGATCGATCGGGCCGAGGGGCGCGAGGTGGCGCAGCGGGTGGTGGACGTGGGGTTTTCGATCGTTGAGCGGGAGACTTCCTGAGGGTTTTCTCCGGGCTGGTCCGGTCATCGACGACCACGTTGGCACCCGTCACGATAGCGGGCCCACATCACTTCTCGCTCACGAGCCCGCCAAGGTGCAGGCATCAAACCACCCGACAAACAACCGTTGACGCCACCAATTGGTACCGGTACCATTCGCTCCGGAAAACATTGGTACCGGTACCAACCCACGGCAAGTACGCCACCCGATCCCACCCAGAAGGAGACATGCAATGAAGAAACTGTTGTGCGCACTCGGCGCATCCATGGCCGTGACCGCCGCCATGGCCTGGCCCGACAAGAACGTCACCATCGTCGTGCCCTTCCCGCCCGGCGGCTCGACCGACCTCATCGCGCGCACGCTGCAAGGCAAGCTGCAGGAAAGACTCGGCGGCACCTTCATCGTGGAAAACAAGGCCGGTGCCACCGGCACCATCGGCGCCGCGCAAGTCGTGCGCTCCGCGCCCGACGGCCACACCTTGTTCGTCTCCTCGCTCGGCCCGTTCGTGATCGCGCCCCACCTCACCAAGGTGACCTACGACGCCACCAAGGACTTCGACCTCATCACCGTGGCCGTGCAGGCGCCCAACGTGCTCGTGGTACCCGCCGTCTCGCCGCTCAAGACCATGGCCGACGTGCTGGCCTACCAGAAGGCCAACCCCGGCAAGATGACCTTTGCCTCCTCGGGCAACGGCAGCAGCGACCACCTCACCGCCGAGCTCTACTGGCAACAGACCGGCACCACCGGCGTGCACGTGCCTTACAAGGGCGGCGGCCCGGTGATGACCGACCTGCTCGGCAACCAGGTGGAGTCCTCGTTCATGAACATCAACACCGCCATGCCGCAGATCACGGCCGGCAAGCTGCGCGCGCTCTCGATCACCAGCGCCAAGCGCTCACCCTTGCTGCCCAACGTGCCCACGCTCGACGAGCTGGGCATCAAGGACGCCAACGTGAACTCCTGGCAGGCCGTGGCCGCGCCCAAGGGCATTCCCGCCGACGTGAAGGCCAAACTGCACACCGCGATCGTGGAGATCCTCAACGACCCGACCGTGAAGCCCAAGCTGCTCGACCTCGGCTTCGAGATCGTGGCCAACACGCCCGAGCAGTTCACCGCCTTCCAGGCCAGCGAGTTCGCACGCTGGAAAAAACTCATCGAAGCCCGCAACATCAAAGCCGACTGACAGGCCCACCCCCGCCGCGCTGCGCGCGACCCCCTTCCAGGGGGCGATGCCTGGGACCGGCAGAGCCGGATCCGCGGCATCCCTGGGTTGGGTCACATCGCGCTGGCAACGCTTCTTTTTGTGAGTCTTTCATGATGAATCCCGGCATCGAGTCTTCCACCCCCCGCGTCACCGCACTGCGCGTCATCCCCGTCGCCGGGCGTGACGGCATGCTGCTCAACCTGAGCGGTGCACACGCCCCGTTCTTCACGCGCAACCTGCTCATCCTCACCGACAGCGCCGGCCACACCGGTGTGGGCGAGGTGCCGGGCGGCGAGAAGATCCGCCAGACGCTGGAAGACGCGGCCGCCCTGGTGGTCGGTCAGTCCATCGGCGACCACCAGCGCCTGCTGCGCGAACTGCACACCCGCTTTGCCGACCGCGACGTGGGCGGGCGCGGGCTGCAGACCTTTGACCTGCGCACCACCATCCACGCGGTGACAGCAGTGGAGTCGGCGTTGCTGGATTTGCTGGGCCAGCACCTCGGTGTGCCGGTGGCCGCCCTGCTCGGCGAAGGCCAGCAGCGCGACGCTGTGGAGATGCTGGGCTATCTGTTCTTCGTGGGCGACAAGTCAAAGACCAACCTGCCCTACGCGAGCGAACCGGGTGCGGACAACGCCTGGAGCCGCCTGCGGCACGAAGAAGCCATGACGCCCGAAGCCGTGGTGCGCCTGGCCGAAGCAGCGCGCGAGCGCTACGGCTTCAACGATTTCAAGCTCAAGGGCGGCGTGTTGCGCGGTGACGAGGAAGTGGACGCCGTGACCGCACTGCACGAGCGCTTCCCCGACGCGCGTGTGACGCTCGACCCCAACGGCGGCTGGCTGCTCAAGGACGCGATCCGGCTGGGTCAGCGCATGCGCGGCGTGGTGGCGTATGCCGAAGACCCGTGCGGTGCCGAAGACGGCTTTTCGGGCCGCGAGGTGATGGCCGAGTTCCGCCGCGCCACCGGCCTGCCCACGGCCACCAACATGGTGGCCACCGACTGGCGCCAGCTCACGCACGCGCTCTCGCTGCAATCGGTCGACATTCCGCTGGCCGACCCGCATTTCTGGACCATGGCCGGCAGCGTGCGCGTGGCGCAGATTTGCCGCGACTGGGGCCTGACCTGGGGCTCGCATTCCAACAACCATTTCGACGTGTCGCTGGCCATGTTCACCCACGTGGCTGCGGCCGCACCGGGCAAGGTCACCGCGATCGACACGCACTGGATCTGGCAGGACGGCCAGCGCCTGACGAAAGATCCGCTGAAAATCGTGGGCGGGCATGTGCAGGTGCCCAAGGCCCCAGGCTTGGGCGTGCAACTCGACATGGCCGAGGTGGAAAAAGCGCACCAGCTCTACCTGCAGCACGGCCTGGGCGCGCGCGACGACGCCATGGCCATGCAAAGCCTGATCCCCAACTGGACCTTCAACCCCAAGCGCCCCGCGCTCGACCGATGACACCCACACAGCCCAAGGAACCTGCATGAGACCCAACCGCCTGCGTGAAATCTGGGCCACCGGTGGCGCCGTCGTCAACGGCTGGCTGGCCATTCCCAACAGCTTCTCGGCCGAGACCATGGCCCACCAGGGCTGGGACTCGCTGACCATCGACCTGCAACACGGCGTGGTGGACTACCAGGCCATGATCCCCATGCTGCAGGCCATCAGCACCACCACCACCGTGCCTGTGGTGCGCGTGCCGTGGCTGGAGCCGGGCATCCTCATGAAGACGCTGGACGCCGGCGCGTACGGCGTGATCTGCCCGATGGTGAACACGCGCGAAGACGCGCAAAAACTCGTGGCCTGGACGCACTACGCGCCGCGCGGCACGCGCAGTTTCGGCCCGGTGCGCGCCCTGCTCTACGGCGGTGCCGACTACCCCCAGCACGCCAACGACACCATCGTCACCTTCGCCATGATCGAAACCGCGCAGGCGCTGGACAACCTGGACGACATTCTCTCGGTGCCGGGGCTGGACGCGATCTACATCGGCCCGTCCGACCTGTCGCTGGCCCTCGGCTGCAAACCCACGTTCGACGACCTCGACCCCAAGGCGACTGAAGCGGTGGAGCACATCCTGGCGCGCGCCAAGTCGCACGGCGTGGTCGCCGGCATCCACAACGGCTCGCCCGAGGCGGCGCTCCGGCGCATCGCCATGGGCTTCCAGTTCGTCACCGTGAGCTCGGACGCGCGCCTCATGGCCGCCGGTGCGCAACAGGTGATGGCCACCATGCGCGCCGCCCAGGCACCCAAAACCGAAGGCGGCTACTGAGCCCGCCCCACCACAAGGACAACAGATGAAGATTGGATTTATCGGCTTGGGCATCATGGGCACGCCCATGGCCCTGCACCTGGCCAACGCAGGTCACCAGCTGTTCGTGCACACGCGCAGCCAGGTGCCTGAAGCCATTCAGGCGGCGGGCGCCGTGCGCTGTGACAACGCCGCCGCCGTGGCCCGCGAGGCAGAAGTCGTGTTCACGATGGTGCCAGACACGCCCGACGTGGAGGCCGTGCTGTTCGGCGAGAACGGCGTGGCATCTGGACTGGGCAAGGGCAAGGTGGTGGTCGACATGAGCTCGATCAGCCCCATGGCCACCAAGGCCTTCGCGAAGAAGATCAACGCGCTGGGCGCCGACTACATCGACGCGCCGGTGTCCGGCGGTGAAGTGGGCGCCAAGGCCGGTTCGCTCACCATCATGTGTGGTGGTGACGAGGCCGTGTTCGAGCGCGTGCGCCCCTTGCTGGAGCTGATGGGCAAGAACATCACGCTGGTCGGCGGCAACGGCGACGGTCAGACCACCAAGGTGGCCAACCAGATCATCGTGGCGCTCAACATCGCGGCCGTGAGCGAGGCCCTGGTGTTCGCCAGCAAGGCCGGCGCCGACCCGGCCAAGGTGCGCCAGGCGCTCATGGGAGGATTTGCCGCGAGCCGGATTCTGGAAGTGCACGGCGAACGCATGATCAAGCGCACGTTCAACCCCGGGTTTCGCATCAAGCTGCACCAGAAAGACCTGAACCTGGCGCTGCAGGGCGCGAAGGAAATCGGGGTGTCACTGCCGCAAACCGCGAACGCCGCGCAGCTCATGCAAGCCTGCGCCGCGCACGGCATGGGCGACCTGGATCACTCGGCGCTGGTGAAGGCGCTGGAGCTGATGGCCGGTCACACCGTGGCGCCAGACTGACGCGGGTGATCAGGACCGTGCTTCGGGCTCGGGCGGCGTGGTCACCACTTCGCCGTTCTTCACCGGCAGCGTGGCCCCCGGCTTGAACGACGTCTGCACCGTGCCCTCCTTGCCGTCGAGGCGGTAGGTCACGTTGTAGCCCAGGTGCTTCTGCGATTTTTCCTGCACGGTCCTGCAGCGCTGTTCGGTGGATGTGACCACGTCTTTCTGCTGCATGTTCTTCTGCACCTGGTTGCCGGCATAGCCTCCGGCCACCGCACCCGCCACCGTGGCCACGGTCTTGCCGGTGCCATTGCCCACCGCGCTGCCCAGCAGGCCACCAGCCAGGCCCCCCACCACCGTACCGGCGATGCGGTTCTGGTCTTTCACTGGTGCAGCCCGCTGCACCGCCACGTTCTCGCAGCGCTCGCGCGGGGTCACCACGGTCTCGGTGACCTCCTTGACGGCGACCACGTCGGCGAACTTCGGCTGCGTCAGCGCCTTGTAGCCCGTGACACCGCTCGCGCCCAGCACCACCATGGCCAGGCCACCCACGGCAATCCCCTTCATCATCGACTTGTCCATTCTTCTTTCCTTTCAAAGTTGGGGCAATCTAACCGGATTCGATCCGGCGCCTGTGACAAAAGGTGTTTCCCCTGTCTCGGCCGATCGGCATCCGGTGTGGCTGATCGTCCAGGGATCGTCGGTCTCCAGCGGCGCGGGGGGCAACAGCCGGTCGCATTCCAGCTTGACCACCGCATAACACTCGCAGGCCCGCTCTTCCAGGCCCTCGCGGTCGAGCACCTCGATGCGCCCGCGCGCATAACGGATCAGGCCGTCGCGCTGCAGCGCCAGCGCCACCAGCGTGACACTCTCGCGCCGCACGCCGAGCTTGCTGGCCAGCAGCTCCTGCGTCATCTGCAGGCAGTTGCCCTGCACTCGGTCCAGGTTCAACAGGATCAGGCGACAGACCTGCTGGTCCACCGTGTGGTGGCGGTTGCACAGTGCGGTCTGCGCCACCTGCGTGAGCAAGGCCTGCGTGTAGCGCAGCAGCAGCTGCATCACCGCACCACCCGCGTTGAGCTCGTCGATGACGACCTGGCGGTTGAGCCGGTAGCCCTGGCCAGCGCTTTGCACGACCGCGCGGCCGTTGGTCGAGATGCCGCCCATCAGCAGCGGCACGCCCACCACGCCGTCATTGCCCACCGTGGCGAATTCGGCGCAGGCGCCATTGGCCGCGATGTTGAGCAGCGAGACGATGGCCGACGTTGGAAAGTACACATGGTTCAGCTCGCTGCCCGATTCGTACAGCACCTGGCCCAGGGGCATGTCGACCAGCTCCATCTGGCGAGACCAGCGCAGCCAGTCGTCGGCAGGCATGGCCGCCAGCAGGTGATTGATCTGTGCACCGCCCCTGGCTGGCGCAGTCGCCGCGCAGCCGCAGCGGTGCGACGACAGTGCCCGACGGTTCGGTGAAGCCAACAGGGGTGATTCCAGGGTGACGTACATGGCGGTGCCTCTTGTGAAAACGGATGTCTCCAGTTTTCCGCCGGGCGCCGTGCAAGTCTGTCGGTGAAACGGGTGGATGCGCGTAGGACTGGGACTACAGCTCGCCCCGGGGTGCCTCACTGTTTCGCCGCCCTGGCCAGGACGGCTCAGACCCGGATCACTTCACCTTTGAGCGACCACAGAATGGCGAGGACTTCGTTGCGCGTGGGCGTGTCGATGCCGCAGGTCTCCAGCGCGCTCATCGCGTCGTCGATGACGGTGATGAATTCCTGTTCGCTCACGTTCATGCCCCGGTGCGTCGCCAGCATGTCCTGACCGCTGTAGGTCTCGGGGCCGCCCGCCCCGGCACAGAAAAACTCGACCACGCGCTGCTCCACGCGATCCATGTTCTCGACGTTCTGGTAGCGGATGTTCACGAGCGGGTTGTTCAGGTGGTTCTTGATGAGCTCTCGCGTGATGCGCGTGATGCCGTCATGGCTGCCCAGGCGCTCGTAGAGAGTGGTGGCGGAAGTGCTTTGCATGGTGTTCTCCTGAAAAGTGGGGTTGGGCCTTCAACAATCGAGTGCGCTTCTCAGTCCCGCCGGTGCGGCAACCACGAGGCGTATTCGATCAGGCCGGGGTCCATGGCATCGACCGACAGGCTGCGACGCAGCCGCTCCAGCGTGCCTGACAGGGACTGCTCCAGGGATTGCAGCAGCTCGCGTGTCAGGGGGGTCGGGATGCTCAGCACGGCGTGTCCGTGCGCGGGCAGCGAAACATCGATCTGGCGGAATTTCATGGTGCTCTCCTGGGTTGATGGCAACGCGAAATGGCTTTGCCCAAGGCCACTGTCGCCGCCGGCCGTTCCTGAAACGTTCCCAGGACGAAGGGGCCTTGTCGCGGCCAGCACAACGCCTCACACTGGACCGCATGGACACCACTTCCCCACCACCTCAGGCCGATGCAGCGGGTCTGTTGAGCGTCACGCTGCTGGGCCGGTTCGCCGTGGCGGTGAACGGACTCGAATGGAACGCCGAGCGCTGGCCCAGCCTTCGTGCCACCCACCTCGTGCAATTGCTCAGCCTGCAGCCCGGGCGCCGCACCACGCGGGACAAAGTCGTCGACGCGCTCTGGCCCCAGCTGGAACCCGACGCGGGCGCGGCCAATCTGCGCAAGGCGGTTTTCAACGCGCGCCAGGCACTGGGCCGGCACGACGCCATCGTCCTGCACGCGGGAGAGCTCGTGCTCTGGCCTCACGGTTCGGTCGAGGTGGACGCAGACACCTTCGAGCGCAGGTCGGCCGCGGCACTGCAACAAGGCGACGCCCAGGGCTGCGCGCAAGCGGCCGGGCTGTACCCGGGCGACCTGTTGCCCGGTTCGCAGTACGAGGGCTGGACCGAGCCCGCCAGAGAACGTCTGCGCGCCCGGTTTCTGGATCTGCTGCGCGCCAGTGCCCAATGGAGGCGGTTGGCAACGCTGGAGCCCACCGACGAGGAGGCGCACCGCGCGCTGATGCGGCAAGCGCTGGAAGCCGGCAACCGGTCGGAGGCCCTGCATTGGTACGCCCATGTTCGCGAGGCACTTCAGCACCAGTTGGGAGTTGCACCCGGCGCACCCACACAGGCGCTCTACGAAAGCTGCGTTGCCGGCCTGCAGGCCTCCCGGCCGATCTTCCTGGGACGCGCCCGGGAACTGGCGAACGCCGCCTCGTGGTTGCAACTGCCTGCCCGACAACGTCCGGGGGCCATCGTCTTGCGCGGGCCCGCCGGCATCGGCAAAAGTGCGCTGGGCCGCGAGATCCAGGCGCAGGCCCAAGACCGCGGTTGGGCCGTCATGCGCATGGACGCCACCGAGACCGGTCGGGCCTACAACCTGGTCGCCACCATCGCCGACCGCCTGATCATCGATGACAGGAGCGTGCTCGAACGGATCGGACTGCCGGCCCGCGCGGTACTCGCGCAGATCACGCCTCTGGCGGCACCCGCCACGCCCTTGCTGGGGCCCCTGGGGCGGCACCAGGTGGTGGGCGCCGTGCGGCGCCTGTTGCTGGCGGCCTTCGGAGGTGGTGATTTGCTGGTTCAGGTGGACGACGCACACCTGGCGGGGGACGCTGACGCAGAGGTGCTGGTGCAGCTGGCGATGGCTGGCGCCCCCCTGTGCCTCTTGATGACCGTCCGGCCGCTGGCGCCGGACACCTTCCTGGCCCAGGGACTGGCGCGTTTGCAGCGCGCGGGGGTACAGCAGCTGGTGGATGTGCCGCCCATGAGCGAGGACGAGGTCCACCGGCTGATCAACTGGGCCGCGGAGCCGCCCGCCGACACCGATCTGCTGGCGCGCATCGCGCAGGCAGCGCAGGGCAACCCGTTTGCGGCCATCGAACTCGCGCGCTGCGCGGCATCGGTCGACCTGGATCACCTGCCCGCCAGCGCCGCGGAGGCGATCATCGAGCGGCTGTGCAACGCCCCACCCTCCACCGTGACGCTGCTCAAGTGGCTGGCCTTGAGCGGGGATGCGCACGATGTGGGCGCGGTGGAGACCATCGCGGCGCAAGCCCAGGTGCTTGCCTTCCCGGCCCTCGACAGCGCTCTGGCGCAAGGCATCCTGGTGGTCTCGGATGCCCGGTATCGATTCCGCCACGAGCTGGTGCGCCAGGCGCTCACGGGGCAGATTGCGCCTCATCGGCGCGTCCAGATGCACCGCCAGATTGCTCGTGCCCTGGCCGAGTCCGACGGCGCACACGCCCGCATTGCCGCGCACTGGCATGCCGGTGGCCTGGCACGCGAAGCCGTGCCCTGGTGGCTGGCGGCGGCGCGCGAGGCCCTGCGTCTGGCGGCATTCGGTGAGGCGCTGCGCCACCTCGATGCCTTGCTGGCAGTCGACACGAAACACGGCGAGGCACTGCGCTTGCGCGCCGAGGCGCTGGACGCACAGGGCGATCCGGCGGCCCTGTTTGCCTACCGGCTGGCTGCCGCGGCAGCCGGCGAGGCCGAGAGCCACGACCTGCGCGCCAAGGCCGCCCTGGCGCAGGTGAAGATGGGCGATCCCAAGGGTGCCATCCAGGCCCTGGAAGGCGTTCATCCGACCTCGGTTGAAGGCCGCCTGTGCGAGGCCCTCGCCTGGAGTGGCGCCGCCGCCCTGGGTGTGGCCGACCCGGCGATCGGCACCGCCAAATCGGCCATCGCCCGCCAACTGGCCTTGCAAACCGGAGACACCAGCTCGCTGGTGATCGCCTCATGGGCGCAGGCTGCGGCGGCGCACGCGCGCGGCGACTTGCACCGCAGCGTGTGGGCCGACCTGCAGGAAACCAGCCATGTGCCCCACCTGGCCGTGCGCGTGTTCGACGGACATCTCTGCATCACCCAACGTTTCCTCTATGGGGCCCGGCCCTACCCGCAGGTGATTGAATTCGCAGACGCCCTGGCCAACGAGGCGCGGCGGCTCGGCGCCGCTCGCGGCCTGGCGTTTGGCACAACGCTTCGGGGCGAGGCGGAGTGGCTGGCCGGAGATCTGACGGCCGCACGACTGCACCTTCGCGAGGGTGCGCGCCTGCACCGTGCCATCAGTGGGCCGGTGGGCGAGGCCTTGTCGATTCAGCGCCTGGCCGAAGTGGCGCTGCATGAAGGTCGGCGCGATGAGGCTCACGAACTCATCGAGGAAGCCCTGGACCTGGCGCGCCAGACCGACATCGGCTTTCATTTGCTCGACCGCATCTACGGCACGCGGATCAGCCTGCACGGCCATGACCCCGACGCTGCGCTGCATGTCATGGAAGACGCCAGCGCGTCGGTGCGCGGCCCGCTGGAGACCTGCCCCGGCTGCCGCATCACCTTTGCGGTTCCGGCGGCGATCGCCGCCGCGCGCGCCGGCAGGCTCGATCTGGCCCACCAGCATGCAGAGCAGTCGGCCTACCTGGCCAATGTGGTGATGCGCCTGCCTGCGTGGTACGCCGCGCACGATGAAGTCCGTGGGCACATCGGCGCGGCGGAGCAACGGCCACGCCACGAGACGGTCGCCCGCTTTGCCGCTGCCGCAGCCCGATTTCGCGAAGCGGGGCAACCGCTGGATGCAGCCCGGTGCGAACAGCTGGCCGCGAAGGCCGCATGAGCGAGCACGGGGTCAACCGACCAACCGCCGAGGCACAATGCGCGCCTGCAGCGCCTTGCTGCGCCTGAGCGAGACCCCGACCATGGACCTGCCGACCCACCAACTCACCATGACGGTGCTCATGACACCCGACATGGCCAATTTCTCGGGCAATGTGCACGGCGGCACCATCCTCAAGCTGCTCGACCAGGTGGCCTACGCCTGCGCCAGCCGTTACGCGCGCAGCTATGTGGTCACGCTCTCGGTGGACCAGGTCATGTTTCGCCAACCCATTCACGTGGGCGAGCTCGTCACCTTCATGGCGTCGGTGAACATCACCGGCACCTCGTCCATGGAGATCGGCATCAAGGTGGTCACCGAGAACATCCGCAACCAGGTGGTGCGCCACGCCAACAGCTGCTTCTTCACCATGGTGGCGGTGGGCGACGACGGCAAGCCGGTGCCGGTGCCGCCGCTGCAGCCCGACACGCCCGACGAGCGCCGCCGCCACGCCGCCGCCCGCGTGCGCAAGCAGCTGCGCCAGGAATTCGCCAGCCGCTTCGACGAACTGCGCACCACGTCGGGCTGACCCAGCCCGGCGCGCAGCCGGCGCTGGATCTCAGGTTTCCCTGATGGAAGCTGCCCGCAGGCGCAGGGCGTTTCCGATCACCGAGGCCGAGCTCAGGCTCATGGCCAGGGCCGCGATCATGGGCGAGAGCAGCCAGCCGGTGAACGGATACAGCAAGCCAGCGGCCAGCGGGATGCCCAGTGCGTTGTAGACAAAGGCGAACGCGAGGTTCTGCTTCATGTTGGCCACCGTGGCCACCGAGAGTGCACGGGCCGTGGCAATGCCGCGCAAATCGCCTTTGACCAGCGTGAGCTGGGCGCTGTTCATTGCCACGTCGGTGCCGGTGCCCATGGCAATGCCCACGTCGGCGCGGGCCAGGGCCGGTGCGTCGTTGATGCCATCGCCCGCCATGGCCACCACGCGGCCCTCGGCCTGGAGCTGCTCCACCAGCTGGAGTTTGTCGGCCGGCTTCACTTCGCCATGCACCTCCTCAATGCCCAGCCGCTGGCCGACCGAGCGCGCAGTGGTGAGGCCATCGCCCGTGGCCATGACCACGCGAATGTTCGCCCGACGCAGCGACGCCAGCGCATCGACCGTGGTCGCCTTGATCGGATCGGACACGGCCAGCAAACCGGCCAGCGCCGTGTCGACCGCGAGAAACATGACGCTCGCACCCTGTGCGCGAAGCGCTTCAGCCTCGGCGGCCAGCGGCGAGGTGTCCACACCGATCTGCTGCATCAGGACCGTGTTGCCCAAGGCCAGGCCCTCACCATCGACCCAGCCCCGCACCCCGATGCCGGATGCCGAATCAAACCGATCGGGCTTGTCCAGTGCCAGCCCTTGTTGCCTGGCCGCGGCCACGATCGCGGCGGCCAGCGGGTGTTCGCTGCCCTGGTCCAGGCTGGCGGCCAGGCGCAAGACCTCGTCCTCCGGGTAGCTGCCGTGGCCGATGGCGCGCTCGAAAGTCGGTCGGCCCTCGGTCAGGGTGCCGGTCTTGTCGACGATCAGCGTGTCGACCTTGCGCAGGTTCTCGATGGCGGCGGCGTCTCGAAACAGCACACCCTGGGTGGCGCCGCGCCCGGTGGCCACCATGATCGACATGGGCGTGGCCAGCCCCAGTGCACAAGGGCAGGCGATGATCAGCACCGCCACCGCATTGATGAGGCCATGAACCCAGCTCGGCTCGGGCCCCAGGTAGCCCCAGCCAAGGAACGTGAGCAGCGCCGCCGCCACGACCCCCACCACGAAGTAGCCGGCCACCTGGTCGGCCATGCGCTGCATGGGCGCACGCGAGCGCTGCGCCAGAGCCACCATCTGCACGATCTGCGAGAGCACGGTGGCCGAGCCCACGCGCTCGGAGCGCATCACCAGCGCGCCACTGGTGTTGAGCGTGGCGCCAATCAGTTTGTCCCCCACGCGCTTGGTCACCGGCAGCGGCTCGCCGGTGAGCATCGATTCGTCCACCGCGCTGCGGCCCTCGACCACCGCGCCGTCGGTGGGGATCTTTTCGCCCGGGCGCACGCGCAACAGATCGCCCACATGCACATGGGCCAGCGGCACGTCTGCCTCATGCCCATCGGCCGAGATGCGCCGCGCGGTCTTGGGCGCCAGCCCCAGCAGCGAACGGATGGCCGCCGAGGTCTGCGCGCGCGCCCCGAGCTCCAGCATCTGTCCCAGCAGGGTGAGCGAGATGATCACCGCCGCCGCCTCGAAGTACACCGACACCCGTCCCATCGAGACGAACGACGCGGGAAACACCTGCGGGCTCACCGTGGCCACCACGCTGTAGACGAACGCCGAGCCGGTGCCCAGGCCGATCAGCGTCCACATGTTGGGGCTGCGGTTGAGCACCGATTGCGCGCCCCGCACGAAAAACGGCCAGCCGGCCCACAGCACGATGGGCGCGGTGAGCACGAGTTCGATCCAGCTCTGGGTCGCCATCTCGAACCACCCCAGCCGGTGCCCAGCCATGGCAAGCACGGCCACCACCACGGTGAGGGGCAGGGTCCACCAGAAGCGGCGCTGGAAATCCAGCAGCTCGGGGTTGCGGGCTTCGTCCAGCGCGGGCATGACCGGCTCCAGCGACATGCCGCACTTGGGGCAGTTGCCCGGATGGTCCTGGCGGATCTCCGGGTGCATCGGACAGGTATAGACCGCCCCGTGTTCCAACGGGACCGGCACCGTGTCGTGGCTGTGGGCATGCCCCGCGTGATCGTGGTGGGTTCGTGCGTCCATGAGCAATCTCCTGCGTTGATGACAGGAGCATGAGCTTCATCCTTGCCGTCGTGGCAAGGTCAAGCCTTCAGCGGACAGGCGGCGTGGTCGTGGCGCCCGGCATGCGCTGCATCATCATGTCCATCATGGTCTGCATCATGTCCATGCGCTGCTCCTGCATCTGCTGGCGCTGGGCCGGGTCCATGGGCATGCCACGGCCTTGCATCCCCCGCATCGCGTCCATGCCACCTTCCATGGCCTTCATGTGTTCGGCCATCAGCGCCTGGCGCTCCTCGGGTGTCTTGGCGTTCCTCATCTTGTCTTGCATCGCCTGCATTGACTGCATGCGCTCCTGCACGGCCGTGGGTGCTGCGTCCGGGTGGTGTGGTGGCGAACCGTAAGGACCACGGTGACCGCCCGGGCCCGCGCAGGCGGCCAGCAGGGCGAGGGTGGACAGTGCGGTCAAGGTCTTCAGTGCGTTCACGGTGTTCTCCTGCATGGGACATTCCCACCACCGTGAGCATGAGCGTTTCAGCGAAACAGGCGTTGCGGCAGATCAAGGAAAGGCCACAAAACGCGGTTGACTCCCTCGCACGCGTCAGGGCTTGCGGGCGAAGATCGTCGCGAAGGATTTCACCGTATCGCCCGGCGCCGCGAAGTCCCGCAGGTCCCACGAGATCACCTGCCAGCCGGCAAACCGGGTCTGCAGAAAATCCTTCGGAAACAGGCAATGCGCCTCGGGGTCGAACATGTCCATGTAGGTCGTGCCCTCGATCAACACGTTCACCACCATCGTGCCGCCCGGCACGAGGTGGGCCTGCAGATCGGCCAGGGTGCGCTGTGCCGTGGCGCAGTCCAGGAACATCAGCAAGCCGATCGAGACGATGGTGTCGAACTCGCCCTGCACGCTGTAGTGGCCCAGGTCGGCCACTTGCGCCTGCACCGGCAGACCCCCGGCGCTGGCCGCCTGGCGCAGGTGCGAGATCGCGACCTCGCTGGCATCGAGCGCGAGCACCGTACAGCCCGCGCGTGCGGCGGCCAGGGCCAGGTTGCCCATGCCGCAACCAAAGTCCAGCAGACGCCCCCGCAGGTGCGGCAAGGCGGCCTGCTCGAACGGGTTGAGGGCCTGTTCGGTCTGTTGGATCTGCCGCTCGAACTGGCGGTCAAAAAATTCAACGCTGCGGTTGTTGCTCATGGGTGCCTCGCTGGCCGCTCGGCGGCGGACGGGTTCCGGATCGTTCAGAATCCGCTCACAATATCAGTAATTGCTAATTTACTTCCAAATGACGGAGACATCCATGCGACCGCGACACCTCGTTCTATCGGTGCTGAGCACCGTTGCCCTGCTCGGCTCAACCGCGGCCCTGGCCGACAAGGCAGCGGCCATTGACGAAATGGAGGCCTACCTGGAGTTCGTGGACTACGGCGGAGGCGTGATCTTTGCCGAGCAGATCCCCAAGGACGACTGGAAGAAGTTCGTGCTGATCGACGCGCGCGACGCCGGGCAGTTTGCCAAGGGCCACATCCCCGGCGCCATCAACATGGACTGGCGCCAGGTGCTGGCCAAGCGCGCATCCATTCCCAAAGACAAACCGGTGCTGATCTACTGCAACACCGGTTCGCTGTCGGCGCAGGCCGGGTTTGCACTGCGCGTGGCGGGCTGGGACAACCTGCGCATCCTGCAAGGCGGCATGGAAGAGTGGAAGGCCAAAGGCGGCTTTGATGCCGCAAGCCGCACCGCCGCTGGCGCGAAACACTGACCATCAAACCCCCACCTGAGGACCTCTCCATGTTCCCGTGCTTGTCCCTCCATGCCCACCCGGTCGTGCGCCACTGGCTGGCGTGCGCCCTGGCACTGGGCCTGGCCACCTTGAGCCTGTCTGCGACGGCGCAAACCGCGCCCGAGATGACGCCGCGCAAGGTCGGCCCCAACTCGTACTACGTGCAAGGTCAGGCCGCACTCGGCTCACCGGCCAACCAGAACTTCATCAGCAACGCCGGCTTCGTGATCGCGCCTGAAGGCGTGGTGGTGGTCGATGCGCTGGGTTCTCCCGCGCTGGCACGCCGTCTGGTGCAGAAGATCGCCGAGATCACGCCCAAGCCGATCACCCATGTGCTGGTGACGCATTACCACGCCGACCACATCTACGGCCTGCAGGTGTTCAAGGAACTGGGCGCGCAGATCGTGGCGCAGCAGAACGCGCGGGAATACCTCAATTCCGACACCGCCGAGCAGCGCCTCGTGGCCTCGCGCACGGAGCTGGCGCCCTGGGTGGACGACAACACCCGCCTGGTGCCGGCCGACCGCTGGCTCACGGACTCCACCACGCTGGAACTGGCGGGTGCGCGCTTCGTGGTGGAGCGCGTGGGCCCCTCGCACACGCCGGAAGACCTGGCCATCCACGTGCCCTCCGAGGGCGTGCTGTTCGCCGGTGACCTCATGTTCGCCGGGCGCCTGCCCTTCGTGGGCAAGGCCGACAGCGGCCAGTGGATCGCCTCGCTGGACCGCCTGCTGCGCTTCGATGTGAAGGTGGTCGTGCCCGGCCACGGCGCGGCCTCCACCGAGCCGCGCAAGGACATGGTGGTGATGCGCGACTACCTCACCTATTTGCGCACCACCATGGGCCGGGCGGCCAAAGACCTCGTGCCGTTCGAGGAGGCCTACAGCCGCACCGACTGGAGCACGTTCGAGCCCATGCCGATGTTCCGCTTTGCCAACCGAATGAACGCTTACAACACCTACCTGCTGATGGAGGAGGAAAGCCTGCGCGGGCGCTGAACCCTCCCCTGCGGCGATGCCGCAGAATCGCCCGCATGACACCCGCCACCGAGCCCAGCAAAGCCCTGCCCGCGCCACAGCCCCTGTCGGGTGCCACCTGGCGCGGCGACCTCGGCGGCGCGCTGGGTGATCTGGGCACCCTGCTGCCTTTTCTGGTCGGCTTCATCGTGGTCGCCGGTGTGCAGCCCACCGCCATCCTGCTGGCGTTTGGCCTGAGCCTGGTCATCGTGGGCTGGCATTTCGGCGTGCCCATGCCGGTGCAGCCGATGAAGGCGGTGGGCGCGGCGGCACTGGCCCACACCGCGGTCGGCACCAACGACATGCCGGCCGTGCTGGCCCTGGCCGCCCTGCTCACCGGTCTCTTTTGGTTGATCGCCGCCTGGAGCGGCCTGGCGCGCTGGCTGGCGCGGCACGTCTCGCGCGACGTGATTCACGGCATCGTGCTGGGCCTGGGCATCGCGCTCATCGTGGCGGGCCTGCGCCGCATCGAAGGCGACGCGGTGCTGGGCAGCGCATCGGTGGTGCTGGCGCTGATGTTGCTGGGCCGCGCGGGCTGGCTCACCATGCCCGTGGTGATGGCGATCGGCCTGGCAGTGGGAGGGTGGCGCCAGCCCGAACTGCTGCAAGCGGTGGCCGAGACGGCCTGGGCGCTGACGTTGCCCGCACCGCAGTGGCCGGCCCTCAGCCAGCCTGCGCTCTGGCTGGCCGCCATCGGCCTGGCGGCCGCCCAGATCCCGCTCACCTTCGGCAACGCCATTCTCGGCATCGTGGCCGAAACCCGCCGCCTGTTTCCGGCGGTGGCCGTGGACGAGAGCCGCATGGCGCGCGGCACCGGCTTCATGAACCTGCTGGCCGCAGGCCTGGGCGCGCCGCCCATGTGCTTTGGCGCGGGCGGCATGGCCGCGCAAGTGGCCTGCGGCGCACGCACAGGGCGCGCGCCCATGTTCCTGGGCGCCGCCCTGTTGCTCGCCGCCCTGTTCGCCAGCGCTCAGCTGACCCTGCTGCTGGGCATGCTGCCCGCCGGCACCATCGGCGCCATGCTGCTGGTGGCCGGCTTCTCGCTGACCATCGGCACGGCCGGCAGTTCGCGCGACAAGGAAGCGCGCGCCGTGCTGCTGACCACCGCCGCCGTGTCGGTGTGGAACGCGGGGGTGGGCGTGGTGGTGGGGGTGCTGCTGGAGGCGGGGTTGAGGGCGCGGGTACTGCGGATCTGAGGCGGCGCCTTCATGACTGAAGCGCCTACAACGCCATGCAGCCGGATGCGCCGCAATACGCCACACCCGGCACGCTGTAGGCGCCTCCACCGTGGTCATAGACGCCCGGGATGCCACCACTGGCCGAAGACGTGTTCGGCTGGGGCCGGCTTGCTCCTTGAATGGAGGCCAGACATGACGGTGGCAGGGATTGCATCAAGGACACGGTGGTTGCCTGCACCTGCAGCATGCGGTTTGTGTCCATGCTGATGGCGGCCACGATGGTGGCGCGAATCAGTTCGGGCGCGTTGGCGGCCAGGCGGTTCAGATCGTCGGCGCTGCAAGCACCAACCACCACAGGGTGGCTGTGTCGGTGCATGGCCTGCCAGCAGGCAGGCGCCACCGCTTGCTCGATACGGTCGTAGCTGGCCAGGAACCCTTGCACGTTCCCGGTTGCAGCCGCGTCGGCGAACTGCCGGGTCCCGGTCATCAGCGCCTGGATCTCCGTTTCTGAACAGCGCGACGCGATCGGCTGCAGCTGCTCCAGCACGGGTCGGCACGCGGCGGGACGACCTTTGAGGCCCGCCGTCGCGGACAGGTACGCATCCACATCGCCCCGGTCCGCAGCGTCGAGGCCGCGCCTGGCCTCGGCAAGGATCTCGCGCACCGTATCGTCACCGCAGACGGGCGGTTGACCCGCATCGGCGACCGGCGCCGGCACCGCAACGTCCTGGGTCGCCACCGGTGCCGTCTCGTTGGGCTTGTCGCAGGCCGCCAGCAGCGCAAGCGCCATGGCAACCAGCAAGCGCGTGTGATCGTGCGTCATGCGGACCTCCTTGATTCCTGTGCCAGAAGGACGTGGCTTCCCCCGTGACTGGCTCGCTCAGGCATTGTCCGTGTCGATGGACACGAGCCCATTGAGCAAGCTCATCGGGTCGACCAAATCACAGGACCGCCGGATCGAAGAAGCGGCGGGCCAGGCCGTTGCGCCCCGGATAGAACTTGAACCAGGGCCGCGCCTGGTCAACGGTGCGCGCCACCGGGGGATGGTTCATCAACCGGTCGAAGTAAGCCGCCAGGCGCGCGTGTTGGGGCGCGAAGGGCACGTAGGTCACGGCGTAAAACAAGGCCGGCGCGGCGGCGCAGTCGGCCAGGCTGAACGCATCGCCAGCGACCCAGGTTCGCCCATCCAGGTGCTGATCGATCAGCGCATACGCCGACAACAGACTCTCGTGCGCACGGGCCACGCCGAGTGCATCGCGCTCGCCCTCCGGGCGCAGAAGATCGGCGGTGCAGGCCTGCATCGGCGTCATCACGTGCAGGTCGAAGAGGCGGTCCCACAAGCGCACTTCAAGGGCCTGGTCCGGGTCGATCGGTATCAGCGTGCGGCCGGGGCCCGCGTGGTGGCGCTGCAGGTGCTCGATGATGATGCTGGTCTCGGGAATGGGCCGGCCCTGGTCCACCAGCAGCGGCATCTTGCCCAGGGGCCACAGCGCGATGTACGCCGAGCGCTCGGCCGCATCGCCCAGGTTCAGCAAACGCAACTCGGCATCGACGCCCAGCACGTCGAGGGCGATCAGCACCTTGTGGCAGTACGAGGACAGGGGGTGGTAGTGAAGCGTGAGCGTGCTCATGGGATGTCCCTCACAGCCGCACCCCCACCCAGCTCCCCCCTCGCCTGCCGCAGCACCGTCCAGCCACCCTGCAAGGCCAGCGTTGCCATCAGGCTGGCCACCGCCAGATCGGGCCAGGCCGAGCCGGTGCCGAACACCCCGAGCGCGGCCATGAACACGGCGGCGTTGCCGATGGCGTCGTTGCGCGAGCACAGCCACACGCTGCGCATGTTGGCGTCGCCTTCGCGAAACGCGTAGAGCATCCACGCCACCGCCACGTTGGCCAGCAGCGCCAGCAGCGCCACCGCCCCCATGGTCATGGCCTGCGGCACACCGCCGTGCCACACCGACCACACCGCAGCCCCCAGCACATACAGCCCAAAGCCCATCATGCTCACGGCTTTGAGCATGGCCGCGCGCGCGCGCCAGGCCAGCGCCGAGGCCAGCACCGCGAGCGATACGGCGTAGTTGAGCGCGTCGCCGGCAAAGTCCACCGCGTCGGCCAGGAGCGAGAGCGAACCGGCCTGGAATCCGGCGCCAACCTCGATGAGGAACATGGCGGCGTTGATGGTCAGGGCGATCCAGAGGATCTTGCGGTAGCGGGCCAGGTTGGCGATGGTCTTGACCTGGGGAGTGTCGTGGTCACAGCAATGAGCGGACATGGTTTTTCCTTTCCATGCCTGCATTGGAAACCATGGAGCCACTGCGGTGTCAACCTTGTTTCCACCGGGGGCGCGACACCGCTTCGAGGCCACTCACCGATCGAGCTTGATGAGCCCTTCGGCCACATAGCGTTTGAAATCGGCCAACGGCATCGCGGCGGAACCGTGCGTTTCTTCATCGATCCAGCTCAGCGTGGCGTCGTTGACCCCGATGGTCACCTTCACCGGCCCCGGCCGGATTTCAACATTCGGGCCGTCGCCCCCGCGGTATTCGACCTTGCCGACGATCTGTGCTTTTTGAGCCATGCATGCCTCCGAGCCAAAGACCCACAGCATCGCTGTGCATGGGCCGCAAGGTCGGTGCGCTGGCGTACGCTTGGCGTGCCGGCCCACCATTCAAAGTCCATGACGAACACCCCGCTTTCTCCAGCCCTCAGAGGCGGCCTGCTGGCTCTGGTGGCGGCCCTGCTGTTTGGTCTGAGCACGCCGCTGGTGCAGCGCTTCGGCACAGGCGTGGGCCCGTTCACCACCGCCGCCTTGCTGTACGCGGGCGCAGCGCTGGCGGCCCTGCTGCTGCGCCAGCCCACCCAGCGCGAAGCCCAGCTGCGCCGCACCGACCTGCCCCGCCTGCTGGCCATGGCGGCCAGCGGCGCGGTGATCGGTCCGGTGGCGCTGGCCTGGGGCCTGCAGCGCACGAGCGGGTCGAGTGCCTCGCTCATGCTCACGCTTGAAGCGGTTTTCACCGCGGTGCTGGCCTGGCGCTGGTATGGAGAAACCATGGACCGGCGCGTGATCGGCGCGGTGCTGCTGCTGCTCGCCGGTGGCGGGCTGCTGGTGGTCGAACAAGGACTTGCGGGTCAGGTGCAGCTGCTGGGTCTGCTGGCCGTGGCGCTGGCCACCGTGGCCTGGGGCGTGGACAACACCCTCTCGCGCGGCGTGGCCGACCGGGACCCCGGCCAGGTGGTGTGGGCCAAGGCGCTGCTGGGCAGCGGTGCCACGGTGGCACTGGCCTTCATGGCGCGCGAGGCACTGCCCGACTGGAGGAATGCACTGGGGCTGCTGGCCGTGGGTGCCAGCGGCTACGGTCTGAGCCTGCGCTTTTATTTGCTGGCCCAGCGCACCTTTGGCGCGGCACGCACCGGCTCGGTGTTTGCCTTTGCCCCCTTCATCGGTGCGGCCGGCGCCTTTGCGCTTGGTGATCGCTCGGCCAGCGCGCTCATGGCGCTGGGCGGCGCACTCATGGCGCTGGGCGTGCTGCTGCACCTGATCGAGCGCCACAGCCATGCCCACCAGCACGAAGCGCTGGAGCACGAACACGCCCACTCACACAACGACGGCCACCACCTGCACACGCACCAGCCCATGCCCGAAGGCGCACACAGCCACTGGCACACCCATGCGCCCATGCAACACGCGCATCCGCACGTGCCCGATGCGCACCACCTGCACCGGCACTGAGCCGGCCGTGCAGCGGAAGACAAAACGCTCTTGCAGATACCGCTGATGTGGCTGCGAGCGGCCAGCAGTCCGGCCCCCGCACTCAAAAAAAAGGCCCACTTCAGTGGGCCTTTCTCTTGCAACGAAGCGAATTACTTCTTCTTGCACTCGTCTTTGGCTTTGTTTTCGTCTTTCATGCAATCCACTTTCTTGTCGTCCATTTTGCCGCCGGCATGGCTGGCAGCAAATGCAGGAACAGAAGCCATCATGAATGCAGCGATCATTGCGGAGATGAGAGTTTTCATAGATTACCTTTGGGATTGAAATGTCTTTTGACACCGGCACACAATGAGAAATCGCCCACTGAAGCCAACGCCAAGGATATCGATTTCAATGACCATTCACCTGACAGACGTTGTTCCCATGAGCGCCCATCAGGTATTGATTGGATTCAGGTGGAAACCCTATTGCAAAGCCTTGCTGACCCTTGTAATCGGTGTTTCATTGAGTGCCTGGGCGCAACCCCGATTGACGCCATCCGCCGATGAGGTTGTTTTGCCGGCCTCGGTGCATGCCCAAAGCAATCAGGCCGGATCGCTGCGCGAAGTGGAACGCGAATGGCGCAAGAACCGCAACAACCTGCCCGCCGCATTGAATTACGCGCGCGCCGTGTTTCTGCTGGGCCTGACCGAGGGCGATTTGCGCTGGTACGGCTCGGCCAAGGCAGCGCTGCAGCCCTGGTGGACGGCCACCACGCTGCCGGCCGACGGCCACTTTCTGCGCGCGCTGGTCAAGCAGGGCTTCCACGATTTCAAGGGCGGCATTGACGACCTGAGTGCGGCGATCGCCATCGACCCGGCGCAAGCCGAGTACTGGTCGTGGCGCTTCTCGCTGCACCTGCTCACCTCCAACATGGCAGCAGCGCGCACCGACTGCGATGCGATCGGCCAGCGCTTTGGCCGCGACGAAGGCCAGGCTTGTGCTGCCACGCTCATGTACCGCACCGGCCGGGCCTTGCAGGCCATTCCCGTGCTCAACCGCCTGGTCGAACTGCCCGACTACCAGGGCCCGTTCACACAAGACTGGCTGCGCTACCACCAGGGCGAGGCCTACCGTGCCGCAGGGCAGTACGCACAGGCCATTGCCGTGTGGGAGAAACACGTGCAGGCGCGGCCCAACTCGCACCTGGTGAAGCTCACGCTTGCCGAGCTGTTGAACCAGCAAGGCCAGTTCGCCAAAGCCAAACGCTACGCGGACGCCACCTCGCCCACCGACGCGCTGCTGGTGCAGGCGCTGCTGGCCAGCCGCGGGCTGAAGGACGGCGACACGCAGCGCCTGGCCGACCAGTTCGAGAGCCGCATGAACAACCAGGCCCTGCGCGGGGAGAGCCTGATCGAGCGGCCGACCATGGTCTACCTCATCACCTACGGACGCGATAACGCGCAAGGCCTCAAGCTCGCCGCCGAGAACTGGAGCACGCAGAACGAACCGGCGGACGCCGTGCTGCTGGTGCAGGCCGCGCTCAAGGCCAACCAGCCCAGGCTGGCCGAGCCCGTGCTCGGCTGGATGGCCGCCACCGGCTACACCGACCCGGTGCTCAAAGCCCTGACCGAAGAACTCCAAACCCGTCTGGGCAAATCCTGATGAGCCACCTGTTCCGACGCTTTGCGGCGCGCCTTGTCCTGCCCGCTGTGTTCGCCCTGCTCGCCTGCGCGGCAGCGCCCGCGCTGGCCCACTCCAGCAGCAACAGCTACCTCACGCTCTCGCAGCGCGGCTCCGATCTGGTGCTGCGCACCGACATCAACCTGCGCGATGTGGACCTGATCTTCGACCTGGACGACGACCGCGATGGACGCGTGAGCTGGGGTGAGACCGCGACCCGCATCGACGAGCTCAAGGCGTGGATGCAACAAGGCATCAGCGTGCGCGGCACATCGGCCGCCTGCCAGTTGCAACCGCTGGACGTGATGGCCAGTCCGCACTCGGACGGTTTCTACCTCAGCGCCGAATGGCGCGTGGCCTGTGCCGATCCCGAAGACGTCGCAGCCCGGCGGCTCACACTGAAGTACGGCCTGATCTTCGACCAGGACAACCTGCACCGCGGCCTGCTCAAGGTCGATCTGCCCGGCGCCCAGAGCAGCGCCATCCTCAGCCCCGACCGACCCGAAGCCGCGTTGCAGGCCGGTGAAGTTTCGGGCTGGGCGGTCTTCACACGCTATGTGATCGAGGGCATCTGGCACATCTGGATCGGCATCGACCACATCCTCTTCCTGCTCAGCCTGCTGGTGCTCGCGCCGCTCGTTCAGTCGCGCAAGCGGGTCACCCAATGGGCGGCTGTCGAGAGCTTTCGCATTTCGTTCATGGACGTGCTGGCGGTCGTGACCGCCTTCACCGTGGCGCACTCGATCACGCTGGCCGCCTCCATCCTGGGCTGGATCAATCCGCCGGTGGCCATCATCGAATCCGTGATCGCGCTCTCGGTGATCCTGGCGGCACTCAACAACCTGCTGGGCTGGCTCTCGCTCAAACGCTGGCGCCTGGCGTTTGCCTTCGGCCTCATCCACGGCTTCGGCTTTGCCAACGTGCTCATCGACCTCGCACTGCCCGCGCAACAACTGGCGCTGGCACTGGGCGGCTTCAACGTGGGCGTCGAACTCGGCCAGCTGGCGATCGTGCTGGCCTTTGTTCCACTGGCCTGGTGGCTGCGCCACACCACCTTCTACCGCTGGGGCGTGGTGGTCCTGGGGTCGCTGGCCATCGCGGTGGTGGCCACGGTCTGGCTGGCGCAACGCATGGGGGTCTGAACAGCGGCCGTGGTGGACTCAGATGTTTAGGTAATAAACAACCAAAAATCCATTCGTTCCCCAACTGGCTCGGAGTCCGGATCATCCGTTCACTTCCAACCAGTTCAGACAAGGAACGACATGACCTCCCGCCGCCAGTTCGCCCAATTCCTCGCCACCGCAGCCCTGACCGCCAGCGCTGTCTCCGCCATCGCCCAGCCCGCGCCGGTGACCCTGCTCAATGTGTCCTACGACCCGACCCGCGAGCTGTACGTCGAGTACAACGCCGCCTTTGCCAAGCACTGGAAGGCCAGGACCGGCCAGGACGTGACCATCAAGCAGAGCCACGGTGGCTCGGGCAAACAGGCCCGCTCCATCATCGACGGCCTGGACGCCGACGTGGCCACCCTGGCCCTGGCCGGTGACACCGACGCGCTGCACAACAACGGCGGCTGGATCCCGAAAGACTGGCAAAAACGCCTGCCGCAGAGCAGCTCCCCTTACACCTCCACCATCGTGCTGGTGACCCGCGCCGGCAACCCCAAGAACATCAAGGACTGGGACGACCTGATCCGCCCCGACGTGAAGGTCATCACCCCCAACCCCAAGACCTCGGGCGGCGCCCGCTGGAACTACCTGGCCGCCTGGGAGTTCGCCAAACGCAAGTTCGGCAGCGACGCGAAGGCGCAGGAATTCATCGGCAAGCTCTACGCCAACGTGCCGGTACTCGACTCGGGCGCACGCGGCTCCTCCATCACCTTCGCGCAGCGCGCCCAGGGTGACGTGTTCATCTCCTGGGAAAACGAGGCCTACCTGCTGGAGAAAGAGTTCGGCAACAAGGTCGACTTCGTCTACCCCTCGCTCTCGATCCTGGCCGAGCCCGCCGTGACCGTGGTCGACAAGAACGTGGACAAGAAGGGCACCCGCGCCGTGGCGCAGGCCTACCTTGAGTACCTCTACACCGAAGAGGCGCAGGACATCATCGGCAAACACTTCTACCGCCCCACTTCGGCCAAGGCCCAGGCCAAGTACGCCAAGCAGTTGCCCAAGCTCAACCTCTTCAAGATCGAAGACGCGTTCGGTGGCTGGGAGCAGGCGGCCAAGGTGCACTTCTCCGACGGTGGCACCTTCGACCAGATCTACACCAAGAAGCAATAAGCCGATCGCGCTGTCACACACGATTCAGGGAAGAACAACGTGTCCATTCTGTTGATCGCCGGCAGCCCGTCCGAGCATTCGCGGTCCGCCGCCTTGCTCGATGCGGTCCAGGCGCGCCTGGGCGGCCATGTGCTGGTGGACCGCCTGCACATCCGCGACCTCTCACCCCAGGCCCTGCTGCTGGCCGATGTGCACCACAAGTCCATCGCCCATGCGGTGGCCCAGGTGGCCAGTGCCCGTGCGCTGGTGGTGGCCACTCCCATCTACAAGGCCGCCTACAGCGGCGTGCTCAAGGTCTTTCTGGACCTGCTGCCGCAGACGGCGCTCAAGGGCAAGCTGGTGCTGCCACTGGCCACCGGCGGCAGCCCCCACCACATGCTCGCGCTCGACTACGCGCTGCGTCCCGTGCTGCAGTCGCTCTCGGCCAGCCATGTGCTCACCGGCATCTACGCCACCGACGCGCAAGTGCCCAAGGACGAAGACGGTGAGTACCAGGTGGGTAGCGACATCGCCAGCCGCCTGGATGACGCTGTGAACATCCTCTTCAAGGAAATCCTGCGAATGCCGCTCGCGGCCGGGCACACGACCGGGTTCTCTCCGGTGCCCTTCGCGCAGGTGCGATGTAGCGTCTGAGCCGCTGCGAGCCGGGACCACCCGGCCGATCTGGCCGCACTCCCCCCTTCCGTTTTTTTCAGCCACCCCACCCGGTGGCCGGGACGCCCTTTGCCCGCACACGGTCACCCACACAGGAATTCACCATGAGCCACCCCATCGAACACCTCGCCTCGGCCGAGGCCCACGCCAACCCGCCCACGCCGCTGTCCAGCCGCTTCACCCGTTTCAAGCGTTGGGCTCTCGCCCTGCTCACCGCCGCCATCGCCGCCGCCGGCCTCGCGCTGCTGGTGTTGCCGGTGCCCTCGGCCCATGCCCAAAGCAAGGGCGAGCTGCGCATCGGCTACCAGAAGTCGGCCAGCCTGTTCGTGCTGCAGAAGGCCCAGGGCACGCTGGAGAAGAAGCTCGCACCCCTGGGCTTCGGCGTGAAGTGGGTCGAGTTCCCGGCCGGGCCGCAGCTGCTCGAAGGCCTGAACGTGGGCGCGGTGGACGTGGGCTACGTGGGTGAGGCGCCGCCGATCTTCGCGCAGGCCGCCGGTGCCCAGTTCGTCTACTTCGGGTTTGATCCGGCCGCGCCGCGCGCCGAGGCCATCCTGGTGACCAAGGATTCGCCGATCAAGTCGGTGGCCGACCTCAAGGGCAGGAAGGTCGCACTCAACAAGGGCAGCAACGTGCACTACCTGCTGGTCAAGCAGCTGGAGAAACACGGCCTCAAGCTCAGCGACATCCAGCCCGTCTACCTGGCCCCGGCCGATGGCCGCGCCGCCTTCGAAAGCAAGAACGTCGACGCCTGGGTGATCTGGGATCCGTTCCAGGCCGCCGCTGAAAAAGCCACCGGCGCCCGTGTGCTGGCCGATGGCACCGGTGGTGTCGTCAACAACCACCAGTACTACCTGGGCGCGCGCAACTTCGTGACCAGGAACCCCAAGGTGATCGAGGCCCTGTTCGCGGACTCGGTGTCGCAAGGCATCTGGCTCAAGAAGAACCTGCGCCAGGCCGCCGAGCTGATTGCGCCGCTGCAGGGCCTGCCGGTCGAGGTGGTCGAACTCGCGCTGCAGCGCTACGAGTTCAACGTCAAGCCGATCACGGCGGCGGTGGCCGCCGACCAGCAAAAGATCGCCGACACCTTCTTCGACCTCAAGCTGATCCCCAAGGCCATCAAGGTCAGCGAAGCGGTCGTCGTCTCGCAGCCTTGAGCGCTGTGGCCTGAACGCGCCCACGACAAGGAACACGCCATGTCCAAGCCCTTCAGCACCGCCGACCAGCGCCACCACATCGCCAGGCTGCTGGCCATCACCACCGCCTCCTGGAGCATCGACGCCGCCCGCGCCAAGGCCCGGCCCGCCGTCGCGGCCTCCCTGTTCGAACTCAAGTTCATCCCCCGCCCGGGCAGCCCGCTCGGCGTCGCCTTCAACGCATCCTGAGATCCATCATGAGTCTGAACATCTTCTGGTTCATCCCCACCCACGGCGACAGCCGTTACCTCGGCACCGCCGAAGGCGCACGCGCCCTCAGCCACGACTACCTGAAGCAGGTGGCCCAAGCCGCCGACAGCCTCGGCTACGAGGGTGTGCTCATTCCCACCGGGCGTTCCTGCGAAGACCCCTGGGTGGTGGCGGCCAGCCTGCTGCCGGTGACGCAGCGGCTCAAGTTCCTGGTGGCCGTGCGCCCCGGCCTGCACCAGCCCGCGCTGGCCGCGCGCATGGCCGCCAGCTTCGACCGCCTCTCGGGTGGACGCCTGCTGATCAACCTCGTGACCGGAGGCGACCGCGCCGAACTCGAGGGCGACGGCGTGTTCCTGGACCACGCGCAGCGCTACGAACAATCGGCCGAGTTCATCCACATCTGGCGCGAGATCCTGGCGCGCAGCCACGAAGGCCAGCCCTTCGACTACGACGGCGAGCACCTGCAGGTCAAAGGTGCCAAGCTGTTCTTCCCACCCCTTCAGCAGCCGCATCCGCCGGTGTACTTTGGCGGCTCGTCCGAGGCCGCGCACGAGCTGGCCGCCGAGCAGGTGGACACCTACCTCACCTGGGGCGAACCGCCGGCCGAAGTGGCCAAGAAGGTGGCCGACGTGCGCGAACGAGCCGCGAAACACGGCCGCACGGTGAAGTTCGGCATCCGCCTGCACGTGATCGTGCGCGAGACCGACGCCGAGGCCTGGGCCGCCGCCGACGCGCTCATCAGCAAGCTCGACGACGACACCGTGATCCGCGCGCAGAACGCCTTCTCGAAGATGGACTCCGAAGGCCAGCGCCGCATGGCCGCGCTGCATGCGGGCGGTACGAAGCGCTCACGCAAAGACCTGGAGATCAGCCCCAACCTGTGGGCCGGCGTGGGCCTGGTGCGCGGTGGCGCTGGCACCGCGCTGGTGGGCGATCCGCAGACTGTGGCCGCACGCATCCAGGAATACGCCGAGCTCGGCCTGGAGAACTTCATCTTCTCGGGCTACCCGCATCTTGAAGAGGCCTACCGCTTCGCCGAGCTGGTGTTCCCTCTGCTGCCGCGCGCGCTGCGCGAGAAGCTGCCCGGCCCCACGCTCAGCGGCCCGTTCGGCGAGACCGTGGCCAATGTGTTCGTGCCACGTGCTTCGCAAAGCTGAAGGAGCCCGGCCATGAGCATCCATTCCATCAACCACGTGCAGCTCGGCTTTGCGGCTGGCCAGCAGTCGCAGGTGCGCCACTTCTACAGCGAGCTGCTGGGTCTGACCGAATTCAAGGCTGCTGGCGGCAACGCGCTGCGCTTCTTCGCCGGACCCCAGCGCGTGGACCTGGTGCCGGTGACCGACTGGCACGGCACGCCCGCGCCCGCCCATCTCGCTTTCGAGGTGCAGAACCTGCCCGGCTTTCGCGCGAAGTTGATTGACGCCGGCTACGAGCTGGATGAAAGCCGCCCGCTCGGTGGCCACCTGCGCTTCTACGTGAACGATCCCGCCGGCAACACGCTGGAGTTTCTGGAGCCCGACCTGTCCCAGGAACACACGCAATGACCTCAGCGCAAACCTTCAGAGAGGCGCCGGTGACCCCGGTGCCGGCCACCGTCGATGCGCCCGGCTGGGACATCAGCCCGCTGCTGGGGCGCGTGCTGCGCTCGGTCGGGCTGCGTTTCCTGCCCTGGCTCGTGCCCCTGCTGCTGATCGCCGTGTGGCAGGCGTCCTCGTCGTTCGGCTGGTTGTCCACCCGCATCCTGCCCGCGCCATCGGCCGTGGTCACCGCGTTCTGGATGCTCGCCGTCTCGGGTGAGCTGTGGACCCATGTGCAGGTGAGCGCCGGGCGCGCGCTGGTGGGGCTGGCCGTGGGCGGCGGCCTGGGCCTGGCCCTGGGCCTGCTCACCGGCTCGGTGCGCTTCTTCGAGACCCTGCTGGACTCCAGCATCCAGATGGTGCGCAACATCCCGGCGCTGGCACTGATCCCGTTGGTGATCCTGTGGTTCGGCATCGACGAGGCGGCCAAGCTGTTCCTGATCGCGGTCGCGGTGTTCTTCCCGATCTACCTCAACACCTTCCACGGCATCCGCAACGTGGACCCGGGCCTGATCGAGATGGGCCGCACCTACGGCCTCTCGCGCTGGGGCCTGTACACGCAGATCATCCTGCCCGGCGCGCTGTCGTCCATCCTGGTTGGCCTGCGGTTTTCGCTCGGCCTGATGTGGGTGATCCTGATCGTGGCCGAGACCATCTCGGCACAAGCCGGCATCGGCTACCTCACGATGAACGCACGCGAATTCCTGCAGACCGACGTGGTGCTCGTGGGCATCCTGCTCTACGCCGCGTTGGGCAAGCTGGCCGACGTTTTTGCCCGATCCCTCGAAAGCTACTGGCTGCGCTGGCACCCCGGCTATCAGAACCCCTGAACTCCTTCACAAGACACGCACCATGACGCAATCCACCTTCTCCTCTCTCAACCGCCGCGCGGCACTTGGCGTGCTCGGCTCACTGGCCGGCAGCCTCGCCCTGGCGCAAGGCAACACGCCTCGCACCGTGCGCCTGGGCTACCAGAAATCGTCCACGCTCACCGCCGTGCTGCGCCTGCAGGGCACGCTGGAACAGCGCCTGGAGCCACTGGGTGTGAAGCTGAGCTGGCACGAGTTCACCAGCGGCCTGCCGCTGCTCGAAGCGCTCAACCTGGACAACATCGACCTCAGCGCCGACGTGGCCGACACCGTGCCGGTGTTCGCACAGGCCGCCGGTGCACAGCTCACCTTCGTCGCGCAGGAGGCGCCCTCGCCCACCGCGCAGGCCATCCTGGTGCGCAGCGACTCGCCCATCAAAAGCGTGGCCGAGCTCAAGGGCAAGCGCGTGGGCTTCGCCAAGGCCGCGGGCGTGCACTACCTGCTGATCGCCGCGCTGGAAAAAGCCGGCCTGTCGTTCGGCGACATCGAACCCGCCTACCTCACGCCGGCCGATGGCCGCGCCGCCTTCGAGCGCGGTTCTCTCGACGCCTGGGTGGTCTGGGACCCGTTCCTCTCGGCCGCCCAGAAACAGGCCGGTGCCCGCGTGCTGGCCGACGGCACGGGCCTGGCGTCGTACCAGCGCTACTACCTCGCCAGCACGCGCTTCGCGCAGGCCCGCCCCGACGTGCTCGGCGTGTTCTACAGCGAGCTGGAGAAGACCGGCCGCTGGGTCAAGCAGAGCCCCAGGGAAGCCGCTGCATTGCTCGCGCCGTTCTGGGGACTGGACGCCGGCATCGTCGAACAGGCCAACGGCCGGCGCAGCTACGCGGTGCGCCCCGTCACACCCCAGGGCCTCTCCGAGCAGCAACGCATTGCCGACGCCTTTCTGGCCGAGAAGCTGCTGCCCCGGCGCATCAACGCGGTCGACGTGCCGCTCTTCAAACCGCAGGTGTGACGCCATGACCTTCGCCACTCCTACCCACACCTCCGTTCGGCCTGAGCTTGTCGAAGGGCTCACCAACACCTCGGCAAGGCTTCGACAGGCTCAGCCCGAACGGGGTGTGGCTGCTCCATCCGGCGTGCGCCTGCAACTCAAGCAACTCAGCAAGCGCTACGGCGCCCGCGAGGTGCTGCGCAACAACCAACTCACCATCGAACCGGGCGAGTTCGTCGCCATCGTGGGCCGCAGCGGCTGCGGCAAGAGCACGCTGCTGCGCCTGGTCGCGGGCCTGGAGCAGGCCAGCGGCGGCGAGCTGCTGCTCGACGGCGCGCCGGTGAACGGCCTGCACGAAGACACCCGCATCATGTTCCAGGACGCACGCCTGCTGCCCTGGAAACGCGTGCTCGACAACGTGTCGCTCGGCCTGCCCAAAACGCGCAAGAAAGACGCCGAGGCCGTGCTCGGCCAGGTCGGCCTGGGCGACCGGCTGGCCGACTGGCCCTCCAAGCTCTCGGGCGGCCAGCGCCAGCGCGTCTCGCTGGCCCGCGCCCTGGTGCACCGTCCGCAACTGCTGTTGCTCGACGAACCGCTGGGCGCGCTGGACGCACTCACCCGCATCGAGATGCACGAACTCATCGAAGGCCTGTGGAAGCGCCACGGCTTCACCGCGCTGCTGGTCACGCACGACGTGCAGGAAGCCGTGGCCCTGGCCGACCGCGTGATCCTGATCGAGGACGGTGCGATTGCGCTGGACGAACGCGTGCCGCTGGCGCGCCCAAGGTCGCGCGGTGATGCGACGTTTGCCGCGATCGAGAAACGCATCCTCGATCGGGTGCTGCAGATCCCGGAGGTCGAGAGACCTTCAATCGACGCTGTGTGGCCACCCGCTGCCGCCCACGCCTTGCGCTGGGCCATCTGAATCTCTTTTCCCCAACCGCAACCCCACAGAAAGCCAACATGTCCATTCAAGCCATCAACGTTCGCAACCAGTTCAAAGGCAAGGTCAAGGAAATCATCCGCGGCGACGTGGTCTCCGAGGTCGACGTCGAAACACCCTGGGGCATCGTCACCTCCGTCATCACCACCCGCTCGGTGGCCGACCTCGACCTCAAGGTCGGCTCGGAAGTGGTCGCGCTGGTGAAGTCGACCGAAGTGTCGATTGCAAAGCTTTGAAGCGCGCAGGCGAAGACCCAAGTGACCCTTCTCGACGCCCTTGATCCATGGAGAGCCCGATGACAAGAACGCTCGGCATGACCGCCCTGTGGCTGCTCTGCGGCGCGGTGCAGGCGCAGACGAACACCACCGACTTCCAGGCCCGCGCCTGGGCCGCCTCGTGCGCGGCCTGCCATGGCACCGACGGCAAAAGCAACAGCGCCATTCCCGCCATTGCCGGGCAGGACAAGGCCGTTCTGCTGCAGAAGCTGCTGGCCTACAAACAAGGCACGCTACCCGCCACCGTGATGCACCAGCACGCCAAGGGCTACACCGAAGCCGAGCTGGAACGCCTGGCCGCGCACTTTTCACGCCAGCCCAAATAGCAAGGAAGAGAACCCATGACAAGCATCAACCGCAGACACCTGCTCACCGCCGCGGGCGGCGCTGCCGTGGCGCTGGCCCTGCCCGGCTGCGCGACGACCTCAACCCCCAAGGCCCGCGTGGTCGTCATTGGTGGCGGCTTCGGTGGCGCCACCGCAGCCAAATACATCCGCCAGTGGGCGCCCGAGATCGAGGTGGTGCTGGTGGAGCGCGAGGCGGCTTTCGTCTCGTGCCCGCTGAGCAACCTGGTGCTGAGCGGCTCCGAGAAGATCGAGAACCTCACCACCGGCTACGACGTGCTGCAGAAAAAACACGGCGTGCGCGTGGTGCGCGACGAGGCCACCGCCATCGACGCCGGCAAGCGCGAGGTGCGCCTGGCGCGTGGCGACACGCTGAAGTACGACCGCCTGATCGTCTCGCCCGGCGTTGATTTCCAGTTCGACCAGGTGCCCGGCCTGCAGAGCGCCGAGGCCCAGAGCCAGGTGTTGCACGCCTGGAAGGCCGGCCCGCAGACGGTGGCCCTGCGCCGCCAGCTCGAAGCCCTGCCCGACGGCGGCGTGTACGCGCTGCACATTCCCAAGGCGCCTTACCGCTGCCCACCCGGCCCCTACGAGCGCGCCGCGCAAGTGGCCTTGTATTTCAAGCAGTACAAGCCGCGCTCCAAGGTGCTGGTGCTCGACGCCAACCCGGACATCACCTCCAAGAAGGCGCTGTTCCTCAAGGCCTGGAACGAGCTGTACCCGGGCGTCGTGGAATACAAACCCAACAGCGAACTGGTGCGCGTGGACGCGGCCCAACGCACCATCGAACTGCAGTTCGAGACCGTGCGGGCGGGCGTGCTCAATGTGGTGCCGCCGCAGCAGGCCGGTCGCATCGCGCAGACCGCCGGGCTCATCACCGCCAACAGCAAGTGGTGTGGCGTGAACTTCCAGACCTTCGAGTCCACCGTGGCGCCGGGCATCCACGTGCTGGGCGACGCCACGCTATCGGCGCCGGGCATGCCCAAGTCGGGCTTCATGGCCAACAACCACGCCAAGGTCGCGGCCGACGCGGTGATCGCACTCATCCAGGGCCGGGCGGTCAACCCCGACCCGATCATCGCCAACACCTGCTACAGCTTCGTGAGCGACACCGACGTGGTGCACGTGGCCTCGGTGCACAAGTGGAACGCGGAGCAGAAAACGCTGGTGCCGGTGGCGGGTGCGGGCGGGCTCACGCCAACCGCCAACGCGCTGGAAGGCCAGTACGCGAAATCCTGGGCCAAGAACATCTGGGCCGACGCCCTGCTCTGACACCATGAACTTCCAGCAACTTCGATCGGTGCGAGAGACGGCGCGCAGCGGCTTCAACCTCACCGAAGTGGCCGCCATGCTCTACACCTCGCAACCCGGCGTGAGCCGGCAGATCCGCGAGCTGGAGGACGAGCTGGGCGTGACCATCTTCGAGCGCGCGGGCAAACGCCTGACCGGCCTCACCGCACCCGGCAAAACGCTGCTGCCCATCGTCGAGCGGCTGCTGCAGGAGTCGGACAACCTGCGCCAGGCGGGCAAGGAATTCGTGGCGCGCATGGAAGGCGGCCTGTCGATCGCGGCCACGCACTCGCAGGCCCGCTACGCCCTGCCCCACGCGGTGCGCGACTTCCGCGCGCTGTTCCCGCAGGTCACGCTCAACCTGCACCAGGGATCACCCAAGCAGGTGGCCGAGATGCTCATCGCGGGCGAGGCCGACATCGGCATAGCCACCGAGGCGCTGGCGAGCTACCCGCAACTCGTCACCCTGCCCTGCTACCGCTGGACTCACAGCATCGTGGTGCCACCGGGCCACCCCCTGCTGGGCATCGATGCACCGCTGACGCTGCAGCAGCTGGCCGAGCACCCCGTCATCACCTACGACCAGGGTTACACCGGGCGTTCGCACATCGACGACGCGTTCGAGAAAGAAGGCCTGCGCCCGAACGTGGTGATCACCGCGATGGACGCCGACGTGATCAAGACCTATGTGGAACTCGGCATGGGCGTGGGCATCGTGGCTTCCATCGCGGTGGACGCCGACCGGGACCGCCACCTGCGCGCGCTCGATGCGCGCCACCTGTTCGAGATCAATGTGACGCGCCTGGCCGTGCGGCGCGGCACCTGGCTGCGCGGCTACGCCTACAGCTTCATCGAGAACTTCGCGCCCAGCCTGAGCAGGCAAGTGGTGGAAGAGGCCTTGAACGACGAGATCATGACGGTGTGAACCCCTGGGGCATGCCCCGCAAGGTAGGCGATGATTGACATACAAGTCAATTCGCCTAAGATTGACTTGAATGTCAATTGCCGCCCAACTTCTCGACCAGGTTCTGGCCTCCGCGCTGCAGGCGGGGATGGACCAGGCGCACCTGGCGCGCGCTGCGGGCCTGGCACCGGAAACCGTCTCCCGCGCCAAAAAGCGGGGCACGATGGACCTGGCCTCCATCGCTGCCCTGGCCCGGGTGGCGGGCCTGCAGCTCGGCCTGGCGCCCGTGGCGACACCACGCCAGGCGATGGTGAAGCAGGCCACCCAACCGACCCGATCGCCGCTGGCGGACCCCAAGTGGGGACTGGCATGGTCCAACCCTGATCTCGACGACATGACCCTGATCCGCAACGCGCTGGCCAAAGGTGGCTTCATGCTGCTGCTCGAAGCCGTCAAGGCGCATGGGCTCGAAGCGGTGCTGGCCCAGTGGGGCCAGGTCAAGCCCGGGTTGAAACCCAACGCCCAGGCCGAGGTGGAGCGGCAGTTGCGCAACATCCAGGAAGGGGTTTCCCATGCTCAGGCCTGACACCCTGCGGCTCTGGAACCACCTTCAAGCGGAGCCCGCGCTCAAGGGCTTTGTGCTGGTGGGCGGCACGGCACTGTCCATGCATCTGCACCACCGGCTCAGCGAAGACCTCGACTTCATGTACCTTGGCAAGAAGCTGCCGAGGGCTCAGATCGAAGCGCTCAAGCGCCGCGCGCTCGACGCGGGTTTCGACTTCATGGCCAACGATGCACTGGCCGGCGTGGAAGAATTCATCAACGCCGGCCTGGACTTCAACGACTACCAGCAGGACTACATGGTCAATGGCACGGTGAAGGTCAGCTTTGTTGCGCCGGAGCCCGAGAACGCCCGGCAACTGGAACCCATGGAAGCCCCCGGCCCGCGCGTTGCGCGCCTGTCGGAGATCTTTCGCCTCAAGTGCATCGTCTCAGCCGACCGCTCCAAAACACGCGACTGGTTTGACCTCTACCTGCTGCTGAAGCAACAACGCTTCGAGCCCATCGAATTCATGCGGGCCTTCGAGAGGGCCGGTGCACCTGCCAAGTACGACATTGCGATGATGCGGCTGTGCTCCGGCAAACCAGGCGTCAACGACGAGGGCTACCAGACCCTCTTGGAGAATCCCCCCACGTTGCAGGAGATGCAACGCTTCTTCATCGAACTCCGCGATCGCATCGAGCAAGATGTGGCTCGCCAAGCCATGGCGACCGCAAGAGACTTGCAATAGCCCTTTACCCCAACCTTCAAGGAACCCGACATGCCCAAAGCCTACTGGATGGCCACCTACCGATCCATCAGCGACCCCGCCGCTCTCGCGGCCTACGCGGCACTTGCCGGACCCGCTATTCAGGCAGCGGGCGGGCGGTTTCTGGCACGCGGCATGCCCGCCCAGGTGTATGAAGCCGCCGTCAACCAGCGCGCCGTGCTGATCGAGTTCGACAGCGTGGCGCAGGCCACCGGCGCCCACGACAGCGCCGCCTACCAAGAGGCGCTGAAAGCGCTGGGCCAGGGCGCCGAGCGGGACATCCGCATCATCGAGGCAGTGGCTTAAACGCTGGCGCGGCGCTTCAGCTTGTTTCGACAAGGTCGCGCCCACCAGAAGGTCACGCCCGGGAAAACGTCCTTTCCATCTCAAGGCGGAATTTGACCGCCGTGGAAGCGGCATCAAACGCCACGTCATTCCAGCTCACGGCTTGCCCGGCCCTGACTGGTTTGAGCAGCTTCACCCCGTGGGCCAGACCCAATGGCAGGCCTCCCAGGGCCAGGGATTCCTGTGCGGGCAGCAGCTTGCCGAACACGGTGTAGCCGCCTTCGCCATCGAGCATTTCACCCGCCTGCAAATCGCGCTTGGCCGTGGCCACCACATCGCCGTGCCAGCACACGGGTGCGCCCGTTGATTCACCACGCAAGCCGATTGAAGCCACCGTGATGCCCAGCTCAAGACCAATCAGGTGAAAAGGCTTGTACATGCTCGAGTACTGCCCACTGGGGTCGGTGATCAAACCGTATTCCTTGAAACAACGTGCGACGTAATCGCTGTCCGCCGCGAAGGTCACGTACACGCCCCAGCGCAGGTCGCGAAACACCGGACGGGTGTCGCGCTCCACGCTGGAGATCACCTCCACCTGGCCGCGCTGGTCGAGAATGCCACCGTGCTCTCTGGGCTTGAGGATGCGCGCCAGATCGTCCACCCCGACGGCTGGAAACTTCAGGCCGCTGGGAGCGCTCAGGCCGGTGGCGTTGGCCACAGCGGCCATTTCAATCGCGCTCTTGGTGCCATCCAGAAAGCTGTTGAACATCTGGGCATTCATGCCGCCCTTGGCCGCGTCTTCAGCGGTCAGCCCGTAGTGGTTCCACACCGTGTCGGGTGTGCTCTCGTGGTAGGACGGCAGGTACTTGGTGCCTTTGCCGGCGGCCACCACCGAAAATCCGGCAGCCCGCGCCCAATCCACCATTTCGCAAATCAATGCAGGCTGATCACCGTAGGCCAGTGAATACACAATGCCCGCTTCATCGGCCTTGCGTTTCAACAGCGGGCCCGCCAGCGCATCGGCTTCCACGTTCACCATCACGATGTGTTTTCTGAATTCGCAGCAGGCCAGCACATGGGCAATGCCCACGGCCGGGTTGCCGGTGGAATCGATGATGATGTCCACGAAGGGCGACTCGATCAGCGACATGTTGTCGTCGATGACGGCGGTGTTGCCCAACCTGGCTGCTTGCTCCAGCGAAGTGGCGCTGTAGGCCTCTTCCTTCCATCCCACGTTCTGGAGTGCGGCCTTGGCTCGCGTGGGCGACAGATCCGCAATGCCCACCAGGTGGATGCCGGGAGTGCGTGGCACCTGCGAGAGGTACATGGAGCCGAATTTGCCGGCACCGATCATGCCCACGCGCAGTGGTTTGCCTTCAGCGGCACGCTGCTGCAGTTTGGAGAACAAATTCATAAAAGCCTCGTCAGGTGGGTGCGGGTTGGGTCGCCAGAATACTGCAGCGAACGGATACCGGTGATGCAACGAACGGCCAGTTGCAGATGGGGGCGTGCGGAGCCGACCCGGATCAGGTGCTCCTTGCGTCAGATGCGGCCTGATCAACGAGGAACCCGAGCAATCGCTCGGCCGCAGGGGTGAGGTCGCCCTGGCGGCGATAGCAAATGGCGAACTCGCGGTGCGCCCAGTCGTTGAGCAGCGGGATGATGCGCACGTGCCCCGCCGAGACATAGATGTCGCTGACCTCACGCGGCACGACGCTGATGCCCAGGCCCGCGGCCACCACGCGCTCAACGGCTGCGCGCTCTCGGGGCGCCGTCCCGAGCGGGCCGGCCCCCTGCTGGAACTCACGGCGGGAGGCATGAAATCGATCGACAACGCCCCCGCTGCGCCGAGGGCGTGTGGGTGGCCGACTCGACCGAGGTGGTGGGCGCTGGCGCCCTGGTGACCGAAGGCAAGGTGTCTCCCGATGGCAACCTCATCGTGGGAAGCCTGGCCATTGCGCCAGCCTGACGACCCGCACGACAGTCCATATCCGTTTTCCGCATATCACTCCTCGGTATTGATCGTTCCTGGATCGTGGCCCGCTGCCTAGCATCGGCGGACCATGATCCTTGTAGAACTTCCCCCGGTCCGGCAGGACTTTGACATCCGACCCTTGAGCGACGCACTCGGCGCCGAGGTGCTCGGCCTCGACCTCACCGAGCCGCTGTCGGCCGACGACTTCGCGCGCCTGCACCGCGCCCACCTGGAGCACCATGTGCTGGTGTTCCGCGACCAGCGCATCACGCCCGCGCAGCAGGTGGCCTTCAGCGCGCGCTGGGGTCCGCTGCAGCGCCATGTGTTGCACCAGTTCGCGCTGCCCGCGCAGCCCGAGGTGCTGATCGTCAGCAACATCGTGGAAAGCGGCCAGCCCATCGGCCTGGGCGACGCGGGGGTGTTCTGGCATTCGGATCTCTCGTACAAGGACAAGCCCAGCCTGGGCTCGTTCCTGCACGCGCAGGAGCTGCCGGCCGAAGGTGGCGACACGCTGTTTGCCAACCAGCACCTGGCCTGGGACGAGCTGCCCACCGAGCTGGCGCGCGCGGTGCAGGGCCGGCGCGCCGAGCACAGCTACCTCAAGGTGTATGGCGAGCTGCAACGCCGCAGCCCGTGGCGGCCCGACCTCTCGCCCGCGCAGGTCGCCGCCGTGCCGCCGGTGAGCCAGCCCATCGTGCGCACGCATCCGGAAACCGGCCGCCAGGCGCTGTTCGTCAGCGAGCACTTCACCACCCGCGTGGTCGGCCTGCCCGACGACGAGGGCGAGGCCTTGCTGCAGGCGCTGTACGCGCACAGCACGCAGGACCGCTACGTCTACCGCCACCGCTGGCTGCCCGGCGACATGGTGTTCTGGGACAACCGCTCGGTGCTGCACCTGGCCGCTGGGTGTCCACCCGATCAACGCCGTCGCCTGTACCGCACCACCATCGAAGGCGATGCACCGGTGTGAGAACGCCTCCGCCGAACACCCTTACCCCATTCAAAAAGTCCCACATGAAAAAACGCACTTTCGTCAACAGTCTGCTCGCCGTCGCGCTGACCGCGTCCACCTCGTTCGCGGCCCATGCCGAAGGCCAGATCCGCATCGCCCAGCAGTTCGGCGTGGTCTACCTGCTGCTCAACGTGGCCGAAGACCAGAAGCTGATCGAGAAACACGGCAAGGCCGCCGGGGTGGACGTGAAGGTGGAGTTCGTGCGGCTCTCGGGCGGCAGCGCGGTGAACGACGCCCTGCTCTCGGGCCAGATCGACATCGCCGGCGCCGGCGTGGGCCCGCTGCTCACCATCTGGGACCGCACCAAGGACAAGCAGAACGTGCGCGGCGTGGCCTCGCTGGGCAACTTCCCCTACTACCTCGTCACCAACAACCCGGCGGTGAAGACCATTGCCGACTTCAGCGACAAGGACCGCATCGCGTTGCCCGCCGTGGGCGTGTCGGTGCAGTCGCGTGTGCTGCAGCTGGCTTCGGCTCAGCGCTGGGGCCAGGACCAGTACAACAAGCTCGACAAGCTGCAGGTCGCCGTGCCGCACCCGGACGCGACCGCCGCCATCATCAAGGGCGGCACCGAGATCAGCGCGCACTTCGGCAACCCGCCGTTCCAGAACCAGGCGCTGGCCGGCAATGCGAACGCGCGCATCGTGCTCAACAGCTACGACGTGCTGGGCGGGCCGTCGTCGGCCACGGTGCTCTACGCGACGGAAAAATTCCGCGCCGAGAACCCCAAGACCTACCGTGCCTTCACCTCGGCGCTGCAGGAAGCCGCGGAGTACATCACCAAAAACCCCGAGGGCGCAGCCGACATCTACCTGCGCACCGGCCAGGGCAGCATCGACCGCAAGCTGCTGCTGTCCATCATCAAAGACCCGGCCGTGCAGTTCAAGCTGGAGCCACAGAACACCTTCAAGCTCGCGACCTTCATGCACAGCATCGGCGCGATCAAGAACAAGCCCACCTCGGCGAGGGACTACTTCTTCGACGACGGCCACAGCGCCGCGGCGAATTGAACATGGCACCGGCCGAAGGCATGCTGCGTGCCTACCTGGGCACACCGGGTCAGGAGTTGCTGAGAGCGTACACGGCGGCACCAGTCGCGGCACGGGCAACGCAAGTCGGTGCAACGGCGCCTTTGCTCGACTTCGACCATGTCTCGCTGGAGTACGCCACCGGCCAGCAGGTGGTGCGCGCCACGCACCGCGTGAGCCTGTCGGTGCACGAGGGTGAGCGCTATGTGCTGCTCGGTCCCTCGGGTTGCGGCAAGAGCACGCTGCTGAAGGCGGCGGCGGGTTTCATCCCGCCGCGCGAAGGCAGCATCCGGCTGGATGGCCAGACCATCGAAGGCCCGGGGCCGGACCGCATCGTCGTGTTCCAGGAGTTCGACCAGTTGCCGCCGTGGAAAACGGTGCTGGCCAATGTGATGTTTCCCCTGCTCGCCACCCGGCGCCTGGGCAAGGCCGATGCGCTGGAGCGGGCTCACGCGGTGCTCAAGCAGGTGGGCCTGGCCGAGTTCGCCCGGTCGTACCCGCACCAGCTTTCGGGCGGCATGAAGCAGCGCGTGGCGATCGCCCGGGCGCTCGCCATGCAGCCGCGCGTGCTGCTGATGGACGAGCCCTTCGCCTCGCTGGACGCGCTCACGCGCCGGCGCATGCAGGAGGAGCTGCTCGCGCTGTGGGACGAAGTGCGCTTCACGCTGCTCTTCGTCACGCACTCGATCGAAGAAGCGCTGGTGGTGGGCAGCCGCATCGGCGTGCTCACGCCGCGCCCGGGCCGGCTGCGCGCCGAGATCCAGGCGCACCAGTTCGGCCTGGCCAGCAGCGGCGGGCCAGACTTTCAGGCCGCCACCCAGCGCATCCACGGCCTGCTGTTCGGAGAAACACCCCGATGAGTTTTGCAAGGGCTCTGCCCCCGATCCGGCCCGAGGCCGAACACACCCTGCCCGAGTTGGTGGACACACCCATCGAGCGCCCCCTGCCCTGGCCACAACGCGTGTGGCAACAAGCGTGGCTGCGCAAGGCGGTGATCCTGCTGGCCCTCGCCCTGTTGTGGGAGCTGATCGCCCGCTGGCAAGACAACGACCTGCTGCTGCCCACCTTCGCGCAGACCGCGCTCGCCTTCGTGGACGGCATCGCCGGAGGCGAGTTGCTGCTGCGCGCCCGCGCCTCGCTGGTGCTGCTGCTGCAGGGTTACCTGCTCGGCATCCTGGCGGCCTTCGTGCTCACCACGCTGGCCGTGTCCACCCAGATCGGACGCGACCTGCTGGCCACGCTCACGTCCATGTTCAACCCGCTGCCCGCCATCGCGCTGCTGCCGCTGGCGCTGCTGTGGTTCGGCCTGGGGCAAGGCAGCCTGGTCTTCGTGCTGGTGCATTCGGTGCTGTGGCCGCTGGCCCTGGCCACGTTTGCGGGTTTCCAGGCGGTGCCCGAGACGCTGCGCATGGCCGGGCGCAACTACGGCCTGCGCGGCATCCGCTATGTGCTGCTGATCCTGGTGCCTTCGGCGCTGCCGGCCATCATCTCGGGCCTGAAGATCGGCTGGGCCTTTGCCTGGCGCACCCTCATTGCTGCCGAGCTGGTGTTCGGCGTGTCCTCCGGCAAGGGCGGCCTGGGCTGGTACATCTTTCAGAACCGCAACGAGCTCTACACCGACAAGGTGTTCGCCGGCCTGGTCATGGTCATCCTCATCGGCCTGCTGGTGGAAACCGTGGTGTTCCAGACGCTGGAGAAACTCACCGTGCGCCGCTGGGGCACGGTGCGATGAAGCCAGTGACCTCGGCATCGCCCGCCCCGCGCCGCATCACCATCGTGGGCGGCGGCTTCTCCGGCGTGAGCGCCGCCGTGCAGCTGGTGCGCCACAGCCCGGTGCCACTGGCCATCACCCTCATCGAATCGCGCGACCGGGTGGGCCCCGGCCTGGCCTACGCCACGCACGACCCCGACCACCGGCTCAACGGTCCCACCTGGGTGCACGCGGTCGACCCCGTGGACGGCGAGCACTTCACGCGCTGGTGCGAAGCGCGTGGTGTCTTCAGTGCCGACCCGCAAGCCGTGCAGGCCAACGGCACGGCCTTCGTGCGCCGCGCCGTGCTCGGCGCGTATCTGGAAGATATGGTGCACCGCCATGCCAGCTGGCCGGCCACGGGCTCCACCATCCGCACGCTGCAAGACCGCGCCGTGCACGCCTGGCAGGCCGACGGCGAGGTGACCACCACCACCGAGCGCGGCCAGACCCTGCCGGCAGACCTGCTGCTGCTGGCCACCGGCAATGCCGAACCCCGCCTGCAAGCCCCGCTGAACCCGGCGCTGGCCCAACACCCCGGCGTGATCGAAAACCCGCTGATCACCGCGCGGCTGCTGGGCATCGCGCGCGATGCGCGCGTGCTCATCATCGGCAGCGGCCTGACCTCGCTGGACGTGGTCTCCACCCTGCAGCGGCAAGGCCACACCGGCGGCGTCACCGTGGTCTCGCGCCGGGGTCTGCGCCCTCGCCCGCAACCCCTGGCCAGCGGCCCGGTGGTGCACCCGCAAGGCCGCCAGAACCTGGACCGCCTGCTCGGCCCCGCGCCCGCTTTCCTCACGCAGGTGAAGCCCGAGCTGCGCACCTGGATCAAGGCCGTGCGCGCGCGCATTCGCGAGAGTGTGGCGAACGGCGAGGGCTGGAACGTTCCGTTCGACGAACTGCGCGATGCCGTGTGGCAACTCTGGCCCACCCTGCCCGCCGCGCAGCAGCGCCGTTTCCTGCGCAGCGTGCGCACCTGGTACGACGTGCACCGCTTCCGCTCGCCACCGCAAACGGAGGCCATCAACCGCGAGGCCCTGGCCGCCGGCCGCGTGGTGCACCTCGCGGCACGGCTGCGCTCGCTGGCCGCGCAGGCGCACACGCACCGCATCGACGCCGTGCTGCAACCAACGGGCAGCAGCGCGCTGCGCACCGAAGCCTTCGACGTGGTGGTGAACTGCACTGGGCTGGACGCCGCCGCCCGCACCGCCGGCAACCCCTTGCTCAAGGCACTGGTGGAACACGGCACGCTGCGGCCCGACGCCTGCGGCATCGGCTACGCGGTGGACCCGCACTGCCGCGTGATCAACGCCCTGGGCGATGCATTGCCTCGCATCCGCCTGATCGGCCCGCCCACGCTTGGCACCTTCGGCGACCCGGGCGGCGCCATGTTCATCGCGGCGCAGATCCACCGCATGCTGCCGGATGTGTTTGATCTGCTGGGCCGATTGGGGTCCACCGCTGTCGAGGCGGACCGAGCCGCTTCGCTGAGTGCCGCCCAGGTCTTGAGTTTCAAGAGCTTGTTCATGGCCGGGCAAGCCTGAAGGTGCTCAGCGGATCGTGACCTGCACCCGGCGGTTGCGCGGCTCAGGCACGCCGTTCCTGGTCGGAATCAGCGGGTTTTTTTCGCCGTGCGATTCCAGCGTCAATGCCGACAGCTTGAGCCCGGAAGCCTGCAACCGATCAGCCACCGCTTTGGCGCGCTGCGCCGAAAGCGCCAGGTTGTTCTCGGCGCTGCCCACGGTATCGGTGTGACCAATCACTACCACCTCGACAATCGCCTTTGCGCCGCGGGTTCTCCAGCGGTTCAATAGATCAGCGAACTGAATTTCCGACTCATCCGTCAACCGAATTCCACCGCTGACGAAATACAGCATGAAATGCTCGGGCGGCGTGGGTTGAGCGGCCTTGGCCTCTGAAAAATCGGCGTCGAATTTCGCGCCGGCGAGTTCGGCTTTCACTTCATTGCCATCGGTTCCGGCCACCTGCCCGGCGCGCGTCAACACCTGGCTGCCCTTTTGACCGCTCACGATGACCTGCCCCACAGCGCCGTCCAGATCGGGCACCAGCACAACGTAAGAACGCGGAATACTGGGGGCGCAAGCTGACAGGAGCAGCAGTGCACCTACAAGGCCAGCGACCACCAGGCAACGAAGTTTTTGCATGCCAAACATCGCGATCACTCCCATGTTTCAAAACCCGATTGATGCCGAAAATCCAGGATCAAATGCCAAGCCGAATCCTGCCATTTCGTCCACGCCAATGCGACATGAATTTCGCAGGTGCGATGGTAGTATGCGCGCTGATCAATTTCCGCGGGAGTCGGGTCCCGTCGGGTCACAGTGCCGCATTTTCGCGTGTGTGGCATCACCACATTTGAGGGCGACATGACTTCAGACGACACCGAAATTCAACGGCGCCGGAACGCATTGGCGAGCTATCTTGGCGACAACTTCCCGGGCATTGACCAAGAGACGCTGCAAGACATTCAGAACAACGTTCAATGGGTGGAGTTGCGCGCCGGAGAAGTGCTGATGGAGCAAGGTGCACCGGCGGATGCCGCCTACCTGACCATCAGCGGTCGGCTGCGCGTCTACGTCAAGACCGACGACAACGCGCCTCGCATGGTTCGTGAGCTGGGGCGCGGAGAGATCACCGGGGAAATCAGCCTGTACACCGATGCAACACGATCCGCGACGGTGGTGGCCATCCGCAGGACCGTGGTGGTGCGACTGGACAAGCCGCACTTCACCGCGCTGGTGGCGCGCAATCCCAAAGTGTCCATGGCGCTGACGAAAAAGATCATCGAGCGCCTGCAAACCCAACACGATCAGCGCCCACTGCCGCCGCCCGTCACGGTGACGCTTCTCCCGATCACCGGGGGCGTGGAGGCTGCTGCCCTGGCGCAGCGCCTCATGCAGGCATTGGAACCGTTCGGCCGGGTCTGCCGGGTGGATTCGACCACCATGACAGCTGGCGTGGCCTCCGAAGTTCTGGAAGACCTGGAGGCCGAGCACGACTTCGTTCTGATGGTGGCGGACACCGAGGCGAACGAATGGACCGAGCTGTGCATCAGCCTGAGCGATGAGGTGCTGTTGCTGGCAGATGCGACGCAGCCCGCCGCCATCCACCCGGTGGAGCAGGCCTGCATGGTCGACACGCCGCATCGCAACGAGGTGGCGGAAACGCTGGTGCTGTTGCACCCGGCGAGCACGCAGTCGCCCCTCGGCATGCGCCAGTGGGTTGAACGCCGGCCCGTCACCGGCCACGTGAATCTGCGTGTCGAACTCGACGGCGATATCGCGCGGCTGGCACGGCTGCTGAGCCGCAACGCGGTGGGTCTGGTTCTGGCGGGCGGCGGCGCGCGCGGCTTTGCCCACCTGGGGGTCTGGAAGGCGCTGGACGATCTCGGCATCGAAATCGATTGCGTGGGTGGCACCAGCATGGGCGCGGTGATGGCCGCCGCCATTGCGGCGGACCGGGGGATTCCGACAACGCTCGATATTCTCAAGCAGGCATTCAAGATCAACCCCACCGGGGACTACAACTTGCTGCCCTTGATCTCGCTGATCAAGGGTCGGCGGATACGCTCCATCGTCGAACGCTCCATCGCTTCGCTGATGGGTGGGCCGGTCGACATCGTCGATCTGTGGAAGGGCTATTTCTGCATCGCGAGCAACTACTCCCAAGGCAGTGAAATGCAGTTGCACAAGGGCGACCTGGGCCGCGCACTGCGGGCCAGCATCGCGATCCCCGGCGCACTGCCGCCGGTCGTGATGGATGGCGAACTGTTCTGCGATGGTGGCACCTTCAACAACTTCCCGGCCGATGTGATGAGAAACATGCGCGGAGTCGGCAAGGTGATCGGTGTGGACCTCAGCGCCCGGCGCGCGCGCCGGCTCGATTTCGATGAGATGCCGGGCGCCTGGCAGGTCTTCTTCGATCGGCTCAAACCCCGCGCCAAGCAGCGCTACCGCGTTCCTTCGCTGATGTCATACCTGCTCAACGTGTCGGTGCTCTACAGCGTGTCGCGGCAGTCGGAGTCACGCAAGCAGACCGACCTGTATTTCAACCCCGAGTTGTACAGGATCGGGTTTCTGCAATGGGGGCGCTTTTCGTCCATCGTCACCAAGGGCGACGACCATGCGCGCGAAGTGATCGGCGCGCTCAGCCTCGCGGAGAAACAGGCGTGGGGCTTCCGGGAAGCGTGACCCCTGCATCGACCTGATGCATGAGAAAAAAGCTGTCCCTGCGTTCGGTCGCCGCGATGCTCAGCCTCGCAACGGCGGTGCTCGGCCTGACGCTGGTTCTGGCTGACCCCCTCGCGCTGCAGACGATCCGGAACCAGGGCTTCGATCAGTACCAGCGCTGGCAACCTCGAACCTACGAGGCCATGCCGGTCAGGATCATCGACATCGATGAGGCGAGCCTGGAGAAGATTGGCCAATGGCCGTGGCCGCGCAACAAGCTGGCTCAGCTGGTCGAACAACTGGGTGCCAAGGGAGCTGTCGCCATCGGCTTCGACGTGGTGTTCGCCGAACCGGATCGCACCTCCCCAGCTCGCGTCTCTGCTCAGTGGGCCTTGTCGCCCGCGCAGGCACGTTCGCTCGCGGCGCTGCCCGACAACGACGCCACCTTTGCCCAGGCCATTGCCGCGCACAACGTGGTGCTGGGCTTCGCATTGCGCAGCGATGCGGCGGTGTCGCAACCACAGCAGGCCGTTCCGAACGCCCCCTATCGCTATGTGTGGGTGGGCGAGCCAAGCCCCCAGGCGCTGCACGCGTTTGCCGCAGCGGTACCGCCGCTGCCAGCGCTCGATGCGGCGGCGAGCGGGAGCGGCGCGCTGACCTTCATGCCCGATGGCGACGGCGTGGTGCGCCGCGTGCCCATGGCGCTGGCACTGGCAGGCGCGCCCGTGCCGAGCCTGAGCGCCGAACTGCTGCGCGTGGCCCAGGGCGTCGACAACCACATTCTTCGACGCGCCGAGGGTGACGCGCCCGCCCTGGCGCAGGTGCGCATCGGCCAGTTGACCGTGCCCACCAACGCGCAAGGCGAAATGTGGCTGCACTACACCAACGCGCAGCCCGCGCGTTATGTGCCGTCGTGGAAGGTCCTGGCAGGAGAAGCAGACCCCGCTCTGCTGGAAGGGCACATCGTGCTGGTGGGCAGTTCCGCGCAAGGCCTGATGGACCTGCGCTTCAATCCACTCGGCCGCGTGATGCCTGGCGTCGAGGCGCATGCGCAAGCCCTGGAGCAGGTGCTCTCCGGGCACTACCTGAATCGTCCCAGCTGGGCCGTGGCGGCAGAAGCGATCGCGGTGGTGCTGGGTTGTGTGGCGATGGTCTGGATCGGCGCTTACTTGCCCTCACTGTGGGCCGCTGGCATTTCGCTGGCACTGGTGGCGGGCGTGTTGTGGGGCGGCTGGTCGGCCTTCTCGAACCACCGCCTGTTGCTGGACAGTTTCACGCCCTCGCTCGCCTGGGCGGTGGCGTTCGCTTTGGCCAGCCTGTTTCGCCATTTCTGGAGCGAGCGGGAACAGCGTTGGGTCAAAGAGGCGTTCTCCCGGTATGTCTCCCCCAACCGGGTGGAGTACCTGATGAACAACCCAGGTCAACTGGAACTGGGCGGCAAGCGCCAGCACTGCAGCTTTGTGTTCACCGACCTGGCCGGATTCACGAGCCTGATGGAGGACATCGACCCGGCGGCCGCGGTCGCCCTGCTCAACGACTACCTGGAAGACATGATTTCCATCGCCTTCCGTCATCACGGCACGCTGGACCGCATCGTGGGTGACGCCCTGGCCATCATGTTTTCCGCACCCGTCGTGCAGCCCGATCACGCGCAGCGCGCGCTGGACTGCGCGATGGAGATGCATGCTTTCGCGATGGGGTATGCGCGGGACTTGCAGGCCAAGGGCATTGCGTTCGGGCACACCCGGTTCGGCGTGCACTCGGGTGAAGTCATCGTGGGGAACTTCGGCGGTCATGCGCTCTTCGATTACCGCGCGCTCGGCGACCCCGTGAACACAGCGGCGCGCCTGGAGAGTGTGAACAAGCATCTGGGCACGCAGATCTGCGTGTCGGAAGGCACGCTGTCGGCTTGCGTTGACGTGTCGGCCAGACCGGTGGGCCATCTCGTGCTCAAAGGCAAGAAGAACGCGCTGCAGGTGTTCGAACCCTTGCCCGACACGCTTCCGCAGGGGTATGCCCCCACCACGATGTACCTGGCGGCCTACGAAGCGGTGCATGACGGGGACCCCTGCGCGAAAGAGCTGTTCGAGCGCCTGCGGGAGAGTTACCCCGGCGACCCGCTGGTGGCCCTGTATTGCGCGAGGTTGGCGGAGAACGAAACGGGCGACAGGATCGTGCTCAACGCCAAATGATCATTCTTCCGAAACCTTGAGCAGGAATTGCGTGCCACGCACGCCGATCAGGCCCGTCGGCGTCTTGATGGTGACGGCTTCGGGTTGCAGTTTGGCGATCACGCCCGAGACGTAGTTCAGCGTGCCTTTGCCCATGCGCGCGCCCAGCTTGAGCTTGCCTTCACCCGGCTCGTACAGGTATTCATCGACGGTCAGCACCGTGCTCGGTCCGAAGGACATCATGGTGTTGTCCTTGAACATGACGCCCATGCTCGATTGCGCATCGGTCTTGAGCGCGCTGCCCTGGTGCAGGGGTGTGCCCGGCTGCGCCTGGACCACCAGGCCGTCGGTGGTGACCGTGGCCGTGCCCTTGACGTTCTTCACATAGCCGACCGGCGCCTTGTCCTGGGCTGCGGCCGTGCCCGTCCAGGACAACAGCGCAAACGCCGCTGCAAGGGCTGGCACCAAGAGGTAGCGGGCAGGAAGGAGCGGTGTTTGGCTGGGCATCACGTGGGGCTCTGTACGGAGATGAGAGGGGGTGGAATCGCCCGGAATTTCAGAGCACAGGGCGAGTCCGATTCAGGAATGCGGCCGACGAAAGGAATGATAAACGGTATGACCGGAAACTCCTCCCCCTATTTTGGGGATGTGTCAGCTCTTTTTTGCGCCCAGGGCTCCGGACACCTTCGACGCTGCGATGGCCTTCTTCAGCAACTCGTATTCCGCACACGGCGGCGCGGTGCACAGCAACTCAAGGTAGCGCAGGTTCTTGCGCGCTGCGTCCACCTGCCCGAGCGCCAGGAACAGTTCGCCCTGGTATTCCAGCGCCGGGCGGTGTTCCGGGTCGTACAGCAGGGCCTCGCGGTACCAGCGCCCGGCTTCGTCGTAGCGCTTGAGCTGGCGCAGGCTGAAGCCGAGCAGGTTGTAGACCTCGGCGTGCTGCACGGTGCGGCTGAGCGCCGTGAGCTGTTCGACCGCTTTCGCGTACTCACCCGCATACACCCGGGCACGCACGGCCGAGAGGTCGGGCAGATCGGACGACGGTGGTGCGCCGGCCGCGCCGAGTGCCAGGTGAACTGCCATCGTGGCGGCCACGGTGGCCATGCGCAGACCTCGCATGCTCAGGCCTCGGCCAGCTGCGGTGCCGGCGCCACCACCTCGCCCATGGCGGTGAGGATTTCGCGCTTGAGCGCGGCAAACGCCGGGCTCACCCGGTCGCGCGGGCCGGGTGGCAGGTCCACCTTCACCTGCTTGACGATGCGGCCCGGGTTGGCGTTCATCACGATCACGGTGTCGCTCAGGAAGATGGCCTCGTCCACGTCGTGCGTCACGAGGATCATGGTCACGCCCTCGGCGCGCCAGATGCGCTGCAACTCTTCCTGCAGGCGCACGCGGGTGAGTGCATCGAGCGCGCCCAGCGGTTCGTCGAGCAGCAGGATCTCGGGCTGGCCAACCAGGCCGCGCGCGATCGCGCCGCGCTGCGCCATGCCACCCGAGAGCTCGTGCGGGTAGGCCTTCTCGAAACCTTGCAGGCCCACCAGCTCGATGTTCGACTGGATGGTCTGGCGCTGCTGCCCGGGCGTGAGCGCCGAGTTGACCAGCGCCAGGCCGATGTTCTGCTCCAGCGTCATCCAGGGCAGCAAGCGGTGGTCCTGGAACACGATGCCGCGCGACAGGCTGGTGCCGGCAATCCGCTCGCCGTGCAGCAGGATGTCGCCCTCGTGGTCCTTGTCCAGCCCGAGGATGAGCCGCAGCAGCGTGGACTTGCCGCAGCCACTGGGGCCGACCAGCGTCACGAAGGCGCCGGGCTCGACGTTGAAGCTGGCGTTGACCAGCGCGTCCAGGCGCGGACGGCCTGGCACGGAATAGCTCTTGGAAACGGCCTTGACTTCAAGGCGACCGGGTTCAGCCATGGTTGTTCATCCCTCAAATCCTTGTTTCCAGCGCAACACGCGGCGCTGCAGCAAATACATCGTGCGATCGATACCGAAGCCCACGAGACCAATAATCACCATGCAGACCAGCAGCTGGTCGGTGAGCAGCAGACCCTGCGCGCGGAAGATCAGGAAGCCCAGGCCCTCCAGGCCGCTCAGGCCCTCGGCCACCACCACCAGCGCCCAGGCCAGGCCCGCCGCATAACGCAGCGAGACCATGATGGTCGGCGTGGCCGCGGGCAGGATGATCTTGCGCACCAGTTGCCAGCGCGTGAGCGTCATCACCTCGGCCAGTTCGATGTAGCTCTTGTCCACGCTTCGGATGCCCTGCAGCGTGTTGAGGAACACCGGGAAGAACACCGTCTTGGCGATCACCAGGATCTTGGCCGGTGCGCCCAGGCCCAGCCACAGCACGATCAGCGGAAACCAGGCGATGCCCGGGATGTGGCGGATGGTGTCGAAGGTGGGCGAGAGGAACTGCTCGAAGCGCCTGGAGAGACCAGCGGCCACGCCGAGCCCCACGGCAGCGATGGCGCCGTAGAGAAACCCTTGCGAGACCAGCGCCAGGCTGACGCCGAAGTCCATCAGCAGGCGCTGCTCGGTCAGCATCTTGAAGAAGGCCTCCACCACCTTGATGGGTGCGGGCAGGAAGACTGGGTCGATCCAGGCGAGACTGGCCGCCGTCTGCCACAGCAGCAGCACCGCACCCGGCAGCAGCAAACCGATCGCGCGGCTCGGCACCAGCCACTGATGGAGCCGAGCCCCGAAGGACGTCGTATCCGGTGCAGCGGTGACGGAAGGAAGACGTTGCGTCAACGTGTTCATGGCGTTCAGCGGTAGATCGAGTGCGTGCCGCCCGCGAAGAAGCGGCTGTCCACGAAGGCGTCGACCTGTGCATCGGTCAGGCGGCGTTCGCTCAGGATGTCGTCACCCTGCTTCACGTACCAGTCGATGAAGGTCTTGATGGAATTGCGCGCACGCTGGGCGTTGGGCTCGCCGGCCATGAACTCCCACTGGCCCAGGTGGGTGATCTGGAACTTGGCCACTTCCACCGGCACGCGGGTTTCACGCGCGACGATCTTCGCGGCCTCGTCCACGTTGTCCAGCGTCCAGGCCATGGCGCGTTCGCGCGAGGCCAGGAAGGCTTTCACCGCCTCGGGGTACTTGTTGACGAACTCGCGCTTGGCGAAGTAGGTCACGCGCCCGGCGTGGTTCACGTACACGCCATCGTCCGGCACATGGCCGATCACCTTGAGCTTGCCCGAGAGCCAGGCACCAGTGGCGTTGCCGGCAGCCAGGTGGGTGGTGGTGGCATCGAGCGCACCCGACAGCACCCCGGCGATGGCCACCGTGGGGTTGTCGATCGATTCGTAGCGCACGCGGCCCTTGGTCTGGCGCGTGTCCAGCGGCAGGCCCACCGAGTTGAGCGCTTCGGTGGGGGCGGACCAGTAGCAGCTGATGCGGCTGCTGCCGAACTTCTTGCCATCCAGGTCGGCCAGCGTGTTCACCGACTTGTTCGACACCGCTGCCAGGATGGGCGCGCGGTAGCGGTTGGAGGTCTCGGAGGCCCAGATGATCACGCCATCGAGCCCGTTGGCGCGGTGCACGGTGGCCGGGTAGATCATGCGCTGCGCGATCGAAATCGCCCCCTTGCTGAGGGCGCCCGTTTCCGCGCCCACCAGCTCCGCACCGCCCGATGCGATGAGGTTGACTTCGTGGGTGCCGACCTTGCTGAACTCTTCCTTGAAGATGCCTTTCTCACGGGCGATCACGGTCCACGGCGTGAGCTGCAGGTTGATGGCGGGCAGCACCTCGGCGCTGGCTGTGCCCGATTGGGCCAGCAGGCCCAGGGCCAGGGCGGCGGCACTGAGGGCGCGCAGGCGGCTGCGGGTGGGTTGGTTCTTCGTGGCGATGGTCATGGGGTTCTCCGGGTTGGGTGTCGCGTTGTGAAGGAAGCGCCGATTCTTGGGGCGGATCACAGCCCGGCCAAGGAAGGAAAACAGGGATGCATATGCCGCGACAAATGGCGCAGATGCTTATGCGCATTTCGCCTCACACAGGCCCGCCGAGCCGCACAGAATGCCCATCCCATGAACCCACTCCATTCCCTTCAGGAGCCGCCCTTGCGCAAGCTGGCCTGGCTCACCGCACTGGGCGCCACCGCCCTGTGCGCGGCGGTGTTCGCGGCCACGCAATCGCGTGCCGCCGCCTCCGCACCGCTGCCTGTCCAGGTGCTGCACATCGGTATCTCACCCACCACCCTGCCCGTGAGCACCGGCGAACGCGACTACACCAACGGTGGCTTCGAGGCGGTCTACGCGCGCGAACTGGCGCGGCATCTCGGCGTCGAGGTCCAACTGGTCCCGCTGGCGCCAGGCGCCCAGGTGCAGGCCCTGCGGCAAGGCGCGGTGGATCTGGTGCTGACGCGCCCCGACAACGACCAGCAGGCACAGCACGGCATGCGCGTGTTGGGCACCGGCTACCAGTCGGGCCTGAGCGTGGCCATGCGCTCGGACACCCCTGTGCGCACCTGGAACGACCTGGCCGGACGCGTGGTCTGCACCACAGCCGAGAACGGGCGCGCCCGTGAGCAGGCCGCGCAGGTCAAGGGGCGGCTGAAGGTGTTCGCCGCGCCGGCGCAAGCCCTGGTGCAGGTGCGCACCGGCGAGTGCGCGGCGGCCATTCTCGACCGCTCGCAGCTGGATGCGCTGCTGTCGAAAAAGGAATGGCAGAAGTTCTCCGCCACCCTGCCGGCCACGGGCACCAGCCCGCTGCAAGCCTGGCTGGCCGATGGCCGCGCCGACCTGGCCGCGCCCATCCACGCGGCGGTGAACGCCATCGGCTCCAGCGCCCACTGGGCACAACGGCGCCAGACCTGGGCGGCCAACGTGGCCTTCGAGGTCTACTTCGACCAGACCGGACCGGACTGCCATTGAGCCGGGCGCTGCTCTGGCTCGCTGCGCTGGGCCTGATCGGCTCGGCGGCGATGGCTGGCGAGCCGCTGCGCGCCGCCTACGAGAAGCCACCAGCTCAATGGCCCGCACCGTGGGTCGACGAGGGCGTGGCCTTCGTGGAACTCGGCGCCCTCGCGCCACCACCCTCGCCCACTTCGGCGCGCGCGGCGCAGCTCACGAGGTTGGGCCGCCAGCTGTTCTTCGATGCCCGCCTCTCGCTGGATGGCCGCGTGTCCTGCGCCAGCTGCCACCGGCCCGACCAGGCCTGGACGCTGCGCACACCCACCGCGCCCGGCGGACGGCGCAACCCACCGGGCCTGCACGGCGTGGCCTCGCGCGCGCACTGGGCCTGGGACGGTGCCGCCGCTTCGCTGGCTGCGCAGTCGCTGCGGCCGCTGACCGACCCGCGCGAAATGGGCAACCCCTCGCTGGACGAGGTCTGGCAGCGTGTGCGGGCTGCGCCCGAGTACCGTGCACTCACCACGCCCGAGCAACTGGGCGCGGCGCTGGCGGCCTTCCAGCGCACGCTGCACGCCAGCAGCCACTTCGACCGCTTCGTGCGGGGAGAGCACCGCGCGCTCAACGACCAGGAGCTGCGAGGCCTGCACCTGTTCCGCACCCAGGCCCGCTGCGCCAACTGCCACTTCGGCCCCACGTTCAGCGATGGCCGGTTCCACAACCTCGGCATCGCCTTCTTCGGCGAACCCTCGCAGGACCTCGGCCGTTTTGAAGCGACCGGTCAATGCGAAGACGCGGGCCGCTTTCGCACCGCCAGCCTGCGCGGTGTGTCGCGCACCGCGCCCTACATGCACCACGGCCTGTTCGACACGCTTGCGGGCGTGCTGCACCTGTACACGCGCGGTGGTGGCGACCCGCGCAACAGCCGCGCGGGCGTGGCGGCGAACCCGCTCTACGCCTGCGCGGCGCGCGTGTCGCCGCACCTGCGGCCGCTGCCACTGGGCGAGGCCGACATCGCGGCGCTGCAGGCGTTTCTGAAGACCTTGTGACGGCTCAGGCCGCGAGCCGCGCGGCGGCCGCGTAGCGGCTCACCGGCCGCTCCAGCCCGAGGTTCTCGCGCAGCGTGCTGCCTTCGTAGGCGGTGCGGAACAGGCCGCGCTTCTGCAGCTCGGGCACCACCAGGTCCACGAACTCGTTGAGCGAGGCCGGCAGCACCGGCGGCATCACGTTGAAGCCGTCGGCCGCGCCGTTCTCGAACCACTCCTGCATCTGGTCGGCAATGGTCTGCGGTGTGCCGATCACCACCCAGTGGCCGCGCGCGCCGGCCAGGTATTCGTAGAGCTGGCGCACGGTGAACTGCTCGCGCCGCGCGAGTTCGATCACCACGTGCGCGCGGCTGTTGATGCCCTTGGGCGGCTCCGGGTAGTGCGGTGGCGGTGCGTCCAGATTCCAGCGGCGCAGGTCCTCGCCGGGCCAGTACGGTGCGAGGGTGCTCAGGCCCACCGAGGGGTGGATCAGCGCCTGCAGCTCGGCCCACTTGGCCTGCGCCTCGGCTTCGGTGCGCCCGATCACCGGCGAGATGCCGGGCAGCACCAACAGCTGCTCGGGCCGCCGGCAGTGCTTCGCCATGCGGCCTTTCACGTCCTTGTAAAACGCCTGCGCCTCGGCCAGGCTGGTCCAGGCGGTGAAGATCGCTTCCGCCGTGGCCGCCGCGAGTTCCTTGCCGTCCTCGGACGACCCCGCCTGCACGATCACCGGGTGGCCCTGTGGCGAGCGCTCGATGTTCAGCGGCCCTTTCACCTTCAGGTGCTTGCCGATGTGGTTGAGCTCGTGCAGCTTCGCGGGGTCGAAGTACACGCCCGATGCGCGGTCGCGCACGAAGGCGTCGTCGTCGAAGCTGTCCCACAGGCCTTTGACCACGTCCACGAACTCGGTGGCCTTGGCGTAGCGCTCGCCGGGCGTGGGGTGCGCGTCCAGACCGAAGTTGCCATGCACGCTGTCGTTGCTGGTGGTCACCACGTTCCAGGCCGCGCGGCCCTTGCTGATGTGGTCGAGCGACGCGAATTTGCGCGCCAGCAGGTAGGGGTCTTCGTAGGTGGTGGACGCGGTGGCGACGAAGCCGATGTGTTTCGTCACCGCCGCGAGCGCGGCCCACAACGTGACCGGCTCGAAGTGCGAGATGCGTCCCTGGCGGCTGAAGGACTCGTCGTCGCCCGTGCCCCAGATGCCGGGGCTGTCGGCCACGAACACCTGGTCAAACAGGCCGCGCTCGGCGGTCTGCGCGACCTCGATGTAGTGGTCGATGTTGGTGCCCGAGTCGATCTGCGAACCGGGATGGCGCCAGGCGGCGATGTGGTGGCCCGTGGCCATGATGAAGGCGCCCAGGCGCAGTTGTCTGTTGCTCATTGGAGGTTGCTCCCTGTGGATCGAGCCCGCCAATCTAGGCCCGGACTCCTCCGCGCGGAACGAAACAAACCGCATATCCATAGCCGTTCTGCTTCGTTGTGGACCCGGTCCCGCCTGCCTAGCATCGGTGCACCGGTTCTGAAAAGTCTGGTCCGGCCGATGCGGAGATGAGAGAACCCTGGTTGTCTCCTGGGGGGAGGATTGCATCGGCCGGCTTTTTTTTGAGCGCGATCCGGCTCAGATGTTTGGGCAATGAAGAAACAAAAAAACAATGGTTTGTGTGTTGAAGCTGCGCTTTTAGAGTGCCTCCATGCCTTGCGCACAGGTCGCGGGCAGTCACACACGAAAGGGTTTCTCACATGACCGTTGCCTCCGAATCTCCCACCTTGCGCGACGCCCTGGAAGCCGCCGAGCAGGCCGCCCGATCCGCGGGCCTGCCCTATGCGGGCGGCGTCTCGCCCGGGCTCGCCTGGTCGCTGTTTTCCACGGGCCAGGCCATCCTGGTGGACGTGCGCAGCGCCGAAGAGCGCAAGTTTGTCGGCCAGGTGCCCGAGAGCGTTCATGTGCCCTGGGCCACCGGCACCAACCTCACGCGCAACCCGCGTTTCGTGCGCGAACTCGAAGCCAAAACCGGCAAGGACGCGCGCATCCTGCTGCTGTGCCGCAGCGGCAAGCGCTCGGCACTGGCGGCCGAGGCAGCGGCCCAAGCCGGCTTCACCCAGGTGTTCAACGTGCTCGAAGGTTTCGAGGGCGAGATCGACGCCAACCAACACCGCGGTGGCCAGGACGGCTGGCGCTTCCAGGGGCTGCCGTGGGTTCAAGACTGATGGACGACGCACTCACCCCCGAGGTGCGCACGCACCTGTTTGACCTGCAGCAGGTCGTGCGCGATCTGGCCGATGTACGCCAGCGCTGGCGCACAGCGCAGAAGCGCTCGCGCGAACCCGGCGGTCGAGAGCTGCCCTCGCGCGACGCGCTCACCGACATCCTAGACGGGCTGCGCGGCGCGTTGTTTCCGATGCGCCTGGGCCCACCCGACCTGCGCCAGGAGAGCGAGGACTTCTACATCGGCCACACGCTGGACACGTCGTTGCAAGCCCTGCTGGGCCAGGTGCGGCTGGAGCTGCGCCACCAGCACCGCCACGAGGGCGGCGGCCATGAGGCGGCGACCGAACAGCAGGCGCGCGACCTCGTGCGCGATTTCGCGCACTCGCTGCCCGCCATCCGCGAGCTGCTCGACAGCGACGTGGTGGCGGCCTTCGAGGGCGACCCCGCCGCGCGCAGCGTGGACGAGGTGCTGCTGTGCTACCCCGGCATCCAGGCCATGATCCACCACCGCGTGGCGCACCGCTTCTACCAGCTGGGGGTGCCGCTGCTGGCGCGCATCGTGGCCGAGCTCGCGCACAGCGCGACCGGCATCGACATCCACCCGGGTGCCTCCATCGGCGCGGGCTTCTTCATCGACCACGGCACGGGCGTGGTGATCGGCGAGACCGCCGTGATCGGTCAGCGCGTGCGCGTGTACCAGGCGGTCACGCTGGGCGCCAAGCGCTTCCCCACCGACGACAACGGCCACCTGAGCAAAGGCCTGGCGCGCCACCCCGTGGTGGAGGACGACGTGGTGATCTACGCCGGCGCCACCGTGCTCGGGCGCGTGACCATCGGCCGCGGCGCCACCATCGGCGGCAACCTCTGGGTCACGCACGACGTGGCCGCAGGCGCCAACCTGAGCCAGGCGCGATCACGGGAGGTCACCACCAGCCCCTGATCGACCGCCGCCACCCAGCCCCTTCACCCGCCCCCCTCGCCGCGTCGCTCAAGCCGCACGCACAGGGTTTCCTGTTGCCTTTTTCTTTTCAACCATCGATGCCACGGAGCCTTCATGTCTGACCACACCCCTTCCCAGCTGGCGCTGAGCGACAACGCCGCTCGCCAACTGGCCAACGCCACCAAGACCGCACCGGTCCTGTCCACCATCAGCCCGCGCTGGCTCACGCACCTGCTGCAGTGGCAGCCGGTGGAGGCCGGCATCTACCGCCTCAACAAGGTGAAGAACCCGCAGGACGTGGAGGTGCTGTGCGCGCAGCGCGACGAGAGCGAACTGCCCTCGACCTTCGTGGACTACGAAGACCAGCCGCGCGAGTATTTCCTGAACGCCGTGTCCACCGTGCTCGACGTGCACACCCGCGTGTCCGACCTCTACAGCAGCCCGCACGACCAGATCAAGGAACAGCTGCGCCTGACCATCGAGACCATCAAGGAAAAGCAGGAAAGCGAGCTGATCAACAACGCCGACTACGGCCTGCTGGCCAGCGTGCACCCCAACCAGATCGTCTACCCCCTCACCGGCGCGCCCACGCCCGATGATCTGGACGAACTGCTGACCAAGGTGTGGAAGGAGCCCGCCTTCTTCCTCACGCACCCGCTGGCCATCGCTGCCTTCGGCCGCGAATGCACACGCCGTGGCGTGCCACCGCCCACGGTGAGTCTGTTCGGCTCGCAGTTCCTCACCTGGCGCGGCATCCCGCTGATTCCCAGCGACAAGGTGCCCGTGGCCGATGGCAAGACCAAGATCCTGCTGCTGCGCGTGGGCGACAAGCGCCAGGGCGTGGTGGGCCTCTACCAGCCGGGCCTGGCGGGTGAGCAGAGTCCGGGCCTGTCGGTGCGCTTCATGGGCATCAACCGCAGTGCCATCGCCTCGTACCTGATCTCGCTGTACTGCTCGCTCGCGGTGCAGACCGAGGACGCACTGGCCGTGCTGGAAGACGTTGAAGTGGGCAAGTTCCATGACTATCCAGACACCTACAAGTGAGCTGCCGGGCGCCACGCCGCCCGCCGGACTTCCCGACCTCGCCGCGCTGAACCAGCTGGCTGGCGCGTTCTTCGCTGCCCTGCCCGGCGCGCTGGCACCCGGTGCGAACCTGGCGCCCGCCCCACCTCAGAGCCTGCTCGCGCTGGCCGTACCCACCGCGACCGGCGCCACCGCACCCGACCCGGCGGCCTCGTTCGGCTTTCCCACGGGCGAGGCCTTGCGCGCGTTGCTCGCCGAGCCGCCGCGCCACGCCGGCACGCCCGGTGCGGCTGCGCCGACCAGCCCGACCGACACGGCCGGCGCGTTCTACCTCACGGAGGTGCTGCAGACGCCCCAAGGCTTCGCCACCACCGCGCCGCAATCCGACACCACGCGCCACCCGCCGTTCGACGTCAACGCCATCCGGCGCGACTTCCCCATCCTGCAGGAGCGCGTGAACGGCCGGCAGCTGGTGTGGTTGGACAACGCCGCCACCACGCAGAAGCCGCAGTCGGTGATCGACCGCATCGCGTATTTCTACGAGCACGAGAACTCCAACATCCACCGCGCGGCGCACGCACTGGCCGCGCGCGCGACCGACGCCTACGAGGGCGCGCGCGAGAAAGTGCGCGCCTTCCTCGGCGCATCCTCGGTGGACGAGATCGTCTTCGTGCGCGGTGCCACCGAGGCCATCAACCTCGTGGCCAAGACCTGGGGCGCGAAGCACGTGGGCGCGGGCGACGAGATCATCGTCTCGCACCTGGAGCACCACGCCAACATCGTGCCCTGGCAGCAGCTCGCAGCCGACAAGGGTGCGGTGATCCGGGTGATCCCGGTGGACGACACCGGCCAGGTGCGGCTCGACGAGTTCCAGAAGCTGCTCAACGCCCGCACGAAGATCGTGGCCGTCACGCAGGTGTCGAACGCACTGGGTACGGTGGTGCCGGTGAAAGAGATCGTGGAACTGGCGCACCGCGCTGGCGCGAAGGCGCTGGTGGATGGCGCGCAATCGGTGAGCCACCTGCGCGTGAACGTGCAGGCGATCGACGCCGACTTCTTCGTGTTCTCGGGCCACAAGATCTTCGGCCCCACCGGCATCGGTGTGGTCTACGGCAAGCGCGCTGCTCGACGACATGCCGCCCTGGCAGGGTGGCGGCAACATGATCGCCGACGTGAGCTTCGAGCGCACGGTGTTCCAGCCGCCGCCCAACAAGTTCGAGGCCGGCACCGGCAACATCGCCGACGCGGTGGGCCTGGGCGCGGCGATCGACTACGTGCAGCGCATCGGGCTGGAGAACATCGCGCGCTACGAGCATGACCTGCTGGCCTACGCCACACACCACCTGCAACCGATTCCCGGCGTGCGCCTGATCGGCACCGCGCACGAGAAGGCCAGCGTGCTGTCTTTCGTGTTGCAGGGCTACACCACCGAAGAGGTGGGCAAGGCGCTCAACGAGGAAGGCATTGCGGTGCGCTCGGGCCACCACTGCGCACAGCCCATCCTGCGGCGCTTCGGCGTCGAGACCACGGTGCGGCCGTCGCTGGCCTTCTACAACACCTGCGAGGAGGTGGACCGCTTCATCGCGGTGGTGCGCCGCCTGAGTTCGGCGCGGCGGCGCTGAGTCCGGCGCGTGAGGCCCCGGGGCGCCGGGCTCACGCCATGAACACGGCGATGAAGGCCAGCATGAAAATCAGCAAGACCGCCATGCCGGGCAAGACCAGCGGCATGTACCAGATGACGGTCTCAAGGATGTCTTGCGCCTGCTCATCGGCGTACACACGCAGTTCCGGATCGGAATAGTGCAGCGGGTGTTCGGCCATGGCCTGGTCGGGTGGTAGGGCGGTGTGTTGCATGACGACCTCCTGTGGGTGGTGTCGGTCGTGCGAGGGGCTTGTGGCGTGCAATGTCTGCCTGCCGATCTGCGCGTCGGGCGCGCCGACCACTGCATTTTGCGGCAGTTCTTCCGTTCGTGGCGGTCCGCGTCAGGCCTCGCTGTCTTCAATGTCCTCGCCCAGCGCGTGCAGCAGTTGCTCGACAAACGTGTCCATGACCGGCAGCGCGCACGGCAGGGCCATGCCCGTGTTCTCCGGAAACCAGCCACGTCCACCCGCGCTCAGGCGCAGGAAGCTTGCATCGGGCGCTTCACCCGCGTCGAACACATGGGGCACACCGGCTGGCAGCAGCACCCAGTCGCCGGCTTCACAGAGCAGGCTGGTGAAACCCTCGCGCGTTCGAACGCTCAACAGCGCCGTGCCCTGCAGGAAGACGCAGGCCAAGGCGGCTGTGCTGGCGAGTTCCTGGGGTCTCGGTCGTGCAGCGCCATAGCCCGCGCCGGCCAGGCACACCCGCTCCGTCACATGCGGGCCCAGCTGGCGCCGCAGATCGACCAAGGCTGCCGCATGGCCCGCCTGGGCCTCGGCCGGCTCGGCGCCATCCGCCCAGCGTCCCCAGCGCACGCCCACCGACGTGGCGAGCGGGCACGTGGCCCCTTCGCACACGGAAGTGGACAACCAGAGACCGTCGGGGGAGAACGTTGCAACAGCAGCCATGCACGGCAGTGTCCGCGCGGTTGGCCACAAACCCAACGAAGCATTCGGACTTTGCTCATGCGCCCAGCGTCTATGCCATATGCCGCATGCCCATAAACAAACTACTTCATAGTCGTTTGTTTATCTGCGTGTGCTCCAGAAAATGCAGTTTTGCAATGGGGGAGAAAACAAGCATGAGCACACCACAACCCGGCGATGCCACGCCGGCCAGGCATTGAGTCCCGGCATGGCATTTCCTACCGTCATCGTCATGCCTGGCTGGCGCAATTCCGGCCCCGGCCACTGGCAGAGCCTGTGGTCCGACATCCTGCCCTCGGTGCTTCGCGTGGAGCAGGACGACTGGGTCGCGCCCGTGCGCACGGCCTGGGTGGCCCGCCTGAGCGAAACCATCGAGCGGGCGCCCGGCCCCGTGGTGGTGGTGGCGCACAGCCTGGGCTGCATCACCACCACGCACCTGCCGGCCTCCATCGCCCAGCGCATCCAGGGTGCGCTGCTGGTGGCGCCGGCCGATCCCGAGCGCCGCGGCGTGCTGGCCGATTTCGCGCCCGTGCCCTACCAGCGCCTGCCCTACCGCAGCATCCTCGTGGCCAGCAGCAACGACCCGTACTGTCCGGTGCGAACGGCCGGCGCGTATGCGCGCGCCTGGGGCAGCGAGTTCGTGCGGCTCAACGACGCCGGCCACATCAATGTGGACTCGGGTCACGGCCCCTGGCCGCTGGGCCTGGCGCTGCTGCAGTCGCTCGGGGCCGATGTGCCGGCCGCCACCCGCGCGGTGGAGCCCGCCTGATCCAGGCTTATGCCTGAGCCACATAAGAAAACAAAAACAAAGTCGTTTGGAATCACTGGGCAGGCGCCCAGAATTCGGCACATCCTGTTTCCGTCTGGAGCTTTCCCATGAAAAACACCTTGCGTGTGGCCCTGGCCGCCGTTGCCCTCTCCACCTCCGCGCTGGCATCCGCCCAGACCAGCACGCTGCTCAATGTCTCCTACGACGTGGCGCGCGAGTTCTACAAAGACATCAACGTGGCCTTTGCCGCCAGCTACAAGAAGAGCACGGGCAAGGACATCAAGGTCGACCAGTCGCACGCCGGCTCCAGCGCACAGGCGCGCGCCGTGGCCGATGGCCTGGAGGCCGACGTGGTGACCTTCAACACCACCACCGACGTGGACTTCCTGGCCGAGAAGGGTGTGGTCGCCAAGGACTGGCGCCAGAAGTTCGCCAACGGCGCGGCACCCACCACCTCGACCATGCTGTTCCTGGTGCGCAACGGCAACCCCAAGGGCATCAAGGACTGGGACGACCTGATCAAGCCTGGCGTGCAGGTGGTGGTGGTCAACCCCAAGACCGGCGGCAACGGCCGCATGGCCTACCTGGCCGCCTGGGGCTATGTGCGCAGCAAGGGCGGCAGCGACGCTGAAGCCGCCGAGTTCGTGGGCAAGCTCTACAAGAACGTGCCGGTGCTGGCGCGCGGCGGCCGTGACGCCACCGGCGTCTTCCTGCAACGCAACATCGGCGACGTGCTCGTGACCTTCGAGTCCGAGGTGGTCTCGGTGGACACCGAGTTCGGCGCCGGCAAGGTCGATGCCATCCACCCCAGCGCCTCCATCGTGGCGGAAAACCCGGTCGCCATCGTCGAACGCACGGTGAACAAGAAGGGTTCGGCCGCTGAAGCCAAGGCCTACCTCGATTTCCTCTACAGCGCCGAAGGCCAGGAGATCGCGGCCAAACACAACATCCGCCCGCGCAACGAAGCGGTGCTGAAGAAATACGCCAGTGCCTTCAAACCGATCAAGCTGTTCACCGTCGAGCAGTATTTCGGCTCGCTGGGCGAAGCGCAGAAAGTGCACTTCAACGACGGCGGTCAGTTCGACAAGCTCTACACCGTCGGAAAGTAAGGAAACACCCCCGCCGCGCTTCGCGCGACCCCCTCAAGGAGGCGGTGCCTGCGGCCCGGCAAAGCCGGTTCCGCGGCACCTCTTGGTTGAGCCCCCCATTCCTCGCAGCGCCCTGGAAATACAACATGACAACCGCCACGCTGCCCTCTGCGGCAGCTTCCCCGCCGGGCGCGCGCCGCGCCACGCGCCGCGTGCTGCCGGGCTTCAACATCACGCTGGGCTTCACGGTCTTCTACCTGAGCCTGATCGTGCTGATCCCGCTTTCGGCGCTGATCTTCAAGACCTTCACCCTCACCTGGCCGCAGTTCTGGGAAGCCGTCACCGCGCCGCGCGTGCTGGCCTCTTACAAGCTCACCTTCGGCGCCTCGTTCATCGCAGCCTGCGTCAACGCGGTCTTTGGCCTGCTGGTGGCCTGGGTGCTGGTGCGCTACAGCTTCCCCGGCAAGAAGATCATCGACGCGCTGGTGGACCTGCCCTTTGCGCTGCCCACCGCCGTGGCCGGCATCTCGCTCACCGCGCTGCTGGCGGGCAACGGCTGGATCGGTCAGTACACCGAGCCGCTGGGCCTGCAGCTGGCCTTCAACCCCAACGGTGTGGTGATTGCGCTCATCTTCATCGGCCTGCCGTTTGTGGTGCGCACGGTGCAGCCGGTGCTCGAAGACACCGAGAAGGAGCTGGAGGAAGCCGCCACCTGCCTGGGTGCCACCCGCTGGCAGACCTTCAGCCGCGTGATCTTCCCCAGCATCGCGCCCGCCCTGCTCACCGGTTTTGCCATGGCCTTTGCCCGCGCGGTGGGTGAATACGGCTCGGTCATCTTCATCGCCGGCAACATGCCCATGGTCTCCGAAATCACGCCGCTGATCATCATCAGCAAGCTGGAGCAGTACGACTACGCGGGCGCCACCGCCGTGGCCACCGTGATGCTCGCCATCTCCTTCGTGCTGCTGCTGCTCATCAACGCCTTGCAGACCTGGCAGCGCAAGCGTTCCGGAGGCAACCTGCAATGAGCACCGTCAACTCCCCGCGCACCACACGCAAGGGCACCACCGAAACCGCATGGGTGCGCACCACGTTGATCGCCATTGCGCTGGTCTTCATGTTCCTGTTCCTCGTGCTGCCGCTGGCCGCCGTGTTCACCGAGGCCCTGCGCAAGGGCTGGGACGCCTACTGGGAAGCGCTGAAGGACCCCGATGCCTGGTCGGCCATCCGCCTGACCTTCCTCACCGCGCTGGTCGCCGTGCCGCTGAACCTGGTGTTCGGTGTGGCAGCGGCCTGGGCCGTGGCCAAGTACGAGTTCCGTGGCAAGTCCTTCCTCACCACGCTGATCGACCTGCCGTTCTCGGTGTCGCCGGTGGTCGCAGGCCTGATCTATGTGCTGGTGTTCGGCACGCAGGGCTGGTTCGGCCCGTGGCTGGCCGAGCACGACATCAAGATCATCTTTGCGGTGCCCGGCATCATCCTGGCCACCATCTTCGTCACCTTCCCCTTCATCGCGCGCGAACTCATTCCGCTGATGCAGGCGCAGGGCAACGACGAGGAACAGGCCGCGCAAGTGCTGGGTGCCAGCGGCTGGCAGACCTTCTGGTACGTGACACTGCCCAACATCAAGTGGGGCCTGATCTACGGCGTGATCCTCTGCAATGCACGCGCCATGGGCGAGTTCGGCGCGGTCTCGGTGGTCTCGGGTCACATCCGCGGCCAGACCAACACCATGCCGCTGCACGTGGAGATCCTCTACAACGAGTACCAGTCGGTCGCCGCGTTTGCCGTGGCCTCGCTGCTGGCGCTGCTGGCCCTGGTCACGCTGGTGATCAAGTCGGTCGCCGAGTGGCGCATGGAGAGCGAGATGAAGGCCCTGGCCGAGTTGCCACCCGAGCGGCCCACGTCGGTTGCCAATCCTTTGCTGGGACAAACATCATGAGCATCGAAATCCGCAACATCAACAAGCACTTCGGCACCTTCCAGGCGCTGAACAATGTCAACCTCGACATCCACTCGGGTGAGCTGCTCGCGCTGCTGGGTCCCTCGGGCTGCGGCAAGACCACGCTGCTGCGCATCATTGCCGGGCTGGAGACGCCGGACACCGGCAACATTTTCTTCAGCGGCGAGGACACCACCGACGTGCACGTGCGCGAGCGCAACGTGGGTTTCGTGTTCCAGCACTACGCGCTGTTCCGCCACATGACCGTGCTGGAAAACGTGGCCTTCGGCCTGCGCGTCAAACCGCGCAGCGAGCGCCCAAGCGACGCGCAGATCAAGGCCAAGGTGCACGACCTGCTCAAGCTGGTGCAGCTCGACTGGCTGGCCGACCGCTACCCCTCGCAGCTCTCGGGCGGCCAGCGCCAGCGCATTGCCCTGGCCCGTGCACTCGCGGTCGAACCCAAGGTGCTGCTGCTCGACGAGCCCTTCGGTGCGCTCGACGCCAAAGTGCGCAAGGAACTGCGCCGCTGGCTGCGCCGCCTGCACGACGAGCTGCACGTGACCAGCGTGTTCGTCACGCACGACCAGGAAGAAGCGCTCGAAGTGGCCGACCGCGTGGTGCTGATGAACCAGGGCCGTGTGGAACAGGTGGGTGCACCGCAAGACGTGTGGGACCACCCGGCCAGCCCCTTTGTGTACGGCTTCCTGGGCGACGTGAACCTGTTTCACGGCCGCGCGCACGAAGGCCAGATGCACCTGGAAGGCGTGTCGATCGCATCGCCCGAACACGCCGGCGCCCAGGATGCCCAGGCCCTGGCCTACGTGCGTCCGCACGAGCTCGACGTGCTGCCCTGGGCGCCTGGTCTCAGCGGCATGGTCGTCAGGCTGGACCGCGCCGTCGTGGTGGGGCCGATCGCCCGCCTCGAACTCGTGCCGCTGGCGTCACCAGCCAATGGCGACAGGCCCACGCTGATCGAAGCCCACCTGCCGGCCGACCGCTTCAAGGAACTCGGCATCAAGGAAGGCGACACCGTGGTGGTGGCACCGCGCAAGGCGCGCGTGTTCCTGCAGCCCCAGACGGTCTGATCCGCGCACGGACCTCGGGGAGCCGGGCTCAGGGGTCCGGCGGGGGTTCACCCTGCGGCTGCGTGCCGTAGAACTGGTGCACGCCCTTTGCCCACTCGGCATCGGCCATGTCGGGCCAATGCTGCTTGTCAAATCCCGGCGCGCCCTGAAGGCGCGCCTTGCTCACCCGCAGCATGAAACAGCGGCTGCTTGTGTCCAACTCGAGCGCGGCCCAGGGCACGGCAAACAACTTGTCGCCCAGCCCCATGAATCCGCCAAACGACAGCACCGCGTAACCCACCCGACCGGTGCGCATGTCCAGCATGATTTCCCGGATCTCGCCCAGGTCTTCATCGTGGTCGTTGAACACATCGTTGCCCGTCAACGTGCTGGCACCCATGAGCCGGGGGCCTGGACCCCGGTGAGGGGCGTCCCCTTCCCCGCCGGGGTTGGTGGTGTGCTCGGCGGGTTCAGCAAGCGTTTCGTCGTGCATGGCGGTTCTCCAGTCGTTGACCAGGAGGAATGCTCGCGCCAGGTTGGCGCGGGGTCTGTGCGCCGGCGCACCTCAGGTAGGGACGGCGCTGCGACTCGGTGAACAGACGCCGAGCGCTGCGCTGGATGTTGCCGGCACAGGCTTGACCTGCAACACCGCATCGTTGCTGAGACGGGTGTATGCATCGCGGATCACGCCGTGGCATTCGCAACTGTGGGCATTGAGGCCGGCGCGGTCGATCACCGACATCTGGCCGCGGCCATAGCGGATCACGCCGGCCTTCTGCAGACGCAGCGCACCTCCGGTGACGCCTTCGCGCCGCACGCCCAGCATGCTGGCAATGCGCTCCTGTGTGATGTGCAGCTCGTCGTCGGGCTGGCGCTCCAGGTGCACCAGCAGCCAGCGCGCAAGCTGTTGGTCGAGCGAATGGTGGCGGTTGCAGGCGGAGGTCTGCGACATGTGCTGAAACAGCGTTCGGGTGTAGTTGAGCAGGTGGTGCATCACCCGCTCAGAGCGCTTTGCGTGGTGGGCGATGGACTGTGCACTCATGCGGTAGCCGTGGCCGCCCCGACACACCAGGGCTGTGTGTTGCGCCATCACGGTTCCGCTGGCGGTGGTGCCGTTGTTGGCGTTGCTGCTGCCCATGAAGGCTTCCACGCCCACCATGCCTTCATTGCCCACCGCTGCCACTTCCACCGTGGCGCCATCCAGCATGGTGGAGACCAGCGACACCACGGCCGAGATCGGAAAGTACACATGGCGCAGGCTGTCGCCGGCTTCAAACAAGGTGCCGTGCGCGGGCATTTCGATCCACTCCAGGTGAGACTCGATGTAGCGCCAGTCGTCAAACGGCATGGCCGCCAACAGTTGGTTCTGTTCGCGGTAGGACATGGCAGAGAGTGTCATTGCGGTGCGCCTCAGGGTTGTTCTTGTGGGCGCCACGAAAATTCAAGGCGCCCAAGTCAGCAGCGCAATGTAGGTTGATGCATATGGGCTTTCCATGTCGAAAGACACATGCCCATGTCGCTTTACCTCTGCCTTACATCTCTGGGAACCACCCCGGCAAGAGACCTCAGACCAGTGGCCGCTGCGGCGGATGCCCGTCACCATAGAGATCGGCCAGGCGCGCAAGCGCCTTCACGTCCCGCAGAAACAGGCGGCCGTCCTTGATCTGGTGAAGGCCGCGCTTCTCCAGTTTGCGCAGTGTCTTGTTGGTGTGCACCAACGACAGACCCAGCGCGTCGGCAATGTGCTGCTGCGTGAGCGGCCACACCACGCCACCGACCCCCTTGTCCTCCTGCAGCGCGGCCGCGCGCTTGAACAGAAGGATCAGCGTGCTGGCGATGCGCTCTTCGGCACTGCGCCGCCCCACCGACAGGAGCGTGTCGTCCACCAGCGACTCCTCGTGCGCGGTGAGCCAGGTCACATTGAAGCCCATGGTGGGTGAACGGCGATGGATCTCCCAGAGCGCGTCGCGCTGGAACACGCAGAAGCTTGCGGACGTGAGCGTGTCCACGCCGTGGGCCGCCGCGTCGCCCATCTTCTGTTGCACACCGATGAAATCACCTGCGAGCAGGAAACTCAGGATCTGGCGCCGTCCGTCGCTCAGGGTTTTGTAACGGAAGGCCCAGCCCTGCAGCAAGGTGTACAGCGGCGCGTCGGTCTGTCCCTCCTGGATCAGCGATTCGTTGGCTTCAAGGCGTACCGCGCGGCGCTTGAGCGACTGCACCAGCTCCAGCTCTTGCGGCGCGTGTTCGACGAACAGCGCCAGGGGGCGCAGCGGGCATTCGGTGCAGGGCATGGTCGCAGCGGGCGCCTGGTCCGGCCATTCGGCGTGGGGGGCGGGGGTGGAAGCGGGTGTGGGCATGAGCTTGCTTCTGTGGTGCGAGCGACGCGTTGCGGGTCGCACTGGGGCCAGCCAGCAAGGGGTTTGCAGGTAACGGGACTGTACCGGGATCGCCCTGCGTTGGACAGCGCACAGACTCTGCCCTGCACCTGCCTTACGTTGGGGTCATGACAACGCCCACGCCCTCCACCACTCGAGATCGAAAGCCGAACAGGGTCGTACCGGCGCGGCCGGCGCCCAATGCGATCACGTTACTGAAAGCTGACCATGCCGAATTGCAGCAAATGTTCACCGCGTTCGAGAACACGCGCTCGGTGAACAACAAGCGCTTTCTGGTGCAGCGCATCTGCGCTTCGGTCGACGTGCACTCCCTCGTGAAGGAGCAGGTCTTCTATCCAGCCGTCCAGTCGGTGCTGCAGGGTTCGAGTCCGGAGCACGGATCCATGAAAGCGCTGGTCCGTCACATCCGCAGCCTGGAGCCCGTGGCCGAGATGGTGGACGGTCCCATCCAGAGGCTGTCCGATCATGTGAACCAGCACGTCAGTGAACTGCACGACGGGATGTTCCCCCAGCTGAAGGCGTCCAGCATCGATCTGGTCGAACTCGGTTCGCGCATGGCACGGCGCAAGGCTGAACTGATCGCGCTGCACTCCTGAGGCGTACCACCGAATCAGTGTGAAAAGCGCTGTCCCTGCATCGCCTCGTCGGCTGTGTGCCGCAGATCGCGTTCTTCCTGACGGCGCGCTTCGACCCGCTCGAACATCTCCAGCATCCAGGCCATGCGCTGGTTGAACGGGCGGGTGCAAATGCCGCTGGAAAACGCGGTGTCTTCCAGCGTGTTGCACTGCTCCACCAGGTAGGCAATGGCGGCCAGCGGCGGCACGGCCGCGGCCGAGCGGCCCACCCAGCCCGACTGCACCGAGGCACACGCCAGCAGCACCAGCTTGCGCGAGGTCGGCACGATGGCGCGGCGGGCGCAGGGGTCCAGGCCCTCGCGGCGCAGTTGTTGACCGATCTCGGCGTAGATGAGGCGGGCGGCCAGGATCGCCGAGCGGCAGTCGCGCGGCAACTGCGCAATGCCGACGGAGGCCTGCCGGTACAAGTGATCGGCTTCATCGAGCAGGCGCGCCACGACACCCTGCAAGGCTGGGCTGCCCACGGGCTGCCGCAGCCAGGCATCGGCATCGATCCCGGCCTGCGCCATCCACTGGCGCGGCAGGTACAGGCGGCCGTTGCGTGCGTCTTCGCCCACGTCGCGCGCGATGTTGGTGAGCTGCATGGCCACGCCGAGTTCGCACGCCCGCGCCAGCGCCTGCGGGCTGCGCACGCCCATGATCCAGCACATCATGGCGCCCACGCTGCCGGCCACGCGCGCGCCGTAGTCATGCACCTGCTCCAGCGTGTCGTAGCGCCGGCCTTGCGCGTCCCAGGCAAAGCCGTCGAGCAAGGCGTCGAGCAAGGGCCGGGGCAGTTGGTGGCGCTGCACCACCACCGACAGGGCGCGGTCTTCGACGAAGTCCTGTGGATCACCGGCGTAAACGCGGTCCAGGCGCTCGGAGAGCACCCGCATGGCAGCGTCGACAGCCATCTCGCCCGAGTCCACCATGTCGTCGGCCACCCGGCAGAAGGCGTAGAGCGCGATCGACGAAGCGCGCACGCGCAGCGGGAGCAGGCGGCTGGCGGCAAAGAAGGTCTTGGAGCCGGTGCGCATGAGCGCCACGCAGGCGTCAAGATCGACCGCCGCGCGCGGCGCCTGCGTCTCAGCGTGAAACGTGTTTGCGTGCATGGTGTTGCTGCCAGGTTGTTGCATCGGGAACCACGGAGTCCAGCGCCTTGGCCGACATCAGCACCCCCGGCACACCGGCACCGGGGTGGGTGCTGGCGCCCACCATGAAGAGGCCGTCCACGTCTTCGCTGCGGTTGTGCGGGCGAAACCACGCGCTTTGCAGCAGCAGCGGCTCCAGGCCGAACGCCGCCCCCTTGAACGAGAGCAGGCGGTCGTGAAAGTCCTGCGGTGTGGTGAGCAGCGAGGCGCTGAGGTGCTGCTCGAAGCCCGGCAGCACCGTGCGGTCCAGCACCTCGGCGATGGCCTGGCGGTAGGGCTCGGCCTGGGCGACCCAGTCGGTGCCGCTGTCCAGGTGCGGCACGGGGGCCAGCGCGTAAAAGGTGTCGTGCCCGGCGGGCGCCATGGAAGCGTCGCTCGCCGTGGGGCGGTGCAGGTACAGGCTGAAGTCGTCGGCCAGTTTGTGGCGGCGGAAGATGTCCTTGAGCAGTTCCTTGTAGCGCGGGCCCAGCAGCATCATGTGGTGCGGCACGTCGTTGTACTGGCGGCTGGTGCCGAAATACCAGACGAACAGGCTCATGGAGTAGCGGCCGCTCTCCACCTTGCGATTGGTCCAGTGGCGGCGGTGCTGCGGCTCCACCAGGTGGCGGTAGGTCCAGGCGGTGTCGGCGTTCGACACCACGATGTCGGCGGCGATGTGCTCACCACTGGCCAGCGTCACGCCGGTGGCCACGCCACGGTCCACCTCGATGCGTTTCACCTCGGCGTTGCAACGCAGCACCCCACCCTGCCCTTGCAGCAGGCTCACCAGCCCTTGCACGAGCTTGCCGGTGCCCCCCACCGCCCAGTGCACGCCGTACTTGCGTTCCAGCGCGTTGATGAGGCTGTAGATGCAGGTCACGGAAAACGGGTTGCCCCCGATCAACAAACTCTGCAGGCTCATGGCCATGCGCAGCTTGGGGTGCTTCAGGTGAGCCGCCACCATGGCGTGCAGGCTGCGCCAGCCGCGCATCTTGAAGATGGCCGGGCTGGCCTTGATGAGATCACCCACGGTGTCAAAGGCCTTGTCGCCCAGCGCCTCGAAGCCCAGCCGGTAGCAGTGGTCGGCCTCGGCCATGAAACGCTCGTAGCCCGCCGCATCGTCCGGGCTGATGCGGCGCACCTCGGCGCGCATCTTGTCGGGGTCACCGCTGTAATTGAACTCGTCGCCGTCGTCAAAGCGGATGCGGTAGAACGGGTCGAGCGCGCGCAGCTCGATGTCGTCGGCGAACTTGCGTCCGGCCAGCGCCCACAGCTCTTCAAACAGGAACGGCACGGTGATGATGGTCGGGCCGGCGTCGAACACATGGCCGTTCAGGCGGTGCACACAGGCTCGACCGCCGGGGGCGTCGAGCTTCTCCAGCACCGTCACGCGCCAGCCCTTGGCGGCCAGACGCACGCTTGATGCCAGGCCGCCAAAACCGCTGCCGATGACCACCGCATGGGGCGCGTCGGGTGCGGGTCGGGAGGCCGCAGGACGCGATGCAGGCGGCAAATCCCACAGGTCTTCGGGGGTGCGAAAAGCGTTCATGCTTTTTCCGGTTTGATCACCGGGCTGCGCGACATGGCCCAGCCCCAGAGTTTCTGCATGGGCGTGGGAAACGCCATGATCACGTGTTCAACGATGGCCAGGCCCAGCAGGGCCGCCAGCAAGATCCAGCCGGTGGTGATGGTGGCGGTGCCGCTGGACACCTGCCACACCATCCAGGCCCAGACGGCGCACGAGAGGCCCACCGCGAGGTAATAGAACGGCGTGAGCGGGCCGCGTTTGAAGTAGCTGGCCAGGTACGCCAGATGGCTGGGCAGGTACTGCTCGCCGGTCTCGGGCACACCCAGAAAGAGGTTCATCTTGGCCGAGAAGCGCATGCACCACAGCAAGGCAAAGGTGCAGATTGCCACGTGCCCTGCCTGATCCTGCTGCAGCCACAGCAACACACCGAAGTTGGCCAGCAGGGCCAGCTCGTGCCAGATGACGGCCTGCACCGACTGCGTGAAACGTGTCCAGCCGCGTGCCCCGACCTGCAGCGGCGCGCGGCGCACGCCGGTGAGCCAGCCGGTGAGAAAGGCCATCTCGTGCCAGCTCCACATCACGATCACGCTGGCAAACGCCAGGTAGGCGCTGCCCACCGTGTGGTCCTGCATGCTGAGCTGGGTGGTCCACAGGCTGCCAAGCAGCAAGACGCTGAGCAGTCCCATCGTCCAGGGAAACGTGGTGGGTGCCCTGCGCACCAGCCACAAGATGGCACCCGTACCGAACCACCAGCACAGCAGTGCAAACAGTGCGGGGGCGATCGTTTCGCTCATCGCCTCACCCGTTCGCCCTGAGCTTGGCCTGTCCTGAGCCTGTCGAAGGGCAGGCTCAGCCCGAACGGGAACGTGGTGGACATGTCGGGTGTCACCAGACCGGTTCCATGCGAATCGTCTGCGGCAGTTCCTGCTTCTTCACCGGCAACAGGTACAGCCGGCCAAAGGTGAACGCCGCCTGCGCTGCACAGCCCGCCACCTGCAGCTTGCCGAGCAGGCCACCGCGCTTCTTGGCGCGGTCGGCGGCCAGCGAAATCGCCAACAGGCGCTCCAGACCCTGGCGGAACGCTGGATGGTCGATGTCCACCTCCACCGGGAACACCTGGCGGCAGATGTCGTTGGTGATGCGGAACACATCAAAGTCATAGGTGCTGGACTCCAGGCCCATGGCCTCGTGCAACAGCGGGCGCGTGTGGTCGCGCACGTACATGGTGGCGTAGACGGCCAGGATGAAAAAGCGGATCCAGAGCTTGTTCACGCCCTGCAGAAGCTCGGGTTGCGAACGCATGATGAGCGCGAAGGATTCGCCGTGGCGGAATTCGTCGTTGCACCAGCGCTCGAACCAGCGAAAGATGGGGTGGAAACGCTTGTCGGGGTGGCGTTCGAGCTGGCGGAAGATAGTGATGTAGCGCGCGTAGCCGATCTTCTCGCTCAGGTAGGTGGCGTAGAAGATGTACTTGGGCTTGAAGTAGGTGTAGGCCTTGTTGCGTTTGAGGCTGCCCAGGTCGATGCCGAGGTTGAAATCTTTGAGCGACTGGTTGATGAAGCCGGCGTGGCGCGATTCGTCGCGCGCCATGTAGGTCATGAGCTGCTTGATGTCGGGGTTGCTGACGTTCTTGCGGATCTCGTTGTAGAGGATGCAACCAGAGAACTCCGAGGTCAGCGAGCTGATGAGGAAGTCCAGGAACTCCTGGCGCATCTCGGGCGAGAGCTGCGGCATGAGCGTGCGCACTTCCTCGGCAAACGCGGCGTCGCGCTGGAAGTGGTCGTGGTTGTTGTCGCCCTCGTACTCCTTCATCATCACGTCCCAGTCGGCGCGCACGCGGGAGATGTCGAGTGCGTCCATGGCCTTGAAATCGGTGGTGTAGAAGCGCGGCGACAGCACCGTGTTCTTCACGGCCCTGGCGTTGGCGTCTTCGGCGCTCTCCACCGTGTCCATGAGCATGGCCACGTGGTCAATGTCGGCGCTGGCGGTCGTTGTGATCATCGTGGGCTCCTGAAGGTGTTCGGATTCATGAGGCGGGCCTGGCCCACTGCAGCTGCGAGAACACGGCCGAGTTGGTCGGGCCGAAAGACTCCAGGCTCAGGCGCTGGCCGGTGGCGGTGTCGAGCAGTGTGATGCGGCCATCCACATGACCGGTGAGCTGGAACGGCAGGTCCGGGCTCATGCCGTTGCGCTTGCGCTCGCGGTTGAGCGCGCGAAGGCTGCCACGCAGAAAGCCCTGCTCACCCTGGAAGCGCGCCACTTCCTGCTTCGTGCCCGCGTCAAGCACCGCGATGTCGCCATTGGACTGGCCCACGAACGACAACTGGCGCTCCCACTGCACCGCTTCGTGGGCCTGAGCCGGGGCCGCGCCAACCACCTTCATCTGCAGCGTCACACCCGCCAGGACCACCAGCAAGAAGATGCCCAGCGCCCAGATCGGCCAGGGGGTGTCGGTGCCCAGGGGAGACGGATGGTGGTGGGTGCTCATGGTGATCTCCGGGGTGGCTCAGGCCGTGGCGGTCGCGAGCTCGCGCGGCTGGCGCACTGGTGCCGGGCTGGGGCCGCCCACGATGGCCATGGCATCGGCGTTGCGGGCACTCCAGGCCTGCACGATCAGCTCACCAACCTTCTGGGCGTCGTTCACACAGCGCAGACTGGGCTGCGGCTGCCTGAGCAGCCAGGGGCGTGCATGCGGCCAGAGGTTGAGCCACGCAATGCGGTCTTCCCCGGTCAAGGTCAGCGCGATGTCGCCATGGCCGCCGGCTTGCGGGCGGATGGCGGCAGCGGCGAGCTTGCGCAGCGGCAGGTTGAAGGTGAGCGTGAGCACGATGCCGATGCGCATGAGGATGCGGCGGTCGGTCAGGGTGTAGAGGGTGGTGCGCGCGGAGAACCAGGCCGTGAGCGACAGCAGCCCCAGGGCCACCGTGGCCAGCGTCGCGCTGGTGAACAGCGGCATGAGCACCGCACCGCCGGGCTCACCCAGCAAATACAGCCACTGCAAGCCCAGCATGCCGGCGAAGTAGATGGCGAGCTTGCGCATATGAAAGGCGTGGATGGCCAGGGTGCGCCAGTCGGGGCTGCCCTGCCAGAGCAGGCGCTCGCCTTGCGGCAGCGGCTCGGGCAGGCCGGGCGCGGCCTCGAATTCGTGTTCGTGGTGCGCGTTCACAGCATGGGCTCCATGCGCTGGGGCGTGGCGTACAGCAGACCGGCGCCGTAGTAGGCGACGATCTTTTCTTCTTCCAGCAGCGTCACCTGATCGGGGTTGCGCGTCTTGGGCACGCCGGCGAACTGCTCGGCCAGGATGGCGTGCACGCTCACGCCGTCTTTGCGGATGCGCGAGAAGTTCACCGGCAGCAGCACCGAGCCACCGCTCTTGAGATCAACCTCGATGTAGCGAAACATCATTTCCGACTTGTCGACCCACATGTCCTTGACGACGCCGGCGACTTCCTTGTCGGCGCCATAGACCACCAGACCGCGTGGATCGGTGTCTTGCCGGGCCACACCGTGGTCGGCGGCCGCACGCAGGGGAACGATCTTGGCCTGGCCCTCGTGCGTCATGTCGGGGATGTCGGCGCGGGCAGCCCAGGCGCCCGGGCCCACACCGGCGAGCATCGGATCGCCCACCGGGTCCAGCGGCGAGCCAGCCCAGCGGTGCGTCGGCGTGGCCGAGTAGGCGCCGTCGGCGCGGTTCGGGTCGGGCGCAAAAAACGTGCGGCCGTCTTCGAGCTCGTAGCTCTTGGGCTGGGCGGTGGGCCAGCCCGGCGTCACGGGGCCGTTTTCACGGCCGGGGTCCATCGGGTAGCCCTCGCGGTGGCTCTCTCGCTGGAGGTAGTAAATCAATCCAAAGAAGAAAATCCAGAACGCGTAAAGCACGAGTTGTGCGACGTCGACGTACTGGGTGATTGCGCCTGTATCCATGGTGGTTCTCCTTCAATGAGGGCTGGCTCTGAGACTCGACTTCAACTCGACTTCAACTGGTGCTCAACCTGGCAACTCGGCCAGGCCAATGGGGCGGGGATGGGACGCGGCGGCCGGCGTGGAGCGGCGCACCAGGGGGCCCAGCGCGATGAGCACCGCGAAGAGCAGATAGATTTCCAGGTGGAACACGAAGCTGTAGCCCGTGACCGGCGAATTGAGGACTTCACCGAGCCAGCCGTGGGCGGCCAGGCTGGACACCACGTCGCGCAGCACGCCACCCAGGGCCATGGACAGGCCACCCGCCGTGGCCTGCACGGCACCCCAGGCACCCAGCACCAGGCCGGTGAGCTCACGCTCGGGCAAGGCCATGGCGGTTAGCAACATGCTCACCGAGAACAGGCCGCCCGAGAAGCCGATGAGCGCCGCGCCGAACTGGAACAGGTGGGCCGAGTTCAACGGGGCCGAGAAGATCACGCAGGCAAAGGCCGGCAGGCCGAGCAAGGCGCCGATGGCCGCCAGGCGGATGGTGTCCAGGCCGCGCGACATGAAGCGCGCCGACAGCACGAAGGCCAGCAAGGCACCGCCCGCGCTCATGGCAGTGAGCGAACTGGTGAGGCTCACGTTGAGCCCCAGCACCTGGCCGCCGTAAGGCTCCAGCACGATGTCCTGCATGTTGAACGCAACGGTGCCCAGGCCCACGGTCCACAGGAAGCGCTTGATCTTCGGGATCGCCATCAACCTTGCCCAGCTGCGCGAGAAGCCTTGCGCCTCGCGCGCACCGCGGCGGGCCTGGCGGGGTTCCTGTTTCCACAGCGAGGTGATGTTGAGCACGGCCACCAGCACCGCGGCACCCTGCACCACCTGCACCAGGCGCGTGGGCGTGAAGTCGATCAGCACAAAACCCAGCAGCGCGCTGCCCAGGATCATGCCCACCAGCAGCGTGCTGTAGAGCAAGGCCACCACGCGCGGGCGCTTGTCTTCGGGCGAGAGGTCGCTGGCCAGCGCCATGCCGGCGGTCTGGGTGATCTGCATGCCCGCGCCCACCAGCAGGAAGGCCAGGGCCGCGCCGATGCGCCCGGCCCACACGCTGGCGTCCGTCACGGTCAGCAGCAACAAGGCAAACGGCATGATGGCCAGCCCGCCGAACATGAGCAGCGTGCCGATCCACATGTAGGGCATGCGCTTCAAGCCCAGGGCCGAGGGATGCGTGTCGCTTCGGTAGCCGATGAGCGCGCGCAGCGGAGCGAACACCAGCGGCAGCGCCACCGACAGCGCCACCCACCAGGCCGGCACGTTCAGCTCAACGATCATCACGCGGTTGAGCGTGCCCACCAGCAAAGCGATGGTGATGCCGATGGAGGCCTGGAACAAAGACAGGCGCAGCAAGCGGCCCAGCGGCAGGTCGCTGGACGCCGCATCCGCAAACGGGGCGTACCGCCGGGTGATGTTCATCGCCCAGGCGGGGGAGAGCATCCGGCTCAGGTTCACCGCGTCCACTCCCAGGCTTGCGAGGTGTAGAAGCCGCCGGAGACGCGCTGGGTGCGGCCCTCGGTCCAGCCGCGGCTGCCGAGACCTTGCAGCAGCAAGGCGCGCAGTCGGGCTTGCGACACGGGGGTGAGCGCGGGCGAGCGGTCGCTGCGGGGGAAGAAGCGGCCCAGGCTGTGCGCCACGCTCAGCAGCGGGCTGCTGGGCGCGATGGTGAAGAGCACGCTGGCGCGCGTGCGTGCGGCCAGGCGCTGGATGGCGTGGGCGATGTCGGGCGTGTCGTAGTGGATCACCGAGTCCATGGCCACCACGTGGTCGAACTCGCCCAACGCATCGTCCAGCATGTCGCCCGAGAGGTAGGTGATGCTGCCGCCGCGCCCGTTGGGGGTGAGCGTGGCGTTGCGTTCGCGGCCCAGCTGCACCAGTGTGGGCGAGAGGTCGATGGCCACCACCTCTGCACCGCGCTGCATGGCCTCCAGGGCCAGCGCGCCAGTGCCGCAGCCGGCATCAAGCACGCGCAGGCCGCGCATGTCTTGTGGCAACCAGCCCAGCAGCGTGCCCCGCATCTCGTCGCGCCCGGCGCGCACCGAAGCGCGGATGCGCCCCACCGGCGCGGTGGAGGTGAGTCGCTCCCAGGCCTGGGCGGCGGTGCGATCGAAGTAGTTTTCGATCTCCGAGCGGCGCTCGATGTAGTTGGCGTTGGAGGTTTTCATGCAGGTGTCTCCACTCAGTCGAATCCGAGCAGATCGAAGATGTCGCGGTCCTTCATGGGCACGGCCGCCAGCGGCTCCACACCCAGCCAGAGCGAGGCGGCCAGGCGCATGTATTCCTTCTTTACCGCTTCGAGTTCGGGCGAGGTTTCCATCTCGAACAAGGTGCTCTTTTTCAAGCGGCTGCGGCGGATCACGTCCAGGTCGGGGAAGTGCGCAGCGAGCTTCAGACCGATCTGGTTGTTGTACTTGTCGATCTGGTCGGTGGCGGCGCTGCGGTTGGCGATCACACCGCCCAGGCGCACGTTGTAGTTCTTCGCCTTGGCGCCGATGGCCTGCACGATGCGGTTCATCGCGAAGATCGAATCGAAGTCGTTGGCGGTGACGATGAGTGCGCGGTCGGCGTGCTGCAGCGGCGCGGCAAAGCCACCACACACCACGTCGCCCAGCACGTCGAAGATCACCACGTCGGTGTCTTCGAGCAGGTGGTGTTCCTTCAGCAGCTTCACGGTCTGGCCGACCACATAGCCACCGCAGCCGGTGCCCGCGGGTGGGCCACCGGCCTCCACGCACATCACGCCGTTGTAGCCGGGGAACACAAAGTCCTCCACGCGCAGTTCCTCGGCGTGGAAGTCCACCGTCTCCAGCACGTCGATCACGGTGGGCAGCATCTTCTTGGTCAGGGTGAAGGTGCTGTCGTGCTTGGGGTCGCAGCCGATCTGCAGCACGCGTTTGCCCAGGTGGGAAAACGCGGCCGAGAGGTTGGAGCTCGTGGTGCTCTTGCCGATGCCGCCCTTGCCGTAGATGGCAAAGACCTTGGCATTGCCGATCTTGAGCGAGGGGTCGAGCTGGACCTGAAGGCTGCCCTCCCCGTCTTCACGGCTGGACCGTCCGGAGGCACGCCTCAGGTCGGTCAGGGGAACGCTGGTTTCCATCATGGGGTAGCTCCTTCAAAAACACCTTCGAGCCGGTCTTCGAGTTCTTCGCTGGCCTGACGCAGCGCAGCAAGCACCTCGGGATCGGGTTGCCAATATTGGCGATCGGAAGCTTCCAGCAGACGGTTGGCCACGCGGGCCGAGGCCGTGGGGTTGAGTCGTGCCAGCCGGTTGCGCATGTCGGGGTCGAGCATGAAGGTCTCGCTCAACTCCTTGTAGACCCAGGGCTGCACCTGGCCGGTGGTGGCCGACCAGCCCATGGTGTTGGTCACGTGCACCTCGATCTGGCGCACGCCCTCGTAGCCGCTTTCAAGCATGCCTTCGTACCACTTGGGGTTGAGCATGCGGGTGCGTGTCTCCAGCGCCACCTGTTCCTTCAAGCTGCGCACCGCGCCATCGCCCTTGGTCTGGTCGCCGATGTAGACCGGCGGCGTGACGCCACCGCGCGCCCGCTTCACCGCCTGGGTGATGCCGCCCAGCGTGTCGAAGTAGTTGTCCACCGTGGTCACGCCCAGCTCCACCGAATCGAGGTTCTGGTAGGTCAGCTGCACGTCGGCCAGCGCGCTTTGCAGCAGCGCCGTGTGTTGCACCGCCAGGCCCGTGCGGCCGTAGGCGAAGCCCTTGCGGCGGCTGTAGGTCTCGGCGATCTCGTCTCCCTGGTCCCAGCGGCCGCTCTCGACCAGGTTGTTGACGTTGGAGCCATAAGCGCCTTCGGCATTGCCGTAGACGCGCAGTGAAGCCGTCTCCAGCGTGCAACCGTGCTCCGCCTGGTAGGCCAGCGCGTGCTTGCGGATCCAGTTCTGCTCCACCGCTTCGTCGGCGGAGGCGGCCATCCAGGCGGCTTCGGCCAGCATGCGGATCTGCAGCGGCATGAGGTCGCGGAAGATGCCCGAGAGCGTGATCACCACGTCGATGCGCGGGCGGCCGAGTGTGGCCAGGGGAACGAGCGTGGCGCCTGCTATGCGGCCGTAGCTGTCAAAGCGCGGCAGCGCGCCCATGAGGGCCATGGCCTGGGCAATCGGTGCGCCCTCGTTCTTCAGGTTGTCGCTGCCCCACAGCACCATGGCCACCGACTCGGGCAGCGCGTTGGACTCCTGCATGTGGCGGTCGAGCAGGCGCTGCGCCTGTTCGGCGCCGTCTTTCACGGCAAAGGCGCTCGGAATGCGGAACGGATCAAAGCCATGCAGGTTGCGCCCGGTGGGCAGCACCTCGGGCGTGCGCAAGATGTCGCCGCCAGGCGCGGGGCGGATGTAGCGGCCGTCCAGCGCACACAGGATGGCGTCGACCTCGGTGTCTTTGGCGAGCATGCGGCCGGCATCGGCCAGACCGCGCATGGCCAGCAAGGTCGCATCGTCGTTTTGCATGTGGCCGGCCTTCATGGCCTGCTCCACGCTCAGGCCGTCGACCAGGGCACTCACCGAAGCGCGCGGTGGTCGCTGGCCTTCCCAGGCTTCGCTCATGGCCAGCAGCATGTCCACGCACTCGGCTTCGCTGGGTGCGCGGCCGGTCACATGCAGGCCGCAGGGAATCAGCGTGTATTCGAGTTCCAGCACCTGCTGCGCGAGCATGAAAACATGGCTGTCGGCATCACCGCCGGGCTCGGCGTTCCACACCGGTTCGATATCCACCAGATCGAGTGCCGCGGCCTGGGCCTGCAGCATCGCCACACACTCCACGCGTTCGCGCGAGGTGGGCTCCAGGCCGCGAAAGCGTTCGATGCCTTCCTTCAGATCGATCAGGCCCTTGTACAGACCGGCTTGGGCCACGGGCGGCGTGAGGTAGCTGATGAGCGTGGCGCCCGAGCGGCGCTTGGCGATCGCGCCTTCGCTGGGGTTGTTGGACGCGTAGAGGTAGATGTTGGGCAGGTCGCCGATGAGGCGATCGGGCCAGCAGCTGCCCGACATGCCGCTCTGTTTGCCGGGCATGAACTCGAGCGCGCCGTGGGTGCCGAAATGCAGCACGGCGTGGGCGTTGAAGTCTTCGCGCAGGTAGCGGTAGAAGGCCGAGAACGCGTGGGTGGGCGACAGGCCCTTTTCGAACAGCAGGCGCATCGGATCGCCTTCGTAACCGAACGAGGGTTGCACCGCCACCAGCACGTTGCCAAACTGCTTGCCGAGCACCAGGATGTCGCTGCCGTTGCTCAGCTGTTTGCCGGGAGCGGGACCCCACTGCGCCTCGATCTCGCTGAGCCAGCGCTCGCGCTTCACATGATCGTCGGCGCTGATGAGGGTGTGCACGTTGGCGTCGGCCCCGTGCAGCGCGGCGTTGCCCCGCAGCACGCCGTCGCGCAGCGCATCCACGCTCTCAGGCATGTCCACCGTATAACCCTGCGTCTTCATGGCGCTCAGGGTGTTGAACATCGACTCGAACACCGAGAGGTAGGCTGCGCTGCCGACGTTGCCGGCGTTGGGCGGGAAATTGAAGATGACCACGGCCACACGGCGCTTTGCGCGCTCGCTGCGGCGCAGGCTCACCAGGCGCGACACACGCGCAGCCAGCATCACGGCGCGCTCGGGGCACGACTGCATGTCCTGGGCGCTGTCGGTCTCTGTGAAGGTGCAGGCGTGGTGGCAGCCGGTGCAGGCCACGCCCACCGGTCCGGCACGGCCACCGAAGACGATGGGGCTGGTGGCGCCGTCGAGCTCGGGGATGGCGACCATGATGGTGCTCTCCACCGGCAGCAGGCCGCGCTCGGAGCCACCCCACTGCGCCAGGTTCTGGAACTCCACCGGGTGCGCCGCCACGTAGGGCACGTCGAGCCGGGCCAGGATGTCTTCGGCCGCCTTGGCGTCGTTGTAGGCCGGACCACCCACGAGCGAGAAGCCGGTGAGCGAGACCACGGCGTCGACGATGCAGCGGCCGTCCTGCATGAAGAAGGCGTCAATGGCCGGGCGCGCGTCGAGCCCGGCGGCGAACACCGGCACCACGCGCAGGCCACGCGCTTCCATCGCGGCAATGGCGCCGTCGTAGTGCGCCGAGTTGCCCGACAGAAGATAGGAGCGCAGCAACAGCACACCGACCGTGCCCACGGTGGGGCGCACCGCCGGCAGCGGCAAGGCGGCCACGTTGTCGGCCAGCCGGCCGGCCATGCGCGGGTGGTACACGCCGACCTCGGGGTATTCGATGGGTGGCTGCGCCTTGACCTGCGCGCGCAGGTTCTTGCGCTCGCCATCGGCGCCGCGGTTCACCACGTGGCGCACCAGGTTCAGGATGTTTTCGTCCGAGCCGCCCAACCAGTACTGCAGCGTCAAGAAGTACGCCCGCACGTCTTGCGCGGTGCCGGGCACAAAGCGCAGCAGCTGCGGAATGCGGCGCAGCATCTTCATTTGCGCGGCACCCCCGGTGGCGGCCTTTTCCTTGCTGCCGCGCAGCTTCTTGAGCATGGCCATGGGGCCGCTGGCGGGCTTGGCCATGTCGAAGTTGCCCAGGCGCGTGAGCTTGACCACTTCGGCGGCCGAGGCCATGCAGATCATGGCGTCGCATTGCTCGCGGCGCGCCTGCAGCGCAGGCAGGATGGGCAGGAAATGGTCTTCCATGAACAGCATGCCGGCCACGATGATGTCGGCGCGGTTGATGTCTTCAATGCAGCGTTCGATGGCAGCGTCGTTGCCCGCGTATTCGGACGCAGCGTGCAAGGTGAGCGTGAGCCCCGGGATCTCGTTTTTCAGGGTGCGCTGTGCGCGCTCGATCGCACCCGCCAGGTGCGTGTCCATGGTCACCACCACCAGACGCACGGGCAGCTGGGCGCCGGCCGTCGGGGTCTTAGCGCCCATAGTGAGCTTTGGCGTCATACAGCGTCTCCACGGTGATCAGGGACACCCCTCGGTCAATGGCAAAACGCTCGGTGTTGCGCTTGGCTTTTCCGCGAACGAAGAAGGGGATCTTTCGCAGTTCTTTTTCGGCGTCGAGGCCCCAGGTGGCCTCTTGCGGCGTGAGGGTCTCGTTGGCGGCAGCCTGCTCCACCGGCGCGACCGGCGCCACCACGGTCTTGGGCGTCACGGAACCGCCCAGGTGCGACGGCGCGGCGTCTTCGTGGAACTCGGCGTCACCTCGGAACATGCCGATCAGGTGTTCTTCCAGACCCATCATCAGCGGGTGCACCCAGGTGTCGAACAGCACGTTGGCGCCTTCAAAACCCATCTGCGGCGAGTAGCGCGCGGGGAAGTCCTGCACGTGCACGGGGGCCGAGATCACCGCGCAGGGCACACCCAGGCGCTTGGCGATGTGGCGCTCCATCTGCGAGCCCAGCACCAGCTCGGGCTGCAGCTCGGCGATGCGGGCTTCCACTTCGAGGTAGTCGTCGCTGATGAGCGCGTCCACGCCATACAGCGCTGCGGCTTCGCGCACCTCGCGGGCGAACTCGCGGCTGTAGGTGCCCAGGCCGACCACGGTGAAACCCATCTCTTGCGCCGCAATGCGCGCGGCGGCGACCACATGGGTCGCGTCACCGAACACAAACACGCGTTTGCTCGTGAGGTAGGTGGAATCGACCGATTTCGCGTACCAGGGCGCGCGCGCGTCGGCGTTGGCCAGAACATGGATCGGATCCACACCAGCCAGTTCAGCGACTTCGTTGATGAAGTCTCGCGTGGCGCCCGAGCCGATGGGCACGGTGCGGGTGGAGGGTTGGCCAAACGTGCGCTTGAGCCAGCCGGCCGCCACGTTGGCGATCTCGGGGTAGAGCACGACATTGAAGTCGGCGTCGCCCAGGCGGGCCATGTCGGCGGGTGAGGCGCCCAGGGGTGCGGTCACGTTGATGTCCACGCCCATCTCGCGCAGCAGGCCGGTGATCTCGCGCAGGTCGTCGCGGTGGCGAAAGCCCAGTGCGGCCGGGCCGAGGATGTTGCAACGGGCGCGCTGGCCGGCTTCGCGCGGGGCGCGTTTGACGCTGGTGTCGGCCAGGTTGCGCACCATCTGGTAGAAGGTTTCCGAGGCGCCCCAGTTTTCCTTGCGCTGGTACGACGGCAGCTCCAGCGCCACCACCGGCACCGGCAGATCCAGGGCCTTGCACAGGCCACCCGGGTCGTCCTGGATCAGTTCGGCGGTGCACGAAGAGCCGACCATCATGGCCTGCGGCTTGAAGCGTGCGTAGGCCTCGCGCGCCGCGTTCTTGAACAGCTCGGCGGTGTCGCCACCCAGGTCGCGCGCCTGGAAGGTGGTGTAGGTCACCGGCGGGCGCTTGGCGTTGCGCTCGATCATGGTGAACAGCAAATCCGCGTAGGTGTCGCCCTGCGGCGCGTGCAGCACGTAGTGCACGTCCTTCATCGCGGTGGCGATGCGCATCGCACCCACGTGGGGCGGTCCTTCGTAGGTCCAGAGCGTGAGTTGCATGTGAGGGTGCCGTTGAAGGATCAGGCGGCCAGGCGCAGGCGGCGCACCAGCGGGCGGCTGAACAGTTCGGCCAGATCGGCCGCCTGCTCGAAGCCCTGGATGGGGGTGAACACCAGTTCGATCGCCCACTTCGTGGTCAGGCCCTCGGCCTCCAGCGGGTTGGCCAGACCCAGGCCACAGACCACGATGTCGGGCTGGGCGGCGCGGCAGCGGTCGAGCTGGTTTTCCACGTGCTGGCCTTCGCTCAAAAACGTGTTCTCGGGCAGCAGGGCCAGTTCTTCGGCCATGTGCTGGCGGTGCAAATACGGCGTGCCGACTTCGGCAAGCAGCATGCCGAGTTCGCGCGATAGGAAACGCGCCAGCGGAATCTCAAGCTGCGAATCGGGAAAGAAAAAGATGCTCTTGCCGGCGAGCTGTGTGCGCTGGCGGGCCACGGCGGTCGTGGCGCGGTCGCGGGCCGGGGCTATGGCCCCCTCAAACGTCGCGGCGTCCACGCCGAAGGCGGAAGCCGCCGCCTGCAACCAGGCGGTGGTGCCTTCCACGCCCAGCGGAAACGGTGCCGGAAGCCGCGTGGCGCCACGGGCTTCCAAGGCCACCGCCGTGTCGGCCAGGAAGGGCTGGGCCAGCAAAAACACGGTGTTCGGACCCACCGTGGGCATCTCGTTGGCCTGGCGCGGCGGGAAAAACTGCACCGGGCCGATGCCCAGTTGTTTGAACAGCCGGGCGAACTGGTCTTCGACCACGTCGGCCAGCGCCCCCACCACCATCAGCGCAGCCGGCGCGTGGGCGGCTGCGGGTGGCAACACCGGCACCAGTGAGGCCAGGCAGGCGTCTTCGCCCTGGGTGAAGGTGGTCTCGATGCCGCTGCCGGAGTAATTGAGCACGCGCACATCGGGCGAGAAGCGGCTAGAGAGGCGCGAGGCGGCGCGCGACAGATCCAGCTTGATGACCTCCGACGGGCAGGAGCCCACCAGGAACAGCAGCTTGATCTCAGGGCGGCGCTCGATCAGGCGGGTGACGACCCTGTCGAGCTCTTCGTTGCAATCGGCCAGGCCGGCCAGATCGCGCTCGTCGATGATGGCGGTGGCAAACCGCGGCTCGGCAAAGATCATCACACCGGCCGCACTTTGGATAAGGTGCGCGCAGGTGCGCGAACCGACCACGAGGAAAAAGGCGTCCTGGATCTTGCGGTGCAGCCAGATGATGCCAGTGAGGCCGCAGAACACCTCACGCTGGCCCCGCTCCTTGAGCACGGGCGCATCTGCACAGCCTTTGGACACCGACTGAATAGGGAACACGGCGCTCATGCGTGCACCGCCACGATGCCCGCATGGCCCTGGAGCCGCGCCATGCGCAGCTTGTAGATGAACTGCCCAGCGTTGACCACGTAAGCGGCGTAGGCGGCGAGCGCCAGCCACATCAGGCCACGGGCATCCAGCGCGCCGGTCAGCAGCGCCAGCAGATACGCCGTGTGCAGGGCCAGCACCAGCATGCTGAACACGTCTTCCCAATAGAACGCCGGCGCAAACAGGTAGCGGCCGAAGACCACCTTCTCCCAGATGCATCCCGTGACCATGATGGTGTAGAGCGCCAGTGTCTTGATGACCACCGACACAGTGGCGGCACTTTGTCCTTCACCGGTGGCCAGAAATCGCAACACCAGCCCCAGGCTGACCAGAAACACCAGGAACTGCACCGGCGCCAGGATGCCCTGCACCAGCGTCCACACCGTGGCGTCTCGCCGCACCCGCTCTTCGGGCGTGTACAGAGGGCGACTGGCGGGCCGCTGGCGTTCGGGGTGCATCTGGTGTGTCTCCATGGATAGCGCTTGGATCCAATTTAGATGCTCCATCCATTTGTGTCAACTTAAATTGACGTATTTATTAATTGACACCTACAGCTGGCCCCGGTACAGTTTTTTGGACAGAAAATCGAAATGTTTTGACGCGCAAGGTTGACAGCAGTACAACGCTTTCCAAGCGCCGGGCGGCGGGTCGAAGGGTCGACTCGCCGGACTCCGACGGGATACCGCCCGACCACTTCTGATCTCGTAAGAAAGCCTCGGCAAGCACCGCGGCACCTGCGTATCGGCACAACGCAAGCGCACCAGGAGACAGACACATGGGTTCGTATTCCAGGCAAACGTCGGCCCAAGAGACAGAGCTCTTTGGCACGCCACCCCTTGACGGCTGGGCCGAATCCGTCTGCGGCCCCGCCGGCACGCCGGGTATCGACGATCTCCTGCGCATGGACCCGCCCGAAGCCTCCAACGACGATGGACTGCGCTCTGTGCTGCTGGCCAAGGCGGTGGAGTACGAAATCATCCCCCGGCTGATGCTGGCGCATCGGGTGGCCAGGGACGGAGCGGCGCACCCGGTCTCGCTGGGCGAGCACGTGGCACGGGAAGATGTGATCCCGTTCGCCGAAATGGTGCTTCACGACGACGACGCAGCCTTGCGCGGGTTCATCGCCGCGCTGCGCGATCGGGGCGTGCCCATTGAATCCGTGTTCCTGGACCTGCTGGCACCGGTGGCGCGTTATCTGGGGGAACTCTGGGAACGCGACCTGTGCAGCTTCACCGAGGTCACCGTGGGTCTGGGGCGCCTGCAGCAACTGCTGCGGGAAAACAGCGCTGCCTTCGCCCAGTTCACCAGCGAAGCAACCAGCGACAAGGCCCGGCGGGTGCTGCTGATGCCCTGCCCGGGCGAGCAGCACACCTTTGGCTTGTCACTGGTTGGCGAGTTCTTTCACCGTGCGGGCTGGGAGGTGGTCACCAGTTTCGTGGCCACCGATGGCGCGCCCGGCATGGTGCAGAAAGACTGGTTTGATGTGGTCGGTTTTTCGCTCGGATGCGAGACCGGTATCGAGCGGCTGGGCGAAACCATGGAGCAGGTTCGACGCAAGAGCCTCAACCCCGGCATCTCTATAATTGCAGGCGGTGCAATCTTTGGTTTGCACCCGGAGTTCGGCAACAGGCTCACCGCCGACGCCATCATCACCGATGGCCCTGCTGCACCGGCGCTGGCTGCAAAGCTGCTGGCCGACAGCAAAGCGCGAAGTCAGGTTTGAAGCGCCGTTCACCACCATAGTGATTTTGCTAGGACCACGAAAGCTCAACATGCCGCAGGCGTCACAAGCCTATGTCCACAAGCCGTTTGAGAAGGCTGGCCAGTTCCTCGACGGCCTGGATGCAGATGCCGCCGCGGAGCTTGTCACGGCGTCCGCCGACGTGGTTCTCATTCTGGACACTGACGGTGTGATCCGGGACATGGCGCTCATCGGCAAAGACATGATGGGCCTGGGCTGCCAGGAGTGGATCGGAAAACCCTGGATCCAGACCGTCACGGTCGAGAGCAAACCCAAGATCGAGGACCTGCTCGGCCATCCCGACAAGCAAGGTGCGGACAACATCCGCTGGCGCCATGTGAACCACCCCATGACCGACCGGGCTGACCTGCCGTTGTCCTACTCGGTGGTGCAGGTTCATCGCAAGGTCAAAGGCAAGACCGATCAGGTCTCGCACACCGTGGCCTTTGGCCGCGACCTGCGCGGTCAGGTGGCGCTGCAACAGCGCCTGGTCACGGCCCAGCAATCCATGGAACGCGACTACTGGCGGCTGCGCCAGGTGGAAACGCGTTACCGCCTGCTGTTCCAGATGGCCTCGGAGCCGGTGCTCATCCTCGAAGGCTCGGTCGACAAGCTTGAAGAAGCCAATCCCGCCGCTCACGAGCTGTTTGGCGAGCCATCCCGCCTGCCGGGCTGGACCCTGCTCAGCAGTCTGGACGTGCCCAGCCAGGCGGCCGTGCGCGACATGCTGGACCGCCTGCGCTCCAGTGGCCGGGCCGACCCCTGCACCATCCGCCTGATCGACTCCACCCAGGACATGGTGGTGGCGGCCTCCCAGTTCCGCCAGGAAAACACCCTGCATTTCCTGCTGCGCTTCACCCGCCCGATGGACTCGGTGGCGCCGAGCCTCTCAGCCAGCAAGCGCCAGTTGCTCCAGGTAATGGAGAGCGCGCCCGATGCGCTGGTCGTCACCGATCTCGACGGCCGCATCCTGAGTGCCAACCGTGCATTCCTCGACCTCGGCCAGCTGGCCAGCGAGGACCAGGCCCGCGGCGAAGTGCTCGAGAAATGGCTGGGTCGCACCGGGGTCGATTTCCGGGTGCTGCTCACGAACTTGCGCCAGCACGGCAGCGTGCGCCTGTTTGCCACCCTGATGCGCGGCGAATACGGCTCCACCTCCGAAGTGGAAATTTCCGCCGTGGCGGTGAACGCGGGCTCGCAGCGCTGCCTGGGTTTCACCATCCGCGACGTGGGCCGCCGGCTGGGCATCGAGACCCGCGCCAGCAAGGAACTGCCCCGCTCGGCCAGCCAGATGACCGAGCTGGTCGGCCGGCTCCCGCTCAAGGACATCGTGCGCGAAACCACCGACCTGATCGAGCAGCTGTGCATTGAGGCTGCCCTGGAGCTCACCGGCGACAACCGCGCCTCGGCCGCTGAAATGCTCGGCCTCTCCCGCCAGAGCCTCTACATCAAGCTGCGCCGCTTCGGCATTCTTGAAGGTGTGAGCGAAGACACTCATTGACAGGGGACACCCCCCGCGCCGCTTTGCGGCTCCCCCCTCTCTCGCCTGCGGCGGGAGGGGGGCGGCAGCTGGGACCGGCGGAGCCGGATCCGCGCTGCCCCTGGTCAAGACCAGCCTTTCTCCGGCTGGTTTTTTTTCGTCTGGACGGCTGTGGTTCCAACCCATGTTCACCCGGGTTTTCCCTTGATTTACACTTGTAGTGTCATTTTTCTTTGACACTTTTTGATGGTGGGGGTACAACCTTTTTCATGCAACTCCCTGCCCTGTCGGCTGTCACCGAGCTGTTCAAACCCATCACCTGGTTTCCGCCGATGTGGGCTTTTGCCTGCGGTGTGGTGGCCTCGGGTGTCTCCATGGACGGTCGCTGGTTGATGGCGGTGGTGGGGGTGGCGCTGGCGGGGCCGCTGGTGTGCGCCACCAGCCAGGCCGTGAACGACTGGTACGACCGCCACGTGGACGCCATCAACGAGCCGCAGCGACCGATTCCCTCGGGGCGCATTCCTGGCCACTGGGGTCTGTACCTGGCGATTGCCTGGACGCTGGTGTCGCTGGCTGTGGCCACAGCGCTCGGCCCCTGGGGTTTTGGTGCGGCAGCGCTCGGCCTGTTGCTCGCCTGGGCCTACAGCGCGCCCCCGGTGCGGTTGAAGGAAAACGGCTGGTGGGGCAATGCGGCTTGTGGCATCAGCTACGAGGGCATTGCCTGGATCACCGGCGCGGCCGTGATGGCCGGTGGTGCCATGCCCGGCGGTGAATCGCTGGTGCTGGCCGCGCTCTACAGCGCCGGCACCCACGGCATCATGACGCTCAACGACTTCAAGGCGGTGGCCGGTGACCGCCAGATGGGCGTGCGCTCGCTGCCGGTGCAGCTGGGTGTGAAGCGAGCCGCGCGCGTCGCTTGCTGGTTCATGGCGGTGCCGCAGGTGGTCGTGATTGCCTTGCTGGTGGCCTGGGGCCAGCCCTGGCATGCGGCAGGCGTGACCGGCCTGCTGCTGGCGCAGGGCGCGATGATGCGCCACTTCCTGGCCGACCCGACCCCCCGTGCACTCTGGTACAGCGGCTTCGGCGTGCCGCTGTTCGTGTCGGGAATGATGGTCAGCGCGTTCGCGCTGCGGGGCATGGCGGGAGCGGGCGCATGACACCGTTTGGCTGGGGCAGCATCGCACGCCTCGGCCTGGTGCAGATGGCGTTGGGAGCCATCGTGGTGCTGACCACGTCCACGCTCAACCGCGTGATGGTGGTGGAGCTGGCCCTGCCGGCCTTGCTGCCGGGCATGCTGGTCGCCCTGCACTACCTGGTCCAGATCGCACGTCCACGCATGGGCCACGGCTCCGACGTGGGCGGGCGCCGCACACCCTGGATCGTGGGGGGCATGGCGGTGCTGGGCATCGGCGGTGTGGTCGCCGCCGCAGCCACAGTGTGGATGGCCACCGACAGACCTGCCGGCATTGCACTGGCGATGCTGGGCTTTGCCCTTGTGGGACTCGGCGTGAGCGCCAGCGGCACGTCTCTGCTCGTGATGCTGGCCAAGCGGGTGCCTGAAACCCGTCGCGCTGGCGCCGCCACGCTGGTCTGGATGATGATGATCGCCGGCTTCGCACTCACCGCCGGCCTGGCGGGTCACCTTCTGGAGCCCTATTCGCCCGAGCGCCTGCTGGCCGTGACGGCCGGCGTGTCGCTGATCGCCTTCGCGCTCACGCTCGTGGCACTGCGCGGGCTCGAAGGCACCGAAGTCCGCTACGAAACGCAGCACCCGGACGACAAGCCTGGCTTCAGGGAAGCACTCGCCCAGGTGTGGAGCGAGCCTGTGGCGCGGCGCTTCACCGTCTTCGTGTTCGTCTCGATGCTGGCCTACAGCGCGCAAGACCTGATCCTGGAGCCGTTTGCCGGCACGGTGTTCGGCTACACGCCGGGCGCCTCCACCCAGCTCTCGGGCGTGCAACACGGCGGCGTGCTGGCGGGCATGCTGCTGGTGGCGTTCTCGGGCGCGCTGGCGGCCCGCTTCCCCTGGCACCCGGTGCTGGGGCGCATCGGCTCGCTGCGCGGCTGGACCATCGGCGGATGCATTGCCTCCGCCCTAGCGCTGCTGGGTCTCACGCTCGCGGGCCTGCAGGGCGAGGGCTCGCCGCTGAAGGCCACGGTGTTTGCGCTGGGCGTGGCCAACGGCGCGTTCTCCATCGGTGCCATCGGATCGATGATGCGACTCGCCAGCGAGGGACGCCAGTCGCGCGAAGGCGTTCGCATGGGCCTGTGGGGCGCCGCGCAGGCCGTGGCGTTTGGCCTGGGCGGCCTGGTGGGCACCGGTGCGAGCGATCTGGCGCACTGGCTCATCGCCACCCCCGGCTCGGCCTACGCCACGGTGTTCGCACTTGAAGGCCTGGTCTTCCTGATCTCGGCCGCACTGGCCTGGCGCATCTCGGCGCCAGCGCCCAGCAGCCCAGCGCGAGCAACGCCTTTCTCCAACGCCGGTGACGCATTCGCCGTCGGCACCAACCACAGGCAACTGTCATGAACACAGACGAAATCTTCGACGTGGTGGTGATCGGTGGCGGCCCTGCCGGTGCCACAGCCGCCCACGAGCTGGCCCGCCAGGGCCGATCCGTGTTGTTGCTCGACCGGGCCGGACGCATCAAACCGTGTGGTGGCGCCATACCACCGCGCCTGATCAAGGACTTCAACATCCCCGATGAATTGCTGGTGGCCAAGGCCCAGTGCGCGCGCATGATCGCGCCCTCCAACAAACACGTCGACATCCCGATCGACAACGGCTTTGTGGGCATGGTCAACCGAGAGTCGTTTGACGAATGGCTGCGCGCCCGCGCCCAGACTGCAGGCGCAGTGCGGCGCACCGGCGTCTTTGAAAAACTCAGCCGCGATGCGGACGGCACGAGCATCGTTCACTACTCGGCACGCGAGCGCCACCAGCGTGGCGATGGCACACCAGCGCAGGTGCGCGCCCGTGTCATCGTGGGGGCCGATGGCGCAAAGTCGCAGGTGGCCCGCCAGGGCGCTGTGCCTGGCGTGGAGGACACGCAGTACGTGTTCGCGTACCACGAGATCGTGCGCGCACCCACGCAAGAAGCCCGACCCGCGGAATACGACGGCACGCGCTGCGATGTGTACTACCAGGGCCGCTTCTCCCCCGACTTTTACGGCTGGGTCTTCCCGCACGGCGACACCATGAGCATCGGCACCGGCAGCGCCGACAAGGGGTTTTCGCTGCGTGGCTCGGTGCAAAAAATGCGCGAGGCCAGTGGACTGTCCGGCCTTGAAACGCTCCGCCGCGAAGGCGCACCGCTGCCCATGAAGCCGCTGCGCCGCTGGGACAACGGCCGCGACGTGGTGCTGGCTGGTGACGCCGCCGGTGTGGTGGCGCCGGCCTCGGGCGAAGGCATCTACTACGCCATGCTCGGTGGTGAACTCGCCGCCCAAGCCGCGCATGAGATGCTGGCCACTGGCGATGTGCGTGCGCTCAAGCTGGCCCGCAAGCGCTTCATGAAACTGCACGGCACTGTGTTCACGGTGCTCGGCATCATGCAGTGGTTCTGGTATGTCAATGAAAAGCGCCGCGAGCGCTTCGTGAAGATCTGCGAAGACCGCGACGTGCAGCAACTCACTTTCGAGTCCTACATGAACAAGCAGCTCACGCGCAAGAAACCCATGGCGCATGTGCGCATCTTCTTGAAAGACGTGAGTCACCTGCTGGGCTTCGCGCGGGTGTGACGGACATCTGGCCGATCCGCTGGTTGCTGGACGCGGTGATCGTGTTCACCGTGCTGGAGGGGCTGGGACTGTGGCTGTTCCACCGCCTCACGGGCCAGGGGCTGGCGCCGGGTGACTACGCCTTGAACATGCTCTCGGGCCTGTGCCTGATGCTGGCCGTGCGTGCGGCCGTGAGCGATGCACCCTGGCCCTGGATCGCCGTGTGCCTGAGCGCATCAGGCCTGGCACACGGCTGGGACATGCGCAGGCGCTGGCAGCGCCAGCGCTCTCCCGCCTCGGGAATCAGCCTGCCTTCTTGACGTAGGCGCTGCACCAGCCTTTGCTGGAGACCAGCTTGCCGGGGAAGATGGCGCAAGGCCCGGCCGGATCGGCGGGCTTGCCGGCATACACCTGACAGTTGCCACACATCTGGGCGGCGGCGTGCTTGGGAAACTTCTTGTCATCGACCTTGGTGGTGTCGGCCACATAACCGAGCGACACGGCCTGCGGGTCCTTCTCGCCGACCATGGCGGCCTGCGACCGGGCAGCGGAAGCCGCCATGAGCGCGGTGCCACCAGCCGCGACCTGAAGCATGAAAACTCGACGATTGGAACCGTTCATTTGTCACCTCGTGGGGGATTGCAAAATTGCGATTTCATACTACGCCTGGCGGACTTAACGAGGGCTTACGACCCGAACGCTTGAGCGCGGCAATGGCCCATTGCCGCGCGAGGTCTTTCGGCTGGAGATGCCCTCGGGGATGAGCGCCGACAAACCTGTCAGCCCCGGGACCGGCGGGCCGGCCGGGGTACGTACACTTGTCGAAAAAACGCGCCCCATGACCCCACAAGACTACGTCCAGCAAAAAGCCGCGGCATCGGGCAGCAGCTTCTACTACGCCTTCCTGTTCCTGCCGGCCGAACGGCGCGCCGCCATCACGGCCTTCTATGCCTTCTGCCGCGAAGTCGACGACGTGGTGGACGAGGTGAGCGACCCGGCCGTGGCACAAACCAAGCTGGGCTGGTGGCGGCGCGAAGTGGCCCAATCGTTTGCCGGCACCCCCACCCACCCGGTGATGCGTGCGCTCATGCCCTTGAGCGCCACCTATGGCATCGAGGCACGGCACCTGAGCGCCGTGATCGACGGCTGCCAGATGGACCTGGAGCAGAACCGCTACCTCGATTTCGCCAACCTGCAGCGCTACTGCCACCTGGTGGCTGGCGTGGTGGGTGAGGTGGCCGCGCGCATCTTTGGCCAGACGCAACTGCAGACGACCGACTACGCGCACCGGCTGGGACTGGCTTTCCAGCTCACCAACATCGTGCGCGACGTGGGCGAAGACGCCGCGCGCGGTCGCATCTACCTGCCGGTCAACGAACTCCAGAGCTTCAATGTGAAGGCGCATGAACTGCTGCAGCGCGGCACCGCACCCGGCACCGATGAGGCCGACTTCAAACGCCGATTCACCGCGCTCATGCAGTTCCAGTGCAACCGCGCGCTGCAGACCTACGACGACGCCCTGGCCCTGCTGCCCGCCGCCGACCGCCGTACCCAGAAGCCCGGCCTGATGATGGCCAGCATCTACCGCACGCTGCTGCAGGAGATCGCCGCCGACCCACTGCTGGTGCTGACGCAGCGCGTGAGCCTCACGCCGCTGCGCAAGTTCTGGCTAGCCTGGAAAGTCCAGGCGCTGGGAAGACTATGACCCCCACACTCCAGCGCTGGCGCGGGTCGCTGCCCCCCGAGGGCGCTGCCCCGCCGCCGGGCCTCCCCAAGGCGGGTCGCCTGTGAAGCTCGCCGTCGTCGGCGCAGGCTGGGCGGGCATGGCCGCAGCGGTCGAAGCGGCATCGTTGGGGCTTGACGTGACGGTGTTCGAGGCCACGCGCACGCTCGGTGGTCGTGCCCGCGCGCTGATCACCGAAAAGCCCGACGGCACGCCGATCACGCTGGACAACGGACAGCACATCCTGATCGGCGCCTACAGCGAGACGCTGACCTTGATGCAGCGCGTGGGGGTGAAGCTGCCGCAGGTGCTGCTGGCGCTGCCGCTTTCGCTGCCCTACCCCGATGGCACGGGTCTGCAGACCCCGGCCTGGGCAGCGCGCTGGCCCGCACCGCTCGATGCACTGGCGGTCATTGCCACCGCGCGCGGCTGGACCTGGGGTGAGCGCCTGGCGTTGATCCGTGCCTCGCTGGGCTGGCAGCTCGCGGGTTTCCGCTGCGCGCCCACGCTCACCGTAGAAAACCTTTGCGAGTCCCTGCCCGACCGCGTGGTGCAGGAGCTGATCGAGCCGCTGTGCGTCTCGGCGCTCAACCTGCCTTCGTCGCACGCCAGTGCGGCCATCTTTCTGAACGTCATGCGCGACGCCTTGTTCGGCCGGGGCGCAGCGGGCTTCAGTGCCTCCAGCCTGCTGCTGCCGCGCACGGATCTCTCCGGCCTGCTGCCGGACGCCGCGGCAGGCTGGCTGCAAGCGCAGCACGGCACGACAACCCGCATTCGACCGGGCACCCGCATCACCGGACTGAGGGCCCACGCAGGTCAGTGGCACCTGACGGGCGACGGCGTGAGCGAGACCTTCGATCGTGTGATCTGGGCCACGCCGGCCAGCACGGCCGCGCAGATCCTGCTCGCCCACGAGGACGAAGACGAGGCGTTGAACGAAGCGCTGGCCAGTTGGGCCTTGTCGGCGCACGCGCTCGACTTCACCGCCATCACCACGGTCTACGCGCACGCGGCGGGTGCTCGGCTGCCTTCGCCCATGCTGGCCCTGCGCGCCGAGCCCGACGCCCAGACCTCACCCGCGCAATTCGTGTTCGACCGCGGACAGCTCAACCCGACGGACGCAGCCGCGCAAGGCGTGCTGGCCTTCGTGGTGAGCGCCAGCAGCGGCGAGCGCGACGACCTGCAGGCGCGCGTGTTGCAGCAAGGCGCGCGGCAGCTGGGCCTGAGCTTGCAGCCGCTGCTCAGCGTGGTGGAGAAACGCGCCACGTTTGCCTGTACGCCCAACCTGGAGCGCCCCGACGCGCAGATCGCCCCCGGGCTGTACGCCGCGGGCGACTATGTGCAGGGGCCGTATCCGGCCACGCTCGAAGGGGCCGTGCGCAGCGGCCTGGCAGCCGCCAGACTGGCGAGCGGCTGAGGCTCAGTCGAACTCGCGCACCTGAACATAGGCCGGTCGCGCCATGCAGCGCAGGATCCAGTCGTGGGTGAGCGGGTGCTCAGCCATGAGCGTCCGTGAAGGGCGCGCCCAGTTGAGCACGCTGGCCGCGCAGAGGTCGGTCACGGTGAAGCGGGCGGCCGCCAGAAAAGACTGGCCCGCGTCTTTCTGGCCTTGCAGGTGCTGTTCGATCACGCGCAACGGCACCGCCAGGCGGCGCTCGGCAGCGGCGGCCAGATCGGGTTTGCGCCGCTCCTCGGGCATGACCATGCGGTGCATGAGCACGGTGAGCGCGTCGGTTTCGGTTTCCGTCATGGCCCAGAAGCTCCAGCGCAGGGCCTCCGCGTCCTCGCGCGCTGTGGCTGGTGTGATGCTCACTCCGTCCGCCTCACCATGGTGGCGAGCGATGTACAGCGCGCAGGCCATGCTTTCCCAAACCACCACGTCACCTTCGGGCCGCGCATCGACCACCGCCGGCACGCGGCCGTTGGGGTTGATCGCCAGAAACGCCGGCGTGCGGTTGCCTCCGCCCTGGTACGACAGCTTCACGTGGTGGAAATCCAGGCCGAGTTCGGTGGCGGCCCACAGAGGGCGCACCGCGCGGGACGCGGGAATGCCGTAGATCGTCAGGCTCATGGCGACGGGTGCGGAAAAAAGACTTCAACCGATCTGGCGGCACAGGGCCACCAGGTCGGTCACGGTGGTGTGCGGCTGCAGCGGCGCGTGCTCCCACGCCATGCCGGTGCGGTTGACCCAGGCCACCTGCATGCCGGCGCCCAGTCCACCCACCACATCCAGATGCGGATCGTCACCAATGTGCAGCACCTCGGCTGCGTCCACACCGGCGGCGTCGGCGGCGGCGTGGAAGATGCGCGAATCGGGCTTGCCCACGCCGAATTCGCGGGCACTGAAGGCGGCGTGGAAGTGGTGCCCGAGACCCACCCGGTTCACATCGGCATTGCCGTTGGACACCGCCACCACAGGGAAGCGGGTGCTCAGCCATTCCAATGCGGGCATGGCGTCTTCAAACAACTGCACGCGCTGACGCTCTTCAAAGAACACCTCGAACGCGGGCTCGGCCAGGGCGGGGTCGTCGCCCGCGCGGTCGAGCACATGGCGGATCGACTCGCGGCGCAAGGCACTGAGGTCGTAGGCCAGATCGGGCCGCAGGGTCTGCAGGTGGTTGCGGGCCTCGCGCAGCGCGCCGGGCGTGGCGTAGAGCCGGGCGGTGGCGGGCGCGTGCTCGCTCAGCCACGCGGCCAGCATGGCTTCGGCGCGTTCGATGGTGGGCCAGATCGGCCAGAGCGTGTCGTCCAGATCGATGCTGATGGCGCGAATGCGGCTCGAATCCAGCGCAAGCAGCGCGGCCTGAGGGGCTGTACTCATGGGGGTGTTCATGCTTGCGAGAGAATAGCGCATGCCCTTCAACTCCGAACCGCCCTACAAACATGGCCAGGCCGCTCGCACGGCTGTGCTGCTGTGCAATCTGGGCACGCCCGACGAACCCACCGCCCCTGCCCTGCGCCGCTACCTCGCCGAATTCCTGGGCGACCAGCGCGTGGTGGAAATTCCGCGCTTCGTCTGGATGTTGATCCTGCACGGCATCATCCTGCGCGTGCGACCCAAGAAATCGGCCGCCAAGTACGCCGGCATCTGGATGCCCGAAGGCTCACCGCTGAAGGTGTGGACCGAGCGCCAGGCCACGCTGCTGCGCGGCTACCTGGGCGAGCGCGGCCACCAGGTGACGGTGCGCTACGCCATGCGCTACGGCAACCCCTCCATTGCCTCGGTGATGGACGAGCTCAAGGCCCAGGGCGTGACCCGCGTGCTGGTATTGCCGGCCTATCCGCAGTTCAGCGCGACCACCACCGCCAGCGTGGTGGACGGTGTGATGAACTGGGCCGCCAAGGTGCGCAACCTGCCCGAGCTGCGCTTCATCAACCGCTACCACGACCACCCCGGCTACATCCAGGCGCTGGCCAAGACCATCCGCGCGCACTGGATGGCGCACGGCCAGAGCGAACAGCTGGTGATGAGTTTTCACGGCGTGCCCGAGCGCACGCTGCAGCTCGGCGACCCCTACCACTGCGAGTGCCACAAGACCGCGCGCCTGCTGGCCGAACAACTCGGTCTGCCCAAGGACCGCTACAAGGTCACGTTCCAGTCGCGGTTTGGCAAGGCCAAGTGGCTGGAGCCCTACACCGAACCCACGCTGATCGAACTCGCGGGCAAAGGCCTGAAGAGCGTGGACGTGGTCTGCCCCGGCTTCACGAGCGACTGCCTGGAAACGCTGGAAGAGATCAACATGGAAGCGCGCGAGGCTTTCCTGCACGCGGGTGGCCAGAGCTTCCAGTACATCCCCTGCCTCAACGACCACCCCGAGTGGATCCGCGCGCTCAGCGACGTGGCCGAGCAGCACCTGCAGGGCTGGGCCACCAAAACGGCCGACAACCCGATGGAGCTGCAGGCCAGCCGCGAGCGCGCGCTGGCGATCGGCGCAAAGGACTGAGCCCTGTCAGCTGCCTGGCCCGTCTTCCTTCAGGGCTTGGCCCTGAGCCTGGGTCTCATCGTGGCCATTGGCGCACAAAACGCGTTTGTGTTGCGCCAGGGCCTGCGCCGCGAGCACGTGGGCAGCGTGGTGATCTTCTGCGCAGTGGCCGACGCCGTGTTGATCGCGGCGGGTGTGCTGGGCATGGCGCAGGCGCTGGCCGACAGCCCCGGCATTGCGCGCGCACTGGCCTTGGCCGGCGCCGCCTTCCTCACGGTCTATGGCTGGCGCGCCCTGCGCCGCGCGCGGCATCCAGAGCGGTTGACCGCATCCGAGGCGGGTGGATCCATCAGCCGGGCTGCGGCCCTGGCGCAAGCAGCTGCCTTCACGCTGCTCAACCCGCATGTGTATCTGGACACGGTGCTGCTGGTGGGCAGCATCGGCGCCCAACAACCCGCCGCCTTGCGCGGCTGGTTCGTGGCGGGTGCCAGCTCGGCCAGTGTGCTGTGGTTCGGGCTGCTGGGTTTTGGCGCACGCTGGCTGGCGCCGTGGTTTGCGCGGCCCAGGGCCTGGCAGGTGCTCGACGCCCTGGTCGGCGTGACCATGTGGGTGCTGGCCGCGCTGCTGCTGCGGCATGCGCTGCTTGGGGCGTGAGCCGCATTTCGGCTCATGCGGCTCAGTGCCCCGCCAAGAACCGCTGCACCAGCTCGAATTGCTCAGGCACATTGAGCGCCGGTGCGTGCCCGCAGCCGGCGATGGTGACCACCAGCGCGCGCGGCCCGCGGTCGCGCATGGCTTCTGCCGTGTCGGCCAGCAGCAGGTCGGAGTCGGCACCGCGCAGACACAGCACCGGCACATCAATGCGGTCGTAGGTCGGCCACAGTTCGTAGTCGGTGGGATGGTGGGTGAACTGCTGGACCATGGCCGGGTCGTAGTGAGGCGTCACGCGGCCGTCGGGCAGGCGGCGCGTGGAGCTTTCGGTGAGCAGCGTCCACTGCGCATCGCTCAGAAAACCGTAGGGCTTGTAGATGGTGCGGAAATACTGCTCCAGCTCACCCACCGTGCCGAACGCGGCCGGGTTGCCGGCATAGCTGCGGATGCGCGCGATCGCGGCGTCCGCCGTTTTGGGGCCGATGTCGTTGAGCACCAGACGCTCGATGCGCCCGCGCAGAGGACCGGCCGCGCACACCATGCCGATGGCGCCGCCCATGGAGGTGCCGACCCAGTGGAAGCGCCCGATCCCCAGCTGGTCGACCAGCGCGGTCGCGATGCGGCTGTAGAAGTCGAGGCAGTACTCGGTCTCGGGCTTCGGGCTCCACTGGCTGAAGCCACGGCCGATGGTGTCGGGGCAGATCACCCGCCAGCCCTGCGCGCTCAGGTGCGCGGCCAGCGGGTCCATGTCGCGCCCGGTGCGCGCAAGACCATGCCAGGCCACCACCACCGGCCCATCCGGGGTGTCGGGTTGCCAGTCCATGAAGTGGATCTCGCGGCCTTCGCACACGAGATAACGCGAGCGGGGCGTCACGGCGGCATGGGGTTTCATTTCAGCCCCTTCAGCCGACCGAGCACCGCGCGCTCCCGCAACTTGCCCACCACGCCGGTGGGAAAGTAGTAAACCGAGAGCACGAACAGAACACCCAGCCAGAGCAGCCAGCGGTCGGGGGTGAGCAAGGCGGGCAGCAGCGGAATGCCTTCGGTGGCCTGCCCGGCGATGCGCAGCAGGTCTTGCAGGTAACTCTGCGCCACGAGAAACAGCACGCTGCCGATCAGCGCGCCGTACAGCGTGCCCATGCCGCCGATCACGACGATGAGCAGGATGTCCAGCATGATCTCGAACGACAGCGAGGTGTCGGGTCCGTTGTAGCGCAGCCAGAGCGCGAGCAGGCAGCCCGCCAGCGTGGCGAACGAGGCCGAGAGCACGTTGGACAGCGTGCGGTAGACGACGGTGCGGTAGCCCAGCGCTTCGGCTCGGAAGTCGTTCTCGCGGATCGCCTGCAGCACGCGGCCGAAGGGTGAGTTCACGATGCGCAGGATGGTCAGGAAGATCGCGGTGACGGCAACGAAGATCAGGTAATAGCTGACCAGCCGGCCGTTCAGATCCACCTCGCCCAGCGGTGTCACCAGCGGTTCCTCGCGCAGCATGAAGCCGGGCGACAACAATTCGGGTACCCGGAAGCTCAGGCCGTCTTCACCGCCGGTGAAGTCGGAGAGTTGCGAGGCCAGTGTGAGGAAAGCCGAGGCCACCGCCAGCGTGATCATGGCGAAGAAGATCGCCTTCACGCGCAGTGAAAACAGGCCGATCAGCAGCGAGAGCACGAGCGAGATCAACAACGCGCAGACCACACCCAGGGCCAGCGCGCCCCAGCTTGCCTGCTCCGCCGAATTGAGCGCGATCGCCACGCCGTAAGCGCCGATGCCGAAGAACATGGTGTGCGCAAAACTCACGATGCCGGTGTAACCCAGCAGCAGGTCAAAGCTGGCCACCAGCGCCACGAAGATGAGCACCTTGGCCGCCACGTTGAGCGCCTTCACGCCCGGAAACAGGAAGGGTGCGAACGCGAGGCCGAGGACCAGCACGATCAGCAGTGCGGTGAGCCAGCGGCTGCGCGGCAGGTCGTTGGAAAGGAGACGGTTCAGCATGGATGACATCCTTCGCAACGAGCGAAAAGAACTCCGTTCGCCCTGAGCCTGTCGAAGGGCTCTCGCGCTGCACGGCACGAGGGCTTCGACAAGCTCAGCCCGAACGGATGGGGGCTCAAGCGCCTGAAACGCTTCATGGTTTCCATCGTGGTTTTCCTCATCTGTTCGTCACGGGGTACACGCCCTGCGGGCGCCACAACAGGATGGCCACCATCAGCGCGATGTTGGAAAACAGCGCGACCTTCGGCGCCAGGAAGCCGGTGTAGTTGGCCATCAGGCCCACCAGCAGCGCGCCGATGAGCGCACCCGTGGTGGAGCCCAGGCCGCCGATGATGATGACGATGAAGATCAACACGTTGACCTGCGCGCCCATCTGCGGCAACACGGTCTGCTGGTACAGGCCCCACATCACGCCGCCCAGGCCGGCCAGCGCACTGCCCACCACGAACACGCCGATGAAAAGCTGGCGGATGCGGTAGCCCAGCGACTCGACCATCTCGCGGTCCTGCACGCCGGCACGCACCAGCAGGCCGACCTTGGTGCGGTTCAAGGTCCACACCATCGCGGCGAACACCGCAGCACCCACCAGCACCGCGAGCAGGCGGTACTTCTCCACCGCCGCGTCGCCAAAGATGAACGAGCCTCGCAGGCTCTCGGGCAGTGGCAGCGCGATCTGCTCGGGGCCCCAGATGACCTTGATCATTTCTTCGCCAATGATCATGCCGCCCATGGTGATCAGGATCTGCTTGAGGTGCATGCCGTACACCGGGCGGATGATCAATCGCTCGAACACCCAGCCCAGCGCGCCGGCCACAGCCATCGCCACCAGCATCGCAGGCAGCAGGGCCATGAGGTTGAGCCAGAGGCTGTCGGCTTGGGTGTAGCTGCCCATGCTGGCCAGCACCGTGGTGGCCACGAAGGCGCCCAGCGCGATGAACACACCGTGGCCGAAGTTGAGCACGTCCATCAGACCGAAAACCAGCGTGAGGCCCGAAGCGATGATGAAGATGATCATGCCCATGGCCAGACCCGCCACGGTGAGCGTGACCCAGGTGGAGCCACTGCCCACGGCGGGCAGCGCGATCAATGCCAATGCCGGCACGAGGGCGAGCGGCTTCCAGTCAAAGTCGGCTTTGAGAAGTGTCATTGGTGTGCCCCCAGGGAAAGGCCGAGAAGCCGTGACTGCATTCCTTCGTCTGCGGCCAGTTCGGCCATCGAGCCGCTGTGCACCACACGCCCGTCGTCCATCACAGCCACGGAGTCGCCGAGCTGGCGCGCGAAGTTGAAGTTCTGCTCGACCAGCAGGATGGTGGTCTGGGCGGCCTTGAGTTCGCGGAAGGCCGCGATCATGTTCTGGATGATCGCGGGCGCCAGGCCCTTGCTGGGCTCGTCGATCAGCAGCAGCTTGCGCGGCTCGACGATGGCGCGCGAGACCGCGAGCATCTGCTTCTGCCCGCCGCTCAGTTTGCCGGCCGGGTGCAGCCAGAACTTCTTGATGGCGGGGAACAGGCCGAAGATCCATTCGAGCCGCACGGTGTCGATGTCATCGAGCGTGCGCGCACCGCGCGCGGCCAGCAGCATGTTCTCGCGCACCGACAGGTCGGAGAAGATGCCCATGCTCTCGGGCACATAGGCCACGCCGCTTTGTGCGGTGTCGGGCGTGGGCTGCTTCGTGATATCCACGCCATCCAGCACCACCGTGCCCTGGCTCGCGTGCCACAGGCCCATGATGGTGCGCAGCGTGGTGGTCTTGCCGGCGCCGTTGCGGCCGAGCAGCATGGTGAGCTGGTTGGCGGGCACCACAAGGTCCACGCCGTGGAGGATGTGGTACGCGCCGATGTGGGTGTGGACACCCTTGAGCGTCAACAGGGGCGAGGCGCGATCCGGCGCCGGGCCGCCCCAAGCCGGATCAGCCCCCTGGGGGGGCAGCGACCCGCGCAGCGGTGGAGCGTGGGGGCTCATACAGCCTCCTCTTCGGTCGGATTGATGCCGAGGTAAGCCTGCTGCACCACCGGTGAAGCGATCACTTCTGCCGGGTCGCCATCGGCCACCAGCTCACCGTTGTGCAGCACGATGATGCGGTCCGAGAGCTCGCGCACCACGTCCATCTTGTGTTCGACCAGCAGGATGGTCTTGGTCTTGTCGTTCTTGAGCTGGCGGATCAGGTTCAGGATCACCGGCACCTCGTCCACGCTCATGCCGGCGGTGGGTTCGTCGAACATGAAGACCTGCGGCTCCAGCGCCATGAGGATGCCCACTTCAAGTTTGCGCTGGTCGCCGTGCGGCAGGCTGCTGGCCAGTGCGTCGCGCTTGTCGGCCAGTGCCACGGTTTCCAGTACCTCGTCGGCGCGCTGCAACAGGTCGCGCCGGTCGCTCCAGATGCGCCAGAGGTTCAGGCCCGCCCTGGCCTTGGCCTGCACGGCCAAACGAACGTTTTCCTGCACCGTGAGGTTGGGGAACAGGTTGGTCAGCTGAAAGGCCCGACCCAGCCCGGCCTGCGCACGCGCCGGCGCACCAAGCGACGAGATGTCGTGGCCGCCCAGGCGCACGCTGCCCGCGCTGGCCTTGATCTGCCCTGAGATCAGGTTGAAGTAAGTCGTCTTGCCGGCGCCGTTGGGGCCGACGATGGCGGTGAGCGTGCCCGGCGCGAACGCGCAGGAGACAGCACTCACCGCCACGTGCCCGCCGAAGCGGACCGTGAGGTTCTGGGTTTCAAGCATGGGAAGACTGCGCCGGGGCGCGTATCGGTGAGAAAGCCACCCACCCACCGTTCGGGCTGAGCCTGTCGAAGCCCATCCACACAGGGAGGCCCTTCGACAAGCTCAGGGCGAACGGGTGTGATGGGCGCCGCGGAAATGAATCAGCGCTTGTTGCGGATCGGGATGTTCAAGTCTTCTGGCTTGATCTCCCGCACCAGCTCAGGCACACCCCACGCAAACGCCGGGTCCACCTTGATCTTGAAGTGGTACATGCTCTGCATGGCCTGGTGGTCTTCCGCGCGGAAGGTCATCTTGCCCTTGGGTGTGTCGAAGCTCATGCCCTCCATGGTCTTGATGAGCGTGTCGGTCTTGGTGTCGCCGTTGGTCTTCTTGAGCGCAGTCACCACCGCCATGGCGGCCGAGAAACCGCCGGCCGTGAAGAAGTCTGGCGGCGTCTTGAACTGCTTGTAGTGCTCGGCCACCATGGCGTCGTTCACCGGGTTCTTCGGGATGCCGAAGTAGTAATACAGCGCGCCTTCCATGCCGGGGAACTGCTTGTAGGCCACCATGGCCGGCAGGATGTTGCCACCGGTGGCGAGCTTGATGCCGTAGCGTTTTTCCAGGTCCATTTCAGCGATCTTGCTGAACGGCGTGGGCGCGCCCGACCAGCCCACCGAGATGTACTTGGTGCCCGGCTGGTCCTTGAGCTTGTCGACGATGCGCAGCAGGCCGGCGGTGAAGTCCGTCGTGCCCACGGGCAGGTATTCCTCGTGAACGATCTTGGCCTTCTTCATGAAGTCCTTGGTGGCCTTCACGCCGTCGCGGCCAAAGGCGTTGTCGTTGGCGAGCAAGGCCACCACATTGCCCGGCTGGTCCAGGGCCACGGCGTTGGCGGCGGCGTCCTGGCTGCTGTTGCGCCCGGTGCGGAAGATGTACTTGTTCCACTTGTCGCCGGTGATCGAATCGGCCACGGCGGGCTCGACCAGCAGGATCTTCTTGTATTCCTCGGCCACCGGCAGCATGGCCAGGGCCACGGGCGAAGCGGTCGGGCCGATGGCCAGGTCCACCTTGTCGTCGGCGTAGGCGGCGGCCAGCAGGCTCTTGCCCACGTCGGGCTTGCCCTGGTCGTCCTTCTCGATCACCACGATCTTCTTGCCTGCAACCATCATGGTGCCCTGCGTGGCGTAGCTCAGACCCATCATCAGACCCGCCTGGGTTTGCTTGGCATAGGCCTCGAGCGGGCCGGTCTTGCTGTGGATGTGGGCGATGCGGATCTCGCCCTTGCTGGCCTGCGCCATGGCCATCGAGGCACCGAACGCGGCGGTGCAGGCAAAGGCGATGACCGCCAGACGGCGGGTGGGGTTTGTCATGTCTTGTCTCCTGGTGTTGGACGATTCACAGCTGTGCGCCGTGGCCTGACATTGCAGGCTTCGTGCCAGTGCGCAAGACCCTTGATTTCGCTGCGTTTTTCCGACGACCTGTGCGCATGCGTCTGAATGTCAGACACATTCGGCGGATCAAAACGTCTGAATTTCAGTCAGTCGTCTGGAATTCAGGCGCCAGATCCATCGTGGTGAGCCGGTCGTACAAGCTGGCGCGCGAGATGCCCAGCAGCCTGGCCGCCGCCGTGCGGTTGCCGCCGGTGTGCGCCAGGGCCTGGGCAATGGCCCGGTGCTCGAGTTCGGCGATCTGCTCGGGCAGCGGACGCAGCGCATCGGTGACAGCGGCGCGCTGCGGCACACGCAAGGCGGCGGCCGGAGCCAGCGCGGGCAGCCCCGCCTCCTGAAGAACCACGCCCACCTGCGAGCCTGCGATGTGGTGGGTGTCGCTGCGCAGTGCGAGCTGCTCCAGCACGTTGCGCAGCTCCCGGATATTGCCGCGCCACGCTTGCGAGGCCAGCAGGGCCTGCGCGTCGGGGTTGAGCTCCAGCTGCGCGCCACCGCCGCGCGCGGCGATGTCCTCGCACAAGGCCTCAATCAGCAGCGCGATGTCGTCCCGCCGCTCGCGCAGCGGCGGCACGCGGATCGGCAACACATTGAGCCGGTAGTAGAGGTCTTCGCGAAAGCTGCCGTCGCGCACCATCTGCTGCAGGTCGCGCGAGGTGGCCGCGACCACGCGCACATCGAAATGCACCAGCTTGTTCGAGCCCAGCGGCTCGATCTCACCCTCTTGCAGCGCGCGCAGCAGTTTGACCTGCACCGACATCGGCATGTCGCCCAGCTCGTCGAGAAACAGCGTGCCGCCGTCGGCGAGTTTGAACTTGCCGTCGCGGCCTTTTTTGTCGGCCCCGGTGTAGGCGCCCGGCGCCACGCCAAAGAACTCGGCCTCCAGCAAGGTGTCGGGCACGGCCGCCATGTTCACGCTCACGAACGGGCGACCGGCGCGCGGCGACGCGGCGTGGATGGCGTGCGCGAGCAGTTCCTTGCCGGTGCCGGTCTCACCCAGCAGCAGCACCGGGCTGGCCGACTGCGCCGCGCGGCGAGCCTGGCGCTTTACCTCGAGCGCGGCGGCGCTGCTGCCAACGAAACTGGCGAAGGTGTACTTGGTGCGGCGCTGGCTGGCGAGTTCGCGGCGTGCATCGCTCAAGTCCTGCTCCAGCCGCGCAAACTTGGAGATGAGCGGTTGCAGCGTGGTCTCGGGATGATCGAACAGCACGATGCCGAGCACCCCGATGACCTCACCCGCGTCGTCGCGCAACGGAATGCGGCTGACCACGAAGGTGCCGGCCTTGTTGGTGAGCAGGTCGATGAGGATGGGTTTGCCGGTGGCGAGCACCTGGTGCATCTGCGTGTTCTGCACGACGCTGGAGACCGGGTGGCCGACAAAGTCTTCTTCGCGCTCAAAGCCGAGTGCGGGCAAAAAGCGGCGGTACTGGTCGTTGATCCACACCACGCGGGCATTGCGGTCGACCAGCATCATGCCCTCGCTGGCATTGGCAAACAGATCGAACATGGACCTCGCGGCCAGTTCAAGAATGCTTTGCGCGTCGCGCGGCAGGCGGTCGTCCCGGATCATGCTCGGATGGTACCCCCGGTGGGTATCTGTTCCGGCTTTGTTCGGTTTGGTTTTCTCCGGCTGGTCCGGTCATCGGCGACCACGCTGCTTCAGGCCCGCGAGGTCTGCCACCCTAAGTCTGAACCCGCCGCGCAAGCAGCCGAGGCACCAGCAGAACCATCACCACCACGGCCAGTAGCGTGGCCGACATTGGTCGCTGCAGGAACACCATCCAGTTGCCTTCACCGATGGACAAGGCATTGCGCATCTGCGCCTCTGCCATCGGACCCAGGATCAGGCCCACGATGACAGGCGCCGTGGGGAAGTCGTAACGGCGCATCACCACACCGAGCAGGCCCAGGCCATACATCAGGAACAGATCAAACGCGCTTTGGCGCATGCCATACACACCCACGGTGGCAAAGATCAGGATGCCGGCGTAGAGCTGCGGGCGCGGGATCTTCAGCAGCTTGACCCACAAGCCCACCAGCGGCAGGTTGAGCACCAGCAGCATCACATTGCCGATGTAGAGCGAGGCGATCAGCGCCCACACCAGGGCCGACGAGGTCTGGAACAGCTGCGGCCCGGCGTTGATGCCGTAGTTCTGCAAGGCGCTCAGCAGAATCGCCGCCGTCACGGAGGTGGGAATGCCCAGCGTGAGCAATGGCACCAGCGTGCCGGTCACGGCCGCGTTGTTCGCCGCCTCGGGCCCGGCCACGCCCTCAATGGCGCCGGTGGTGCCGAACTCGGCCTTGTGCTCGGGGCTGGCGAGCTTGCGCTCGGTGGCGTAGCTGAGAAACGTGGGGATCTCGGTGCCGCCGGCCGGGATGGTGCCGAACGGGAAACCGATGGCCGTGCCGCGCAGCCAGGCAGGCCAGGAGCGGCGCCATTCGCTGCTGGTCATGTGGGCGCGGGTCATCTTGTTCATGAAAGCCGGGCTGCGGCCCTCGTAGAGCGCGTTGTAGAGCGCCTCGGCCACCGCGAACAGGCCCACGGCCACCAGCACCACCTCGATGCCGTCCATGAACTCGAGCACACCCGCCGTGTAACGCACCTGCGCGGTGATCTGGTCGATGCCGATGAGGCCCAGCGCCAGGCCGAAGAACAGCGCGGTGAGGCCACGCAGCGTGCTCTGGCCCAGCACCGCGCTGACCGTGGTGAAGGCCAGCAGCATCAGGCAGAAATACTCGGGCGGGCCGAGTTGCACCGCGAACTGCGCCAGCATGGGCGCGAACAGCGTGACCAGGATGGTGGCGATGCTGCCCGCCACGAACGAGCCGATGGCCGCGCTGGCCAGCGCCGCGCCGGCGCGCCCGCTCTTGGCCATCTTGAAGCCTTCGAGGGCGGTCACCATGGTGCCCGTCTCGCCCGGCGTGTTGAGCAGGATGGACGTGGTCGATCCGCCGTACATGGCGCCGTAGTAGATGCCGGCGAAGAAGATCATCGAAGCCGTGGGTTCGACCTGGCCGGTGATGGGCAGCAGCATGGCCACGGTCACGGCCGGGCCCAGGCCGGGCAGCACGCCGATGGCGGTGCCCAGCGCACAGCCGGCGAAGGCCCACAGCAGGTTGATCGGAGTGCCGGCGGTGGCGAAGCCACCGAGCAACTGGTTGAGGGTGTCCATCATGTTGTTGTCGCCTTCGCGCTCAGATCCAGCCCGAGGCCGTGATGCCCGGCAGGTTCACCGCGAGCAATTTGGTGAAGAGCCAGAAAACCGGCGCCGAGATCGCGATGCCGATGGCCGCGTCCTTGCAGGTCTGGCGCACGTCACCGATAGGATTGCCCTCGCTGGCGCGCAGGCCGCGCACCGCAAGCGCGAAGCACAGCGCGCAACTCAGGATGAAACCGATGGTGGTGATCAACGAGGCATTGAGCAACACGCCAGCCGACACCCAGGCCAGCGCGCGCCAGTCGCCACGCGCTGCGCCCGAGGGCTCTTCCATCTGGCGGTAGCCGCCAGTGAGGACTTCGCGAATCAGCATCACGCCACACAGGCCCAACGCCGCGCTGATGACCCAGGGCAGGAAGTTGGGCCCCACGCCGGCATAGCCCGCGTCGGACGGAATGGCCAGCGCGCCCCACGCGAGCACGGCGGCCACGATCAGCGCACCAACGCCCATGGCCAACTGGCCTGGGCGGTGATTGGGTGGGGGTGAGGTGTCGTTGTTCATGTCAACTTTCTGCCAAGTCGGCGCGATACGCGCAACGAATGAGACATCGCTCATTCAGGGGCATCAAGGGTCCGGCTCCGCCGGCCCAAGATGCCGCCCCCTCCCAGCGCCGAAGGCGCGCCAGAGAGCGGGAAGCCGCGAAGCGGCGCAGGGGGTGATTCCGGTTCTAGACCATGCCGGCGCGAACCATCGTGGCGCGCAAAGAAGAAAAGTCCTTGTCCACGAACTCGTCGAACGCCTTGCCGGTGAGCAGTGCGGGCGTCCAGTTGTTCTTTTCCATCGCCGCGGTCCAGGCCTTGCTCTGCGTGGCCTTGACCACCATGGCGGTCAGCGCGTCGCGCTGGGCCGGGGTGATACCGGGCGCGCCGTAAACACCGCGCCAGTTGCCGATCTCCACGTCGATGCCCTGCTCTTTCAGCGTGGGCACGTTGATGCCCTTGACGCGCTGCGCCGAGGTGACCGCGATCGCCCGCATCTTGCCGCTGTCGATGTACTGCTGGAACTCGCTGTAGCCGCTGCCACCCACGGTGACGTTGCCACCCAGGATGGCCGCCGTGGCCTCGCCGCCACCACGGAACGGCACGTAGTTGATCTTGGAGGCCGGCACGCCGACCGACTGCGCGATCTGCGCTGCGGCGATGTGCTCGGTGGCACCGCGCGAACCGCCGCCCCACTTGATGCTGCCGGGGTCTTTCTTGAGCTGCTCAACCACGTCCTTCATGGTCTTGTAAGGAGAGTCGGCCGGCAGCACGAACACGTTGTATTCGGTGGTCAGGCGCGCAATGGGCGTGAGCTGGGTGATGGAGACCGGCGGCTTGCCGGTGATGATGCCGCCGAGCATGACGGCGCCCATGACCATCAGCGCGTTCGGATCGCCCTTGCTGGCGTTGTAGAACTGCGCCAGGCCAATGGCCCCTGCGGCGCCGCCCTTGTTCTCGAACGTGACCGAGGAGGCCACGCCCGCGTCGCGCAGGGCGTCGCCCAGCGCGCGGCCGGTGCCGTCCCAGCCACCGCCGGGGTTGGCGGGAATCATCATCTTGATGTTGGCGTTGGCCCAGGCGGCGTTGGGCAGCACGCCGGCGGCGGCCAGCGCGGCCAGGGATTTGAGGAAGGTATCGCGACGCATGGCTTGTCTCCTTGTGGGTGAACGGACAGGTTGCATCTTCCGTCCGCACGCTGTCAGTTCGCTGTCCGGCGACTCGGGATAAACCCTAGGATGCATTCCCTGGCCGTCGAGGCAGCCATCACCGCATGCCCATAATCGCCGCACAAATGAAGCTGCTGCTGATCGAAGACAACCCCACCATGCAGACCACACTGCGGCGCTCCTTCGAGCGGCGCGGCATGCAGGTTCTGGGCTGCGAGGACGGCAGCCGCGCCCTGGCCCTGTGGCAGGCCAGCCTGCCCGACGCGGTGCTGCTCGACCTGAGCCTGCCGGGCATGGACGGGCTGGAAGTGCTCAGCCAGGCGCGCGCGGCTGGCCTGGAGACGCCCGTCATCATCCTGACCGCGCGTGGCACGGTGGGTGACCGCATCCTGGGCCTGAACACCGGGGCCGACGACTACATGCCCAAGCCGTTCGACCTCGACGAACTCGAGGCCCGCCTGCGGGCCCTGGTGCGCCGATCGGCCAGCACCGAGAGCTCCACGCGTGGCCCGGCCTGGTGCGGCATGCACGTTGACAAGGACAGTGGCGCGGTCTACTTCGATGGCCGTCCGCTTGAGCTGGCTCCGCGCGAGATGGCGCTGCTGCGCGCCATGCTCGGCAAACCCGGCCACGCCATCGCCAAGGAGCGCCTGTTCGAGCTGGTGTTCCCGGGCGAGAGCCAGGTGCAGCCCGAGGCCATTGAAGTGGTGGCCTACCGCTTGCGCAAGAAAATCGCCCACACCGGTGCCCAGCTGGTCACGCTGCGCGGCCTGGGCTATCTGCTCAAGGCGGACAGCTGATGGGTAACGGATGACGGCAGCCCCCGTGCTCCCGCGAAACGCGACCCTCTCTCTGCGCCGCACGCTGCTGGTGGGCATCCTGCTGCCGGTGTTCGCCTTCGTGCTGTTCAACACCGTGGTCCTGTACCGCCAGGCCCTGACCGCAGCCGACACGGCCTACGACCGCACCCTGCTGGCCACGGCCAAGTCGCTTGGCGAGCAGCTGAAGATCGCCGGCAGCGGCAGCGAGGTGCGGGTGGAGTCCACCCTGCTCTACTCCGCGCTCGAAGCCTTCGAGGCCGACAACCGCAGCCGCATCTTCTACCGCGTGAGCGGCTTCCGGGACGAGATGGTCTCGGGCTTCGCAGACCTGCCGCCCTGGCGGGCCGACATCCCCGACCAGAACATCTACGCCGCGCTGGTGAACTTCTACGACGACGAGTACCGCGGCGTGCCGGTGCGCATGGCGGTGCTGCTGCAGCCGGTGGCCGGCGTGCAAGGTCAGGGCATGGCCACGATCCAGGTGGCCGAAACGCTGGAGCTGCGGCAGACGCTGGCGCGCCAGATCCTCATCGACACCCTCTGGCGGCAGGCTGCTCTGGTGATCGTGATCGCGCTGGTGGTGGTGTTCGTGGTTCAGCGCGCCACGCGCCCGGTGCGTGCGATCAGCCATGCGCTGGGCGCGCGCAGTGAGAACGACCTCTCGCCCCTGCCCACCGAAGGCGCACCACGCGAGCTGCTGCCGCTGCTGGAAGCGACCAATCAGCACATGCAGCGCCTCTCGCACCTGCTGGAACACCAGAAACGTTTCGTGCGCGACACCTCCCACCAGCTGCGCACGCCACTGGCCGTGCTCAAGACGCAGGTGCAATCGGCCCAGCGTGGCGATGTGGAACCCCGCCAGGCGCTCGACGAAATCGGTCACACCGTGCTGCGCGCCACCGAGCTGGCCAACCAGATGCTTGCGCTGGCCAAGGTCGAGCAGCTTCGTCAGGAGAAAAGCGTGCCGGTGCACGACTGGTCGGCTGTGGTGCGCCTGGTGGCCCTTGATCTCTCGGCGCTCATCGCCGAGCGCGCACTCGACTTCTCCATCACCACACAGCCCGCACCCGTGCGCGCCCACGAATGGGGGCTGCGCGAACTCAGCCGCAACCTGCTGCACAACGCCATCAAGAACACGCCCGAAGGTTCCGCACTGACTGTGGCACTGGTGACGGACGCACAGACCGCCGCCCTCACCATCAGCGACGAGGGCCCGGGCATCTCGGCCGCGCTGCGCGAGCGCCTGTACCAGCCGTTTGCCACCGAACACCGGCAGGCCAACAGCGTCTCGGGTTCCGGCCTGGGCCTGGCGATCTGTCGCGAGATCGTGCAGTCCCTTGGCGGCGCCATCGACCTTGACAACCGCACGCAATCTGGCCGGGTGCGCGGGCTGGACGCCACCGTGCGCCTGCCACTGGCCTCACCCAACCCCTCTGCATGAAACCTGCCACCAACGAACCGCCATCCTCCCGGGTCCGTCTTGACAAATGGCTCTGGGCTGCGCGCTTCTACAAGACGCGAGGCCTGAGCAGCGAGGAAATCGACAAAGGCCGCGTCAAGCTCAACGGCCAGTTGGCGAAACCCTCCAAGGAAGTGAAGCTCGGCGACACACTGGAACTGCGCATCGGCCACGAGGTGCGGACGGTGGTGGTGCAGGGCTTGAGCGGCGTGCGTGCTTCAGCGCCGGTGGCCGCCTTGCTTTACGAGGAAACCCCGGCATCGCTGGCACAACGCGCCGCCAACGCCGAGATGCGCCGTCTGGCCCCCGAGCCCGCCCACAGCCAGACCATGGGCCGACCCACCAAGCGGGACCGGCGCGACATCGAGGGTTTGCGCGACGCACCGCCGCGGGACGACTGGAACGACCGCTGGAGTGCGTCGCTGGACGACTGACAGTGCCCCCACGCTCCGCCGCTTCGCAGCCGGTCTGGGGCGGTCTGGGGCGGCGGCCTCAACCTTTGCGCAGCCCCAGCCACATCACCGTGGCCACCACCAGCAGGCCGCCGGCCACTTGCACCGCCGCGATCGACTGACCCAGGATCGCCCAGGCCAGCACCAGCGCAAAGATGGGCTCGATGTTCATGATGGCCGAGTTGCCCACCACGCCGAGCTTGGGCAGCACCGTGAACATGATGGTGAAGGCGGTGCCGTAAAGCACCGTGAGTCCGAACAGACCCCACCAGCCCATCGGCGCCAGCGGCAAGGCCAGACCGCCCTGCACGCCACACGCGATCAGGGCCATGACGCCCACCATGGCCATGGTGGTCGCCGTGCGCAAGCGACCATCGAGGCCGGCGGTCTCGTGCTGCGTGATCACCAGCGCCAGACCAAACGTGGCCGCCGCCGCCAGGGCAAACGCCACGCCCACACCGATCTGCGCCCAATGGCCCGAGGCGCCAATCCCCGAAGCGGCGCCAAACACATCCAATGCCAGCGCCAGACCCAGCAGCATCACCGGCATGGCGCGCAACACCCGAGGCTGAGGCCGCTGACCGTAGACCACACGCGCCCAGAGCGCCGTCCACAGCGGGTAGGTGTTGAACGCGAGCAAAGCCAGCGCCACCGGCAAGCGAGCCACCGACGCATACAGACACAAGCTCTGCACCCCCACCAGCACACCGATGGCGGGCAAGGCTTTGCGGTGGCGTGCCTGCAAGCGCACCGGCACGCGGTAGACCAGCAGGATCAGCCCAACGACCAACGCCGTGGTTCCACTTCGAAATGCCACCGCCGTGGCCACGCTCACCCCGTTGTCAAAGGCCAGGCGGGCCGCCACGTGGTTGGCCCCCATCATGAGAGCGACGAGCAACAACGTGGCGAAGGCGGCGCGGCTGAGGGCCGCGGCAGGTGCAGTAGCGCAAGCCATGCGGTCGGTTCGTGTTCAGCGCAGCTGGCGGCCAAAGAGGTAGGTCATGTTGACGCGGCGGCTCTCGTAGCTGTCGACAAACCGGATCGTGTCGGTCTCATGGAACAGCGCCGAGTTGAACAGCACGGCCCGGTTGCAGCGGTGCGGCACGGTGACGCACTTCGCCTCGTGCTGCTGCAGGAAGCTGTAGATCAGCGTGCTGTCGATGTTGTATTGCTCGAAGGTCCAGTCTTCGGGCGCGGGCACGTCGTACACCTTCAATCCGCCGCTGTCGGGATCGAGGTTGTGTTCGCTGGGCGCGATCCAGAAGTTCAGGTTGACCTTGGCGAAGTCGGCATGCACGTTGATGCCGCGCGTGAGCGCCGGCTCGTACTTGAAGCCCCAGAGCTGCGTGAGCAGATAGTCCTGAAACACGAGCGGCATGCGCTGCCTGAGCTCACGCGCCAGCTGCAGGTGCAGCGGACTGTTGAAGCCTCGGTTGGCGAAGGCTCCCAGGTAGCTGTTGGCGTATTCACCGTGCCACACACGCGAGGCGTGCGCGAAATCCTGAAAGGCCTTGAGCGCCGGCTCCGAGAGGAAGTTGTCGATGGTCAGGATTTCGGGCGTGCCGGCCAGGTAGGCTTCTTCCAACGCGCGCCAGTCGTTGGCCGGGTTGAGCACGTCGGGCATCGACGGCATGGCGTGCAACCAGCTGGCGCTCAGATACACCTTCATGCGCGCGAGCTCGCTGGGTGAAGCGCGCACGGCCAGGGGCGTTGCGGCATCCGGCACCTGTTTCAACAGGGGTTCTGCTGTCTTGAGAAAAGCAGCGAGGCCCGGTACATCGTGAGCGTGCCGCTGCAACCAGCGCGCCTGTTGCACGTCGTGTTTGAGCTTGAAGGCGCTGATGGCCACCCCCGTGTGCTGGAGGCGGGGCGACTGCCAGGTGGCCTGCAAATACGCGGCGAGGCTCTTGCGACCAGCTTCGATCACGCGCGGCGTGTCCACGCTGTCGCTGAGCACCGTGGCAGCCAGGCTGGTGTGGGCCTGCACCATGGAAGGCTCCAGCGCGAGCGCCTTGTCGAAACTCACCACCGCTTCGGCCGTGCGGTCCAGCAGCCTGAGCGCGTTGCCCCGCTCGACCCAGGCCTGGGCGTGCCGGGGGTGCGCACGCGTTGCGCGCTCGGCGCTGTCCAGTGCCTCCTGGTAGCGCGCCAGTTCACTCAGCGCATTGCTCACATTGCACAGCACCACCGGGTTGTCGGGCTCCACCCTCAACGCCTGCTCGTAACTGGTCAGCGCCTCAGGCTGCTGCCCCATGAGTTGCAGCACATTGCCCCGGTTGCACAGCAGCGCCACATGCTGCGGATGCGACTGCAGGGCACGGTCGAAACAGGCCAGGGCCTGCGGCCATTGCTGCAGCTTCTTGTGCAGCAGTCCGAGGTTGATCGCGATGTCGGCGTCGTCAGGGCGCAGCGCCTGCGCCTGTTCATAGGCGGCCAAGGCCTCGGCTTCACGGCCCAGTTGCTGCAAGGTGAAGGCGAGGTTGTTCTGCGCGTCGGCGTTGTGCGGGCTGGCCTGCACCGCGCGGTCGAAATGAAGCGCAGCGCGCTCTACATCACCGGCCTGCGACTCCAGCAATCCCAAGTGGTACCGCACGCCGAAGTCGTTGGGAAACTGACGCAGCACGCCCTCGTACAGCGTTCGCGCGTTGTCGAGCTGACCTTGCGAATGGAAGTGCACGGCCAGCTGCATCTGGTCGGCGGGCGCGAGGGAGGCGTTCATCGCAGAAGTCCTTGCTTGACGGTCAATACAGCGGCTCATCACCGAGGCCTGGTTCGGGGCCGGACGTGAAAAAGCCCCACAGCCAATGGCGGTGGGGCTTGGTGTCTGGCGGAGCGAGAGGGATTCGAACCCTCGATGAGGCTCTACACCCCATACTCCCTTAGCAGGGGAGCACCTTCGGCCACTCGGTCATCGCTCCGGAAGCTGCGTATTATGCCTCAAGTCACCCGGCCTTCTCTCTGGGCAGAGGCTTCAGCCGGCGATGGTGTCGGCGGTCTGATCGAGGTCGAATTCGCGGTGCAGCGAACGCACGGCGAGTTCCATGTATTTCTCGTCGATCACCACCGAGGTCTTGATCTCCGAGGTCGAGATCATCTGGATGTTGATGCCCTCGGTGCTCAGGCACTTGAACATGCGACTGGCCACGCCCACATGGCTGCGCATGCCGATGCCCACGATGCTGACCTTGCAGATGCGCGCATCACCCACCACCTCGGCAGCACCCAGCGCGGGCACGACCTTGGCCTTGAGCAGGTCCAGCGTTTTCTGGAACTCGTTGCGGTGCACCGTGAAGCTGAAGTCGGTCTTTCCGTCCTTGCTCAGGTTCTGGATGATCACGTCGACTTCGATGTTCGCGTCGGCCACCGCGCCCAGGATCTGGTAAGCGATACCGGGGGTGTCGGGCACGCCGAGCACGGAGATTTTGGCTTCGTCGCGGTTGAACGCAATGCCTGAGACGACAGCTTGTTCCATGGTTTCTTCTTCCTCAAAAGTGATCAGGGTGCCGGAGGCGGCTTCAACATTCAGGTCGATGTCCCATGGCGTGAAGCTGGAGAGCACGCGCAGGGGCACCTTGTACTTGCCGGCGAATTCCACCGAACGGATCTGCAGCACTTTGCTGCCCATGCTGGCCATCTCCAGCATCTCTTCAAAGCTCACACGCTCCAGGCGGCGGGCTTGCGGCACCACGCGCGGGTCGGTGGTGTAGACGCCGTCCACATCGGTGTAGATCAGGCATTCGGCGGCCTTGAGCGCGGCGGCCACGGCCACGGCCGAAGTGTCGCTTCCACCGCGGCCCAGCGTGGTGATGTGACCTTCGGGGTCCACACCCTGGAAGCCGGTGACGATGACGACCTTGCCTGCCGTCAGGTCGGCGCGGATGCGCACGTCATCGATCGACTCGATGCGGGCCTTGGTGAAGGCGCTGTTGGTCTTGATCGGCACTTGCCAGCCGGCGTAGCTCACCGACTCCAGACCCTCGGCCTGCAGCGCGATGGCCAGCAAGGCCGAAGAAGCCTGCTCGCCGGTGGAGGCCAGCATGTCGAGTTCGCGGCTGTAGGCACTGGTGGCCTTGGCTGGCGCGAGTTCCTTGGCCAGGCCGAGAAGGCGGTTGGTCTCGCCGCTCATGGCGCTGGGAACCACCACGAGCTGGTGGCCCGCGCGGTGCCACTTGGCCACGCGTTTGGCGACGTTGCGGATGCGCTCGGTCGACCCCATGGAGGTGCCGCCGTACTTGTGAACTATCAAGGCCATCGGGTTGGATTGGTTGGGTTGGGAGCGCCGGCTGCGCCGCCGGGCAAAGCCCGCAATTATAGGGTGGGGGTGTATTGCAGGTGCTCGCCCTCGCGCGCCACATGGCCCGGACCCATCTTGATGTGGATGCGATGGCCTCGCGTGGTGCAGGCCGAGATCTGATCGAGCAGTTCGTCCAGCTGAGCGGTGGCGGGGGCCACTGCGGCGCTGATGCGCAACCAATAGCGCACGGCGTTGGCCTGGCGATCGCGCGAAAGTGACTGCAAACGCGCGATCTTGGGCGGCATTCCCGTGTGCGCCAGATCGAAGGCCGCCAGCTCATCCAGCAGGCGCTGGGCTTGCGCGGCGTGGCGGGCGCTGCGAGCGAGCATGGGCCGAAAGCCGGGGAAGCAGGCGTCCCACGCGGGCATGAGCACGGCGCGGATGCGGTTGCGGGTGAAGCGCTCATCGGTGTTGGTCGGATCGTCCACAAAGGCGTGCCCTTGTGCCAGCAACCACGCCCGCAGCTCGCTGGCCGGCACGTCGAGCAAGGGCCGGCCGAAGCGCATGCCCGCGCGCTCGAAAAACTCAGGCATGGAGGCCAGCCCCGGCAGGCCCGCGCCCCGGCTCAGCGCCAGCAGCAGCGTTTCGGCCTGGTCGTCGGCGTGTTGTCCGAGCAGCACTCCGTCGGCGCCCGCGTCCCGGGCCATGCTCGCCAACGCGGCGTACCGCGCCAGGCGCGCAGCGTCTTCCGGACTCTGCCCCGCGTCGTGCGCGGCATTCACCCGATCGACCCGCAACTCGATGCCATGCAGCCCGCAGAAACGGCGCGCATGGGATTCAAAACCGTCAGCGGCGGCGTGCAAGCCGTGGTGCACATGCAGCGCCACCACCCGGGCAGGCCAGCGCCGGTGTGCGGCGAGCAGCAAGGCGGTGGAGTCGGCCCCGGCGCTGTAGGCCACCGCCACAGTGGTCAAGTTCGAAGCGCAGCGGTCGCACCATCGGGCCAACGCCTGCTCGCAGGGGTTGGCGGCTGCGGTGCTGCGGGTCACGTCAGCGCTTGTCGCTCTTGGCGTCGGCCTTGGTGTCGGTGAAACGGCCGTAACTGTTGATGCGAGCGTAGCGGCGGTCCACCAGTTCCTTGACCTTGAGGTCGGTCACCTGGCGCCACGCGTCACCCAAGGCGCGCTTGAGGAACGCGGCCATCTGCTTGTGGTCACGGTGCGCGCCGCCCACCGGCTCATTGACGATCTTGTCGACCAGGCCCAACGCCTTGAGGCGATGCGCGGTGATGCCCAATGCATCGGCCGCGTCGCTGGCGCGGTCGCTGGTTTTCCAGAGGATGGAGGCACAGCCCTCGGGGCTGATCACCGAGTACACCGAGTACTGCAGCATGAGCACCTGGTCGGCCACGGAAATGGCCAGTGCGCCGCCTGAGCCACCTTCACCAATGATGGTGGAAATGATGGGCACTTCGAGCTGCGCCATCTCGAAGATGTTGCGACCGATGGCCTCGGACTGGCCGCGCTCTTCTGCATCGATGCCGGGATACGCACCGGGCGTGTCCACGAAGGTGAAGACCGGCAGGCGGAATTTTTCGGCCAGCTTCATCAGGCGCAGCGCCTTGCGGTAGCCCTCGGGCTTGGTCATGCCGAAGTTGCGCAGGCCACGTTCTTTGGTGTCGCGGCCCTTCTGATGGCCCAGCACCATGCAAGGTTGGCCGTTGAAGCGGGCCAGGCCGCCCACGATGCTCAGGTCGTCGGAGAAATGGCGGTCACCGTGCAGTTCGACGAAGTGCGTGAAGATCTCGCGCACGTAGTCCAGCGTGTAGGGCCGGTCGGCATGGCGCGCGATCTTGGTGATCTGCCAGGGCGAGAGGCTGCTGTAGATGTCTTTGGTGAGCTGCAGGCTCTTGCCCGCCAGTTGTTCGATTTCTTCGGAAATGTCGACCGCGGATTCCGTCTGCACGTAACGCAGTTCCTCGATCTTGGTTTCGAGTTCGGCAATGGGCTGCTCGAAATCGAGAAAATTCTTTTTGGCCAAGGTGGACTCCTGTGGTCTTGTGGTGCGGGGCGCCGTGCCCGACATGCATCAGGGCACCAGGCCGTTGCCCGAATGTTTCGGGCTACTGCGTCAACGACGTGCCGGGTTCAATAGGCGACCGGGACCGGGTCGAGGGAGCGCCAAATATACCAAGTCGCGACGCTGCTGAAAGGGGCCCACGAGCTGGCCACTTCGCGGATTTCGCTGCGGCTCACGGGCTCCCCCGAAAAGTAGCAGCGGCTGATGCCGTTCTGCAGACCAATGTCGTCCAGCGGTAATACGTTGGGCCGCATCAGGTGGAAGATGAGGAACATCTCGGCCGTCCAGCGGCCAATGCCGCGAATGGCCACCAGCTCGGCAATGATGGCCTCGTCGTCCATGTCTGCCCACGATTTCACGTGCACCTGGTCGTTGGCGAAATGCAGGGCAAGGTCCACGAGGTACTCGACCTTGCGCGCCGACAAGCCAGCCGCGCGCATGTCGTCAACCTTGAGCTTGAGCACCTGGGCGGGCACCATTTTCTTGGGCAGCACGGCAAACCGGTCCCAGACCGACTGCGCGGCCTTCACCGAAATCTGCTGACCCACGATGCTGCGTGCCAGCGTGACGAAGGCATCGCCGCGCGACTGCAGGCTCACGCCGCCGTGTTGCGGGATCAACTTCTTCATCACACGATCGCGCTTCATGAGGTGGCGGCAAGCCTCCAACCAGTAGTCGGGCGCGTCAGGCCCCACGTCGGGCAACACGGAGGTGGCCATCAGGCGCGTTCCCAGGTGGTGCCGGTGGGGCTGTCCTTGAGAACGATGCCCTGCTCCAGCAAGGTCTTGCGGATGCGATCAGCCTCGGTGAAATCTTTGGCCTGCTTGGCCTCGTTGCGCAACGCGATCATGGCCACGATCTCCCGGTCATCGTCGGATTTCGATCCACCACCCTGGAGATAGGCATCCGGATCGCCTTGCAGCAAACCCAGCGTGCCAGCCAGTGCTTTCAACAAGCCTGCCGTCGCCGGGTCTTTGCCACGGTTGACCTCACCGGCCAGATCGAACAGCACGGCCACCGCCTCGGGCGTGCCGAAGTCCTCGTCCATGGCAGCACGGAAGCGCTGCGCAAACGGCTGGCTCCAGTCGATCGCAGCCACGGGCGCAGCCGGCACCAGCGACAACGCGGTGTACAGGCGCTTGAGCGCGCCGCGAGCGTCGTCCAGGTGCACGTCGCTGTAGTTGAGCGCGCTGCGGTAGTGCGCGCGCAAGATGAAGAAGCGCACCGTCTCGGGGTCGTACTTGGCCAACACCTCGCGGATGGTGAAGAAATTGCCCAGGCTCTTGGACATCTTCTCGTTGTCCACGCGCACGAAACCGTTGTGCACCCAGAAGCGCGCCAGCGGCTGGCCGGTGGCGCCTTCGCTCTGGGCGATCTCGTTTTCGTGATGGGGAAACTGCAAGTCGGCACCGCCGCCATGGATGTCAAATGTTTCGCCCAGCGTGGCGCAGCTCATGGCCGAGCACTCGATATGCCAACCGGGGCGCCCTGCACCGTAGGCACTCGCCCACTGCGCTTCGACCGGCTCATCGGGTTTGGCGGATTTCCAGAGCACGAAGTCCAGCGGATCGTTCTTGTCGCTGGCAACAGCCACGCGTTCGCCCGCGCGCAAGTCGTCGAGCGACTTGCCCGAGAGCTTGCCGTAGCCTTCAAATTTGCGCACCGCGTAGTTCACGTCGCCGTTGTCGGCCTGGTAGGCCAGGCCTTTTTGCTGCAACGTGTCGATCAGCGACAGCATCTGCGGCACGTACTCCGTGGCGCGCGGCTCCAGGCTCGGCGGCTCGATGCCGAGCACCGCGATGTCCTGGTGCATGGCGGCCGTCATCTCGTCGGTGAGGGCGCGCAAGGTGATTCCCCGCTCGACCGCGCGCTTGATGATCTTGTCGTCGATGTCGGTGATGTTGCGCACGTAGGTCACGCGGTAACCGCTCACCTTGAGCCAGCGTTGAATCACGTCAAACGCCATCATCATGCGGGCGTGACCGATGTGGCACAGGTCGTAGATCGTCATGCCGCAGACGTACATGCGCACATGACCGGGTTCGATCGGCTGGAAGTCCTCCAGGCGGCGCGTGAGCGTGTTGTGGATTTTCAAGGTCATGTCGGGAAAGCGGGCACGGGTTCAGCGCGGCGAAACGGGGTGAAAAACCTGACGCGGCAGCTGGTGCGGCAGACCTGTGTCACACAGGCCACGCGGGGTGCTGCTGGCGGTCTGGATCGGCCATGAGAAACAGACCCCTCAGATACAATGCGCCAGTATATCCAGCCCGATGCTGCGTGCCATGCAACGTCGGGCCTTCGATCAACGTGTCGCTGGATCCAACCGTGTTGCGGTGGCCCAGGTTCGCTCTCCGAGGTCCCATGTCCCACCCTGTGAATCTTCAAGCCACCTTGCGTGGTGCCTCCTCTCTCGTGGCCCGCTCCGGTATGGCTTCGCGCCTGCGTTGTCTGGCGGTGGTTGTCGCCATGGGCCTGGGCACATCGATGGCGCTGGCACAGACCGAGGACTACGCCGAGGTCAACCGCCTGTTGCGAAGCGGCCAGCTGGCCGAAGCCCTGGCCAAGGCCGACCAGTACCTGGTGGGCAAGGCACGCGATCCGCAGATGCGCTTCCTCAAGGGCGTGATCCTCACCGAGAGCGGCAAGACGCAGGATGCGATCGCCACCTTCAGCAAACTCACCGAAGATTTCCCAGAGTTGCCCGAGCCCTACAACAACCTCGCCGTGCTCTACGCGGGCCAGAGCCAGTTCGACAAGGCACGCGCCGCGTTGGAGATGGCGATCCGCACCAACCCGAGCTACGCCACCGCCCACGAAAACCTGGGTGATGTGTACGCCAAGCTCGCCAGCCAGGCCTACAGCAAGGCGCTGCAGCTCGACGGCACCAACCCCGGCGTGGCACCCAAGCTCAGCCTGATCCGCAACCTGTTTGCCGCCGACACCCGCCCAGGGACCGTGGCTGCAGCGCCGGCCAGTGTTTCGGCCGCACCCAAACCGGCCAGCGCTGCGCCAGTGGCAGCGGTCACCAAGCCCGCCAGCCCCTCGCCAGCCCCTGCCGCAGCACCGACGGCGCCCGCGATGACGCCCGATGCCCAGCGCGAAGTCGAGGCCGCCGTGCGCGCATGGGCCGGCGCATGGTCCTCCAAGGATATGAACGGCTACCTCGGCGCGTACGCCAGCAGCTTCGCGCCACCCGGCGGTCAGGCCCGCAAGGCCTGGGAATCTGATCGTCGCGCCCGCATCGAACCCCGCACCCGCATCGGGGTGGGTGTGAACAACCTGGAGGTCACGATCAATGGCGACAAGGCCACGGCCCGATTCCGCCAGGACTACACCTCCGACACCCTCAACGTCACCAGCCGCAAGACGCTCGACATGGTCAAGAGCGGCAACCGCTGGCTGATCTTGCGCGAATCCACGGGCTCTTGATGGCCGGTCGGAGGATGGGTCAACGCGGTCATGCCAGCGTGCCCGCGGGACTGCCGGGGCAGGGACTGGGCATGAGCCGACGCACCGCCTGGGTGCTGGGCGCGCTGGTGGGCGGCGTGCTGCTTTTTGTGCTCATCAACGCCAGCCGACCCGACGCCACGCTGCCCAACCGCCCAAGCGCCAGCGTTTCCCTCGACACCCCCGAGCCTTCGCTGCTCACCCAGGCCGTGGCGCGCGTTCAGGATGTGGCGCGCAGCCAGGTGCCGGCCACCCCATCGGGCCTGGAAACCACCAGCCTCACCGCCGACCGGCTCGATGCGGTCAAGCCGATGCTGGGGCAGGCCGAAGCGCGACTGATCGGCATCTACCAACTCATCAGCCAGGGTCAGCACCGTGAAGCGCTCGCGCTGGCTGACAAACTGGTCAGGGACCACCCCAACTTCCAGCTGGCCCACCTGGTGCATGGCGATCTGCTGAGCCTGCAGGCACGGCCCGTGCGCCAGCTCGGCGATGTGCCCGACACCAAGGCCCTGGCTGCCAGCCTGCAGCTGTCCACGCTGCGCGAAGAATCGCGCCGCCGCCTGCGGGCGCTCACCGAGCGGCCTCCCGAAGGCAGCATTCCCACCCAGTTCCTCACGCTCGCACCCCAAAGCCGGCACGCCATTGCCATCGACGCATCGCGCTCGCGCCTGTACTTGTTTGAAAACCTCAACCCGGCGCGCTCCAACCCCGATGGCGACCGCCAGCCCAGGCTGCGGCTGGTCGGCGATTTCTACATTTCAGTGGGCCTGTCCGGCATTGAAAAAACCATCGAGGGTGACAAGCGCACGCCGCTGGGCATTTACTACATCACCAGCAGCCTGAACCCCGCCGATCTGCCCGACCTCTACGGCGTGGGTGCCCTGCCCATCAACTACCCCAATCCCCTCGACGTGCAGCGCGGCAAGACCGGCAGCGGCATCTGGCTGCACGGCACACCCAGCGAACAGTTCGTGCGCGCGCCACAGGCCTCGGACGGATGTGTGGTGCTGTCCAACCCGGACCTGGAGCGCGTGCTGGCCACCGTGCAGATCCGCACCACACCTGTGGTCATCGCACCCGAATTGCAGTGGGTACAGCCCGACGCACTGAGCAGCGACCGCGATCAGTTCGAAAGCGTGCTGGAGGCCTGGCGCCGCAGCCGCAGCGAAGGCAATCTGGCCGAGCTCAAAGGGTTTTATTCCAGCCGCTTTTTGAACCAGGGGCGCGATCTGGCTCAATGGTGGCCCCGGGTGGAAAGCGAGTTGCGCAGCACCGGCCCGCGTGAGCTGGCCATCAAGGACTTGTCGGTGCTGCGCTGGAGCGACACCGACGACACCCGTGTCGTCACATTCGGCGAGGTCGCTGCCGGCCAGAGCCGTGGTGTGACCAAGCGCCAGTACTGGATACGCGAAAGCGATCGCTGGACCATCTTTTTCGAAGGAACCCTCTGATGACCCTGCAAGCCCACAACCCGCTGCGCCGTGGAGCGCTCGCTGCGCTGGCCGTGGCGGCCTCCCTGGCCTGGCTGCCCGCCCAGGCGCAGGAAGCCGCTCCGCGCGTGAAGTTCACCACGTCCATGGGCGACATCGTGCTCGAGCTCTACCCCGACAAGGCCCCCAAGACGGTCGAGAACTTCCTGCAGTACGTGAAAGACAAGCACTACGACGGCACGGTGTTCCACCGCGTGATCAGCAATTTCATGGTGCAGGGTGGTGGCTTTGACGCCGCCTACAAACAAAAGGCCACCCGCGCGCCCGTGGCGCACGAAGGCCAGGCTGCGCTGCAGCGCGGCGGCCCGCGCAACACCATCGGCACGGTGGCCATGGCCCGCACCAACGACCCGCAGTCTGCCTCGTCGCAGTTCTTCATCAACGTCCAGGACAACGCCTTCCTCGACCCCACACCGATTCCGCCGGGCGACCCGGTGCCCCAGTTCGAATACCGCGGCAAGGTCTACAAGGACGTGCCGCGTGCAAGCCTGCTCAATGCTGGCGAGCTCTATGGTTACACCGTGTTCGGCAAAGTTGTCTCGGGCATGGACGTGGTCAACAAGATCAAGGAAACCCCGACCGGCTCCGGCGGTCCGTTTCCCACCGACGTGCCCAAAACCCCCATCACCATCCTCAAAGCCACCCTGGAGAAATGACCATGGCCAACCCCCAAGTCGAACTGCACATCACCGGTCACGGTGTCATCACGATCGAACTCGACGCTGACAAAGCGCCCCTGTCGGCCGCCAACTTCCTGGCCTATGTGAACAAGGGCCACTACAACAACACCGTGTTCCACCGCGTCATCCCCGGTTTCATGGTGCAAGGCGGCGGCTTCGAGCCCGGCATGACGCAGAAACCCACCGACGCTCCCATCGCCAACGAAGCCAACAACGGCCTGAAGAACGACACCTACACCCTGGCCATGGCGCGCACCAGCGACCCGCACTCCGCCACCGCGCAGTTCTTCATCAACGTCTCCAACAACGGATTCCTCAACCACACCGCGCCCAGCGCGCAGGGCTGGGGCTACGCCGTGTTTGGCAAGGTGGTTTCGGGCGCCGAGATCGTCAAAAAGATCGAAGGCCTGCCCACCGGCCGCAAGGGCTTCCACGATGACGTGCCCAAGGACGACGTGGTGATCGAAAAAGCCGTCGCTCTGTGACCCCGGGGGCATGGCCCCTGGCAGCCCCTGGTCTCATGTCCGCACCCACCCTCGACCGCTCTGCCCTGTTGCGCGCACCCGCGCACTGGCAAGCGGTCGAATTCATTTCAGACCTGCACCTGCAGCCGGGCGAGCCACAGACCTTCGAGGTCTGGCGCGCATTTCTGCAGCGCCCCCAGCCTGAACGGGCTGACGCCCTCTTCATCCTGGGTGATCTGTTCGAAGTGTGGGTGGGTGACGACGTACTCGACTCGATCGCATCCCCCGACCAGATGTTCTGGCGTGCGTGTGCCGATGCGCTCCAGGCTTTCAGTCTGCACACCCCGGTCTACTTCATGGCCGGCAACCGCGACTTTCTGCTGGGCACTGAAGGCCTCAAGGCCTGCGGCATGCAAGCCTTGAACGACCCGACCGCACTCGATTTCCTCGGTCAGCAATGGCTGCTCAGCCACGGTGACGCGCTGTGCCTGGCCGACACCGACTACATGCGTTTTCGCGAGCAGGTCCGCCAACCCGCGTGGCAGCGCGCGTTTCTGGACCGCCCCTTGAGCGAACGAACGGCCATCGCCCGGGGCTTGCGCGAGCAGAGCGAGGCTCTCAAACGCAGCACCGCAGGCGACCCCAGCCTGTGGGCCGACGTGGACACCGACGCGGCACGCGCCGCGCTGCAGGTCGCGGGTGCCCACACCCTCATCCACGGCCACACCCACCGCCCGGCCGACCACGCACTGGGTGAAGGCCTGCAGCGCGTGGTGCTCAGCGACTGGGATGCTGCCGCAAGACCGCCGCGTGCCGAGGTGCTGCATCTCGATGCCCTGGGCCTGCGCCGCACGTCCCTCATGCCAGCATGATCGGCCTGCTCCAGCGTCTGCTGCCACGCTCGCTGCGCCAGCCCACGCCTGTGCCCGACGTGCTGTGGCTGGCCACCCTGGCCAACCACCCTTTTCTTTCGGCGCTGGACAGCGCCGAGCAAGACCGCCTGCGCCTGTTGTGCACCCACTTCCTGGCGGAGAAGGAGTTCCACGGCGCCAACGGGCTGGTACTCACCGATGCGATGGCATTGGCCATCGCAGCGCAGGCCTGCCTGCCGCTGCTGCACATGCACGCCACCTCGGGTGAAGCGGTTCGTGATCCGCTCAAGCTGCTCGACTGGTACGGTGACTTTGTCGGCATCGTGGTGCAGCCCGGTGCCGTGGTGGCGCGGCGCAAGACCACCGACGGTGCAGGCGTGGTGCACCACTTTGATGAAGTGCTGGCTGGCGAAGCGATGGACCGCGGTCCGTTGATGTTGAGCTGGGAGGAAGTCGCCCACGCCAGCATGGCTGCCGAGAGCGGCAGCAACGTCGTGATCCACGAGTTCGTGCACAAGATGGACATGCGAGGCATTTCGCTCGGCGAGCATCCCGACGGCGCACCGCCCTTGCCCAAAAGCTTCCTGGGTACGCGCAGCGCGTCGGACGCGAGGCGCTTGTGGCGCGAAACGATGCAGCACGCGTTTGATGCGTTTCGCGAAGCGGTGGCCATGGCCGAACGCTTCGGCGCCGAGCGCCCCTGGCTGGACGACTACGCGGCCAAAGACCCCGCCGAGTTTTTCGCCGTCACCTGCGAGGCCTACTTCGTGAGCCGCGAGCGCTTCGCGCACGAGTTTCCGGCGCTGGTGGTGCTGTACGACGGGTTCTTTCGACCGGGCTCGCGCGCTTGAGCCGCACAGAACACCGCGGAACCGGCTTTGCCGGGCCGCAGGTGTTTGCCACCCCCGGGGGAGGCGCCGGAGGCGCTTCGGGTGGACGCCGATCCTGTTCAGCGTTTGAGCAACACCTTCAACACCGTCTGAAGCCGGCGCGCCGCTGACGCATCAAACGGCGACGCGAGCACGCCCGCCACGTCTTCGACCCAGGTCTCGTTCGGTGCCGCCGCGTGACGGCGCGTGAGCAGCTGCAGCTGCAGCATGCGGCGCTCGCTCAGGTGCTCAGCCGGCGTGGGCACTTCGGAGGCCATCTCCAGGCGCAGCAAGGTTTCACCCGGCAAGGCACCGGCTGGTTTGGACAAAGCGGCCAACCAAGCGCTGCGACTGGCCGCGCTCACGCGCGAACCCAGCGCCTGCGCCGAGGGCATCTGCTCGGCGTCGCGCCGCTCCCAAGCGGTCATGAGCTGCGTGAGCACCTCACCGTGAGCCTGTGCCGCGAGCTTGCGCAGGCTGGCTTCGGCCGATTCGATGGCCTGGCGTTGCGCTCGAAACGCCGCATCGCCCAGGCGCGGGCCGCGTTGTTCGCGTTCGTCGCGCCAGGGTGCTGCCGCACCCGGGGCTCGGGCATCACGCGGGCCGCGTGCATCGGGGCGACCGGCGCCACCGTCACGGCGGCCATCGGGACGGCCACCGCGCGCATCGCGACCAGCCGGCTCGGATTTCTTCATGCCGGGACGGTCGTCGCCACGCATGGCCACCAGCTTCTTGGGCGGCGCAGCGGGCTTGGCGGGCGCCACAGGTTCGACTGGAGCGGCCACGTCAGCGACTTCGGCTTCATCGGAGGCACCAGCGTCTTCTGCCGTGTCGGCCACGGGCTCTTGAGACGTTGCAGCAGGCTCGCTCGGCGCGGCAACCACGGCAGGCGCGGGCGCAGGCTCGACCGCAGCTGGCCGACCGGCCAGCGCCGACTCGAGTTCTTGCATGGCCGCGCGGATGCGCTGCGCGTCACCGCTGGCGCTCGCCTGCTCCAGCGCGCGCGACGCATCGAGCACGCGTTGGTCATGCGCGTTGAGCGAGGTCGCCGCTTTCTCACGCTCGGTGGTCTTGCGGTTGAAAGCTTCATCGATGGGCTGGCGGAACGCCTCCCACAACTTCTGCTCGTGCTTGCGCTCCAACGGCACAGCGTGGGCTTCGGCTTGCCAGCGCTGTTGAAGCGCTTTCACCGCGTCGATGCGCAGCATGGGCGCAGCACCCAGCGCGGTGGCTTCTTCGATCAACGCTTTGCGGCGCGCCGTGCTTTCGGCTTGCGCGGCCTCCAGGCCGGCGTGGGCCGCGTGCATGGCGTCTTTCCACTGCGGCTGCATTTCTGCAAACGCCTTCTCGCTCATGTGACCGGCTTCGCGCCAGCGCTCCGAGAACGTGTGCAGCGCACGCACCTGGGCTTTCCAGTCGGTGTTGCCGGCGTGGGCTTCGGTCCAGGCCTTGAGTTCGGCAATGATGGCCAGGCGCTGAGCCTTGTGGGCATCGGCCTGCTGGCGCACCTGCACCAGCCAGGCTTCCACCAGCTTGTGGGCTTCGGTGCAGGCTTCGTCAAACCGTTTCCACAGCGCGTGGTTGGGCTGGCCGCCCTGGTCGGTGGTTTTCCACTGGTCGCGCAGGCCGCGCAGGGTTTCCTGCATCTTGCGGCCACCCAGGCGCTGGCCTTCGGGCGCTTGCAACAAGGCTTCGGCCTTGGCCACGAGCTCTTCACGCAACTGGTCGGCGCGCCAGCGCTGCCAGCCTTCGAGTTCACCGGCCTGGCTCAGCGCTGCGTGGGCGCGCGCGTCGAGTGCGGCGCTCACAAAACGGCCGTTGGACTTGAGGATCGCGCGCACGTCGGCCGCAGCCTTGGGCGTGGCCTTGCCGTGGCCTTCGGCGAGTTCACGCTCCAGCACGTCCAGTGCGTGACCGAGTTCGGTGGTCACGCGGGCCCGGCGCTCCTGTTGCGCTTGTGTGTCCACGGCGGGCTTCTCGACCACGGGGGCTGCTTCACCACCGCGCGCCACGCGCAGCTCGTCGGCCCACACGGGCACGGCGGGCAGCGGGGCTTGTGCATCGGCGTCGGCGGCCACGGCCTGGGCCAGCGCGCCTTCGAACGCATCCCACACCAGTTGCAGCTGCTTGCGCGACGCATCGAGCATGGGTGGGAACTTCACGTCCACGCTGGCCCATTGCGCGTCTTGCGCCAGGCCGCTGGCCTGCTCCTGCCACTGGGCCACGTCGGCCCGCAGCGTCTGGGCGCTGTGCTGGGCTTCGCGCCAGGTCTTGGTGGAGAGCACTTCAATGCGTTGTGCGATCAACACGGCGGCCTCGCGCTCCACCTGCACGCGGTGTTGCAGGTCTTCAATGGCTTTGACGCGCTCGGCCAGCGACTGGCGCAGCGTGGCCAGCGGCTCGCGCGAGAGCGGCGCGCCCGCACGCGCGGCATCGCGCTGCCAGGCCAGCGCGTCGGCCAGGTTCAGGCGCGAGTGGTCCAGCAAGGCCTGAGCCTTTTGCGCCCACTCCACCGCCATCTGCTCCTGCGACTTCAGGCGTTTTTGTTCGTCGAGCTTTTCCTTCAGCGGTTTGGCCGCGCCGCGGTCGCGGTTGGAAAGCTCCTTGTAAACCTCGTTCATCTGCTCCAGGCCCGGCTCGGTGGCCAGCCACTCGCGGATGCGCGCAGCGCGTTCGCCCGACGTGGGCGCGGAAAACGCTCCACCGGTCACAGCGTCCAGGGGGTGGGCCGCGGCGGCAGCGGATTTGGGGGAGGTGGGCGTGTTCACGGCAGGTGGAGAAACTTGAGGGGATGAGGAAGACTTGCGCAGGGAAAACAGCGACATGGAGGTGTCAGTTCAATCAAGACGGAGGCAGCGCCAGAGCGACGCGGCAAACGCGTATTGTCGCCGCTGTTCGCGCGCGCGCCACCGTCCAGGCTGATCGGGCCTTGGCGGGAGGCCCGATCAGCGCGGAGCCAGACGCAGTTCGGCTTGTGGCCGCCAGCCATCGCCCTGGCGGGCCAGCTGCGGCGCGCCCAGAAACATGCGGTCTTCTGGCAGTGAGCGGCTGGCCAGGAAGTCCTTCACCGCCTGCCCACGTGCCACTGCGAGATCGCGCAAAGCGTCGGACGTGACCGGTATCGAGGCCAGCAGCAAGGCTTCCATCTCGGCCTGCGGGAGGTCCTTCGCCAGGCCGATCAGGTTGCGCGGCTTGGGAATGTCGGCACGCCGATACACCTCTTTGAGCAGCGCGGGATATTCCTCGACAGACACCGCCAGCGCGTCCGGGATCGGCTTGCCATCGCGCGCCAGCACGCGGCGCTTCTCGGCCAGCACGCGCTCATTGAGGCGGCTGCGCTGGTAGCCACTGCGCTCGGTCTCCAGATCGCTGTGGCCCACCACCGTGATTTGCAGCGCTGGCCGATCAGCCAGCGCCTTGGCGACCGATTCCAGCCGCTGCTGGTTCTCAGGCGTCAAGGCTGCGCTGCCAGGGGCAAACTCCACCTGGCTGGGCGACTCGGCACCACCGCCGAACGCACTGGCAATGAGCGAAAACGGTGCCGTGATCGCCTTGCCGATCAGGTTGAAGATGAGCTTGAAGATGATCGGCGCCAGACGGAACTGGGGGTCGTTGATCGAACCGCTCACGGGCAGGTTGATATCGATCACACCGTTGCGGTCGGCCAGGAGCGCCACCGCCAGCTTCACCGGCAGGTTGGGCGCCTCGCTGCCGGCCACGCGGTCACCAAAGCTGAGCTGGTTGAGCACGATCTGGTTGCGCGCAACGAGCTGTCCATCGGGGTCGATCTTGTAGGCCACGTCCACGCTGAGCTTGCCGCGCTCGATGCCGTAGCCCGCGTACTTCACGGTGTAAGGGGACAGCGGCGGCAGCTCCAGGTTGCGCACGCGGCCCTTGATGTCGAGCGCCAGCGGCTTGGCCAGTGGATTGAGCTGGCCGTCGATCTCGAGCGCGGCCGTGCCCTCCGCTCGCCCGCGCAGGGACAAGGCGGCAAGCTCAGGAGCGGCACCTGCCGGTTTTGCGTTGGAGAAAGCCCCCAGGCTGCCGGTGAGCTCGCTCAGGTTGGCGGTGTAGTTGGGCTTGATGAAGCGGTCGGAGAACAGCACGCGGCCATTGACCAGACTGATAGGACCCAGGCGGATGTCGGGCGTGGGGCCACTGGCGGCACCAGTGGGCTGAGGGGGCGCCGCCTCGGCACTGGGCGCCTCGCCGGGCGACTTCACCAAGCCTTGCAGGTTGATCTTGCCAGCCTCGTCGATGATCACGCGGGCGAAATAGTCGCTGAGCACCGTCTCGCGCACCGCCACCTGGGTGGCCTGCCCCGGGGCCAGGACGAGCTGCAGGCCGCGCACCTGCAGCGACTTCCAGGCCAGCAGGTCTTCGGCGGGCGACAAGGTGTTGGCGCTCAGGTCGTCCAGCGCGGCGTCACCTTGCAGGTTAAGCGCCAGGGCGCCGCCGGGCAGGCTGGCTTTCACCGAGCCCCGGTAGCTGGCGTCGGCGCGCAGCAGATCGAGGTTGAGGCGGTCGGCGAAGTACGGCTCCAGCGCGTGTGCGGGCAATCGCTCGACCTGGACGCGCGCGTCCAGCCGCATGCCTTCCCCACCCGAAGCGCCAGGGGCTGGTAGCCGCAGGGACCCGCCGAGCGACAGTTGACCGTGCGCCACCTGGCTGGACGGACCAGCGCCCACCCGCGCCTTGACCGACAACGCCATGTCTTTCTGGTCGGCGTCCAGCGGCCGAAGGCCTTTGAGGTCCAGTTCCAAACCGGAGATGTCCAGCGTCACCGGTCGTGTGGGCAGGCGGTCCACAAAGCCGACGCCCCCTCCAGTGAGCTGAAACGCGGCCAGACCCACACGCCAAGGGGTGTCCTTCCCGGCCGGCTCAGAGGGAGCTTTTTCAGCTTTGGGGCCCGCCGGCACCAGCCAGGGCTCAAACATCCAGGCGCCATTGGCCTCGCGCTGCACACGCAATCGGGGCTGGGTGAGGGTCAGGCTGCCCACGTCGGCGCTGCGCTGGACCAGATCCACCCGCAGGTCTTCCAGCAGCAGGCGCTTCAAGCTGGCCAGGGGTTGCCGGATCGGTCCAAGTTTGAGCTCGTTGAGGTCGATCCGGGTGGCCAACAGCTGCAGCCCCATGGGCCGATCGCCCTGAGCAGCTTGCCATTCGATTCGTCCCTCGGCGCCCAGCCGCCCCTGCAAGGCGGGTTTGAGTGCGCTGGATATATAAGGAGCGAAACGCTCCAGCGGAATGTCTCCCAGAGACAGCTCCGCTTGTACAAGCGAATCGGTGGCGGTGCCCTTGACGCCAATGGTGGACTGGTCGAGCAGCGCCGACACCTCGAAAGGCATCGGCGCGCGCACCGGCCAGCTCAGTCCGCTGGTTTGCACGCGCAAGGCCTCCAGCGCCATCTCGGCCGTCGGCTTCACCGCATCGTCGCGCCATTGAACACGACCGCCATCCAGATCAAACCGGGCCAACCGGATGTCCCATGGCACGGCTGCGGCGGCTGGCACCGGGGCACTTGCTGGCGCCTGGGACGCTGCAGGTGTGAAGCCACGGGCCAGCCGTGCCAGGCTGAGCTGCCCCTGGGGATCGCGGGAAACGGTCAGGCTCGGGGCCTTCCATTCGATGGCCGCCAGATCAACCCGGCGCGCCAGCGGCTCGACCAAATTGAGCTTCACGCCCAGGCGCTCCCAGGACAATACGCCCTCTGCGCTGCCGCCCGCCACACGCTCCACCAGCTTCAGGCCCGACAGCGCAACATCGCCCGAGAGCGACACCTGCGGCACGTCGCGCTGCACAAAGGACAGTTTCAGGTCCAGATTCAGCACCCCGGCCTCGGGCTTGACGGACCAGGCTGAGGGCCAGTAAGGCAAATAGGGGGCCAGATCAAGTGCGGGAATCACCAGGCTGGCGTCGGTTTCGTGGTCGGCCGCGAACGGGGTAGTGGCCGCACGCGAATCAAAGGCGCTGCCATTGAGCTCGAAAGCCAGATGCGGTTTGGTCACCACATCGCGGCGTGAAGCCAGGTTGCTGAGAAACGGCACGCTCAGAGCCAGGCTGCGCAACTGGTGGGTCACGCCCACGGTGTCGTCCACCAAGGTGAGCTCGCCACCGGCCAGCTCGATGTTGAACAGCGCAAACCGTGCCGGCTCACTTGAGGGTTCGGATGGCGGCACACGCAGGCGCTGCACGATGTCGTCCACGTCGTAATGCCCGCCACCCAGGTGGCGCAAGGCCACATGCGGTTGCTCGATCTTCAAGGCATCGATCACGGGCGCCAGCCGCAGGATCGACTGCAACTCCGCGTTCAGATAGAGCCTGCCCACCGACATCTGCTCACCATCACCCTGGGCGGTGGCCATGCGCAAACCCTCGACCGACAGCTCCAGCGACCAAGGCCGGAAGTCCACCCTTTGCACCGTCACGCTGCGACCCAAGGCAAGACTGGCCTGCTTTTGCAGCTGCCATTTCAGGAGCGCGGGCACCGCCAGCCAGGTGACCAGCCACAACACCACCACACCCAGAACAGTCCAGGCCAGACGCCTGATCCACGGGTTGGACAAAGAAACGAAACGGCTGTTGGTCATGGGCGCAGGCGGTGGACGGGTGGCATCGCGCCAGTGTCTCCGAACTCGTACCCGGTTGCACGACATCACGTCAATGGAGCCCCAGAAACAAGAAACCCCGGCAGACGAGGTCTGCCGGGGTTGATGGCGGGCTTGATGCTCATGCCATCTGTTTTGGCGGAGGGAGTTTGATGTCTCTCCAGCCTGGAAGCAACAGATTGCTCCCGTTGGGGGCCGTCATGCGGCTGCACCGCTGGGTCGGCTGATGCCGGTCATCACGACTGGCACGCCAAGCGTACTCCCGGGCCTCGTCGACAGCAAGGCAAGTCGGTCGGATCGCCCATGAAGCTTTTCAATCACGGCTTGGAAGCCTATTCGGGAGGCTCGAAACCCTGTTTTGCGACATGAAAGGCAGGCGCCAGCCGACAAGCGGCAAATGCAACGCCGTCCGGTCAAAAGGCCTGCAGACACTGGCTTTCCTGCTAGAGAGCCGCTTGAACGGTCAATTGCAACGGATTGTTCATAACCAAAAGTAGCTTTGAACATCATCTTAAACATTGACTGGGTATTTATAACCCCCTAACATCCGCCAACTTTGCCCGCCGAGGGTAAACCCCGAACGCTGCCCTCCCAGGCTAAGTTGATCGCCAGACCCATTTGTCCAGCCTTCAGCGGCGACCTCACTCAGCCGAACCGACCCAAACATCGACCACGGCCATGAACGGAGCGACAACATGACAACCTTCACGACTGCGCCACACAAGAGCACCTCAGGTGTCGTGGCAGCCCTCAAGTCCACGCTGGGTGACACCTACCGTGGCTTTCTCGACATCACGCACAACAGCGTGGCCCTGCTGGGCACCCTGTTCGCCGTCGGCCTGATTGTGCTGAGCGCCCGGGCCGACTTGCGCCAGAGCGCCGAACAGCAACTGCTGGGCTGGCTGCTTCAACGCCAGGAGGCCACCCTGGAGGAAGCCTTGATCGCCGTGGAGCCGTCAGCCATTGACCGCGTGACTGCGGCGCATCCCGGAGACCTGCCCAAGCAGCAAGCCAACGTGACCTACTGGCTCAGTCGCAAGTACCGCGTGGCCCCCGAACCGCTCGGCGCTTTGGTGGCCGAAGCGTTCGAGATCGGCGAGAAAGCCAAGCTGGATCCGACGCTGATCCTGGCCGTGATGGCCGTGGAATCTCGCTTCAACCCATTCGCGCAGAGCCCGGTGGGTGCGCAGGGCCTCATGCAGGTGCTGACCCGCGTGCACACCGACAAGTACGAAGACTTCGGCGGACAGCTGGCCGCTTTTGATCCGGTTTCAAACTTGCGCGTGGGTGTGCGGGTGCTGCAGGACTGCATCAAGCGCGCCGGCTCGGTTGAAGGTGGCCTGCGCCTCTATGCCGGTGCGGTCACCAGCGATGGCGGCTGGTACATCGACAAGGTGATGTCCGAGCACATGCGCATCCAGAGCGTGGCCCTGGGCAAGCCGCTGCAGCGCTACGTTCCTCAGGCTCGCCCCACCAATGTGGTGGCGCCTGCCCTGACACCTGCTCCAGTCATCGCACCCGGCACCGAAATCGAGGCGGGTCCGGCAGCTCCTGCCGCCACGCCGCAGACCACACCCCTCGCGCAATCCTGATCGCCCGGGTTTTCCGACGTCGGGCAGTCAGTACCATGGCCCTGGGCTAAACTCGTCGAGTACGCAACTGGCGATAGGCGCGCAACCCACGGATCCGATCCGGGAGGTCTGCCGCTGACGTGGCCCCCCTGCCCGATCACACAAAACTTCGATCTGCGGCCGGGACAACCACTGGGAAGCGTGCCACCCCAGCTGATGCAGCGAGGGTGTTCAGCCGTTCGCCTGGGCAGCCCTTGTCAATGCACAAGGATTCACCTCTAGAAGGACTGCCATGTTCGACCGCAACATTCTCATCGAGCAAACCGACCCTGAGCTGTTCGCAGCCATTCAAGCTGAAAACGCCCGTCAGGAACATCACATCGAGCTGATCGCCAGCGAGAACTACGCTTCGCCCGCGGTGATGGCCGCTCAGGGCACGCAGCTCACCAACAAATACGCCGAGGGCTACCCCGGCAAGCGCTACTACGGCGGCTGCGAGTTCGTCGACATCGCCGAGCAACTGGCCATCGACCGCGTCAAACAGATCTTTGGCGCCGATGCGGCCAACGTGCAGCCCCACTGTGGCGCCTCGGCCAACGAGGCCGTGTTCCTCGCCTTCCTCAAACCCGGCGACACCATCATGGGCATGAGCCTGGCCGAAGGCGGTCACCTCACCCACGGCATGGCGCTCAACATGAGCGGCAAGTGGTTCAACGTCGTCTCCTATGGTCTCAACGACAAGGAAGAAATCGATTACGACGCCATGGAGCGCAAGGCTCACGAGACAAAGCCCAAGCTCATCATTGCTGGCGCGTCGGCCTACAGCCTGCGAATCGATTTCGAGCGCTTCGCCAAAGTGGCCAAAGACGTGGGCGCGATCTTCATGGTCGACATGGCTCATTACGCCGGCCTGATCGCGGCCGGCATCTACCCGAACCCGGTGCCCCACGCCGACGTGGTCACGTCTACCACCCACAAGAGCTTGCGCGGCCCACGCGGCGGCATCATCCTGATGAAGGCGCAACACGAGAAGGCCATCAACAGCGCCATCTTCCCTGGACTGCAAGGCGGCCCACTGATGCACGTGATTGCTGCCAAGGCGGTGGCCTTCAAGGAAGCACTGGCGCCCGAATTCAAGGTCTATCAGCAACAAGTGCTGACCAATGCCCGGATCGTTGCAGAAACACTGACGTCGCGCGGCCTGCGCATCATCAGTGGGCGGACCGAAAGCCACGTCATGCTGGTCGACTTGCGCGCCAAGGGCATCACCGGCAAAGAGGCTGAGGCCGTGCTGGGCAGCGCACACATGACGATCAACAAGAATGCCATCCCCAACGATCCAGAAAAACCCATGGTCACCAGCGGCGTGCGCATCGGCACCCCAGCCATGACCACACGTGGATTCAAGGATGACGAGGCACGCATTACTGCCAACCTGATCGCCGATGTACTCGACAACCCGCGCGACCCCGCCAACATCGAAGCGGTTCGCGCCAAGGTCAATGCCCTGACCGCACGCTTCCCCGTTTACCGCTGACATCTCTGAGTCCGACCCGATGAAATGCCCTTTCTGCGGTCACCTTGAAACCCAGGTTGTCGAGACCCGGGTATCGGAAGACGCGGACTTCATCCGGCGTCGGCGCCAATGCGGGCAATGCGAGAAGCGCTTCACCACCTACGAGCGGCCAGAGGTGAGCTTTCCGGCGGTGGTGAAGAAGGACGGGCGCAGGGTGGAGTACGCACCCGACAAGCTGCGTGCCTCCTTCGCCCTGGCATTGCGCAAACGCCCGGTGAGCACGGAGCAGGTCGATGCCGCCATTGAACGCATCGAAGAGAAGTTGCTCAACCTGGGTAACCGGGAGGTGGCAGCCAACCGCCTGGGCGAGATGGTGATGCGAGAACTCAAGAAGCTCGACAAGGTCGCCTATGTGCGCTTTGCCAGCGTGTACCGAAGCTTCGAGGACATCGACGAGTTCCGAGCTCTGGTGGACGAAGTTCGGCGATAGGCCGTCCACTGAAAAGGGGCAAGGACTGATGAAGTCCTTGCCCCTGTTTCTTTCAACGTGGCCTTGAGACGCTACCGCACGAACCAGTATGTGCGCCGCGGATTCTTTTGCACGCTCTTCACTGGCGGGCAGTTACCCACGGCCGAGCGGCAATCAGCCCCATCGCTGCCTTCGCCGCCCCCCTTCGATCCAGGTCCGTCATCAGTGCGATCACCTGAAGGCTTGTTGGGGTCCCCACCCGCACAACCAATGCAGAACAGCTTGGTGACAGAGGTTGGATCTTTGCCTGGTTCGGTTGGGGGAATGGTGATCGTGACAAGACCCGACGTTGGGGAAGGGGGCAAACCACCGCCGTCATACACCAGGGAGCTGAGCGCACCAGTGAAAGGATCAAGCGCATAGCCTCGCGCAAGGCCCAGGTTGGAGCTGCAAGAACTGGAACTTGCCGCTGTGGGCCGGTTGGTACCGAAATAGGTCGTTCCGCGCACAGTCGTTGGCGCGTTCACCACTTTCTCACCCGTGCTGAAGGTGAAGTAAAAACCGCCGTCGGACGTATCGCGGGTGTAGCGAGAAGAAGCCGTCGCCAGCGAATCCAATGCCGCCTCGGTCATCGGCAGCGCGGGTGCAGCGGCCGCCTTGGTCGCCACACTCATGCCTGTCGCCGTGTCCGCGAGCATGTAGAAGCGGTTCCTGACGAACAGGGAGGATGACGTGTCCGAAACCGCCTGCAGCGGGTGTTCACGATCGCCTGAACCCAGCAGTACGGCATCGAACGATCCTGCTGCGCCCGTGGCACCCACCGAGATCACCGATGGGGGGAAGAAGAACTTGCGCGGCGTGGTGCCGCTGGCGCACACACCGGCATCACAACCCAATGCCGCGAGCTTGGTGACCTCCCACTTCGTGGTGTCAGCATCGTTGATGTCGACACGCCAGACATTGCCACCCGTGTCGGCGGCGTAAAGCCGGTCGACACGACCATCGTTGTTGCGGTCAACGAAGCTGAGGTCGGCTGGGAAGGACCAGTTCATGTTGGACACTTCTTTGCAGTTGCTCAGAGTGCCGCAGCTCTTCTGGGCGCTCCAGATGCGCGCACCCGTCAATGCGTTGACCACATAGATACCACGGCCCATGGTGTTGGCCTTTGGCGGCTCTGCGTCTTCACCCAGCGGATTGCCGCTGGCGTCGTAACCACCGGAGTAGCCGCCGCCGAACACCAGCACCGGGCGGGAGAGTGTGGCGCTGCCACCGGTAGCGCTGAATGGGAGGTTGGTCAGGGCCAGTCGCGGGCGGGACCAGGTTTCACCCAGTTCACCAAACGCCGCATTTTCATTGCTGATGTGCCACAGAACTTTGGGAGCCACCGGATCGGCCACGTCGATCGCGTACATCGACCGGCCACCGCGCCGCATCGTGACATAAAGGATGGCCTCGTTGGTGGTCCGACCGTCTGCTTTGAGCGTCTGGTAGAGACCGGTCGAGCCATCGAAGAAATAGTCCTTCGGTTTGGACGTCGCCGCTCCTGCCGTGGAGAACTTGAGGTCGGGATCGTTTTCACGCAGTCGATTGATCTTCTTGAAATGCTCGGGTGCCACCAGCCCCCACAGTTCACCACCCGGAGGTGTGGTGCCAATGGCTTGGGTCTGGCTGCCGTTGACGGCACGGTAGACACCGTCGTTGGCTCCGTAGAACACCACCGTGCCGCGCGTGTCGCCATAGTTGATCACCACTGGCCGCGAGTGGATCACGTCGCCATGCACAGAAGGCCTGACCGTGACCGGGGTGCCAGGACCGGCTTCATCAAGCGCTTTGTTGTCCTGGCCCGCCAGCCAGTTGATCACCGTGTCGCCGGCAAGCAGTCCAACGCCGAGCACCGAGTCGGTGATCAGAGCATTGCCAGCCGAGAATGCATTGACGGACGCTGTCAGGTCGCTTGAAGCAGAAGCCGGGCACAAGGCGGCAGTGATACCGGGAATGGCGGGACAGTAGGTGTAGAGCTTGCGGGGACCGGACGCCGTCGCCGAATAGTTCGTGGAAGTCAAGCTCTTGTTACGCATCACCTGCGCTGCACCGCCCTTCTCCACGAATTCACCGTCCGGGTAGTCAAACGCGCCGCCAGCGCCCTTGGGGTCATTCACGAAGAAACCAGGGGCAGCATCGAGCTTGGTCCAGAAGCTGACCGCCGAGGGTGAGATGAAGCCCGTGCCAGAGGCACTGAGTGCTTCGTTACCCAGCGCATCACCGAGCTTCAACGTAGCCTTGTTGGGGTCTGGTTTTGTGGGATCCGGATAGTCCAGAATGAACTGGAATTGTTTGAGGTTGCCCACCCAGCGCGGATCACCGTCGCCGTCCGGGCGGAACATGCCCAGGAAAATCTGGTTTTCAAAAGTGCCTTGCGCATTCACGCTCACCGGCAGGCTGGCCGACGAGAACACACTGTTGACCGCCTGCACTTCGGTCAGGATCGCGTCAAACGCGGCTTTGAGCTGCGTGTAGTCGGTGGTGGGAAAGTACTTGCCGCCACCCACCTTGGCCGTGCTGGTCAGCAGGGCCGGGTAGTCTGGCGTGCACTGTGGCCCCATGAAGCCGACGGTGTAGGACGTGATGCCTTGCTTTTCATCGAAGCCGGAGTAGAGGTCCGTCTGGAACATGTAGCGAGCCCATTCGTCGGCATACAGCCCCGAACCTTCGTTGTGCGTGCCGGCCTTGTAAATGCCGCAGGAAAATGTGCTCGTTCCGTAGGACGTCTCTGGTATGACGATGTTTTTCTTGAGCGCGTCGGTGATGCCCGGTGCAGCCGCCAACGTGCTGATGTGCGGCGGGTTGCCGCCGTCGCCAGGCTTGTCGTTGGCGCCGGTTGCGTTGCCAATGAAGACCACAAAGTTTCGCTGGCAACCAGGCGCGACGCCCGCATATTTTCGACCGGACATGCCAGTCTGACCCGCGTAATAGGCCCACGACTCCTGCATGGCCTGGCCGGTGCGCGCCGTGTTGGATTTGATGTTGTAACCACTGGCGCTGCAGCCGCTGGTGCACCACGATCGGATCCATTTGAGGAGATCGGTCTTGGTCGATGCGTTGACCGCTGTCAAAGGTTGGGCCAGGCAACCCCCGATGTTGGCATTGCAGTACTCACCGTACCGATCCCGCATGCCGTTGGAGTTGAAGATCATCAAGCCGAGGTTGACGGAGTCGTCCTTGAGTCCATAAACGATGTTGTAGAACGCGCACTGCTGAATACCACCGACCGAGTTGCCCAGCGATGGCGCCGTACCGTCATCGAGGTACTTGCAGGTATTGGCGGCAGACGCCTCGAACGCAGCCGAGTTGTCAAACACGAACAGCAGGTTGGGTGCACCTCCGGTGGTGCCACCCACGTAGATGTCGATGTCCTCGGAAAAGCCGACTGTCGGAATCACGGTGATGGCGAGCACCGCTGCCATCGACAGCACCAGTTTGTGTAGGAATTTCATGGTGGTTTCCCTGTTTCTTCAATTCTGTGGTGCGTTCAATTGCACGCAACCTGGGCAGGCACGCGCACCGACAACCCTTGAACCATCGTGAGCGAGGCACCTGTGGAGGCATCGTTGACCGAGACCTCCAAATCCCACTGCTGGCGGTTGCAGGCGGACAGCTTGCCAATGGGCGTGCCGTCGGGCTTGTAGGCGAAGTCAGAGTCGGCCGACTCAAAACACGGGATGTCGGCAGCGCTGGCTGTGTTGAGTTCCTGGTTCAAGACCGGCACGCTGATCTTGCAGGCTGGTTTGACAACCGCCACCGGGTAGCTCTGGCTACCCGTCACCACAGATAGCGCCGCCTTGGCCTGAATCGCGTCGAGGTTCTCTGCAACATTGATCTCCTCGATCAGGTTTTCAATCGTGGTCTGCGCCGCCGTGGTGGCTTCGGTCTGCACCTGCGCATTGCCCGCAATCTTCAGGTTGACCACCCCGAAGCGAATGGCTGACACCGCCACCAGCGTGATCAGCACCAGCATGATGAGACTCACCACAAGAGTGCTCCCCTTTTGCTCACAACGGGCCTTCATGGCTCTCTCCTGCCGCTGGGGTTGACGACTCTGACCAACTGCGAAAACACATGCCGTTTGAAGGCGTCCCCTGTCGCGGCAGTATTGCCGGCCAGTCCCAGGTTGTAGACCTTGCCGTCCTGGTACCCGGCCTCCGGGTCCAGGCTGCGAGCCAGAAGGTGAATACGCACGGCCACCACATTCGTCCAGTCTTCAGCGGTCATGGCCACTGCGCCGTTTGACACAGTGCCCTCCGTGAACAGGTCGGCACTGCCATCGATGGCGCCTGGCGCCGCTGGCAGCAAGACATCCAGGCCATAGTCGATCTGCATGTTTTCGATACCTTCAACCAAGGCTACCGTGTTGAACGTACGTGCACCGCCGGTCACCGTTATTTCGAGGCGCTTGAGCGTCGGAATGGTGTCGTCGCCAGCACCACACACACCGTCGGCCCCAGGGTCGCTGCACGTGCTGACGAAGTAGATGTGCGTGATGTAGCGCCGCAGCGGTGAGACTGTGAGACCGTCCTTGAGCCGAAGGTCGAAAGTAGCTGAAGGCGCTTGGTTGAATCGGTAATTGAAAACGGTTGACAGGGGCGCAATCACGCCAGTTTGCAAGTACACATGACCTGCCTGCGCTGCGCCCAGCGCCACCGGCGCAACATCAGCGCGGCGCACCACGACGATGTCGGTGCCCGCACGGTGGTTGGTCACGCAAGCGGGGACCGCCGCACCTGCGGGATTGTTGAACCCCTGCAGTTGCAAAGGCATGGCGCTCTCGAGTTCTGCGACCGTGAGCAGGCAGGGATTGGGAACGGCGGCCGGAGCGGCCGGAGGGACGGTCAACTCACCCAGATAGCCCGCCAGCTGGATGTCCTTGGAAAGGACAAACATGGCATAGCGACCGTTTTCAATCAGTTTTCCGGTGTTGTCGATCGAACGGCGCGCACCGCTCTGCTGAGAAAACAACGTGGCAAGGCCCACAACGAGAAAAAGACCGATCGCGATGGAAACCATAAGCTCGATCAAGGTGACGCCATGTTGGCCGCGGCGGATCGGATTTTGTTGCTTCATGGGTGGCTCTGCTTGAGAACTCATGGGCCTGCAAATGCAAAATCAGCCATCTTGACAGTGACGCTCACCGCTCGGCGCTGACTGTCTGCTCCAAACTCGCCACTCGCGCAAGGCACTGCGGCTGGCGGCGCGGCGATTTGATCTCGGCCCTGCCACGCCACACTGATTTGGTAAGTGTTGGGTACGCCAGGCACCGAGGTAATGCAGCCTCTGGCGCCAAGCGCGGCACCCACGTTGGCGCCACCCAGTGCCTCATTTGCACCGAGCAGCAGGTCGCGCCACTCGGCCATGTCGGCCTGCGCTCGCGCAATCTGAGTGGCAGTGCCGGTACCACAACCAGGAACGGCCGCCCCACCGGTACCCAGGAAAGGTGAGATTCCCGTAGCTTGATCGGTGAGGGCATAGCAGGAAGCCGACGCACGATTGGTATTCATCCGGTCGGCCATGTCTTGCAGGATTCCCAATGCCTGCACACGCTCGTACGACTCCACTTGTGCCCTCTGGCTTTGCAGCATGACTCCTACCAGCCCAAGCAGGCCAATCATCAGAATTACCAAAGTCGTCATGACTTCGATAAGACTGCTCCCTCGGACTCGACGCCGTCTGGACTTCTGAAGTTTGATCAAGGACATGGCTGATTGGTACTGGAAGGGGTGCCACTGACGCCGACAATCACACATCGCCGGACATCACCCGCTTGAACACTGAACCGAACTTGAGCATTGGCCGTGGTGCGCCCCGAGTTGGCGTAGGTAAGGACCGTCGCATTTCCGGAACTGGGCGTGATCGTCACCCCTGAGTAGGCAGCCTGGTCATAGAGAGTGACTGCACCGGCCAGTACAGTCCAGCCACTCGTCCACCCGGTCGCCGCCACCTTCGGCTGGATGGCGATATTCGCATTGCGCTTGATCGCCTCACTACGCGCCAGAATGAAGGTCGTTTGAAGATCGGACACAGCAGCACGAGCACGTTGCTGTCGAATCACTCCGTCGAACGATGGAACCGCCACGATCAGCAGCACCACCAAAACGGCCAGGGTGACCATCAGTTCAACAAGCGTGAATCCCCCGTGCCGAAGCCTTTCGAGATGGCGGCGCTGGTGCAGGCTGTTCGCCATGGCGTGACTCACCAGCATTCCGTGGCAGATGCGGTAGCGTTTTGCACACCACGTGCACCCGCCTGTGTGAGCGTCAACGTCCCGCAGCGGGTGTCTGCCACCTGTCGGCCAATCGGCGTTGCCAACGCCTGGTAGGAAGGCGGCGTCGCCGCGTTGTTGGCCACGACAGTCACGGTGTAATTGGCCGAAACCTCTTTGGGCACGGTGACACCGACGCCGGTCCACTGCGCGGCGGTACCAGCGGCAATCCCGAAATAGGATCGCGCGTTGATCATTTGCTGCTCCTGCCGGTTGGCAACATTGAAAAGAAAGCTCTGGGCAGCAGACCTGTTGGCGCGAAGAATGTAATTCTGATACGACGGATACGCCACTGCCGCCAGGATGGCGACAATGGCCACCGTGATCATGAGCTCGATCAGCGTGAACCCGCGGTGCTTGAAAGTGGACATTGATTTGATCCTTGACAAACAAATCGTAACGACTGGCCTCTGCTTCCTTTGTAGTAGAAGGACCAGCGGAGCCGAACCGCTTCCGAGTGGTGTGCACCTCTGAAACCACCTCCAGCAAGTCCCCAATGTGAATTCTTTTGATCTACAAATACACGGCGCTCTGCGAGTGGCCGAGCGTGCACTGCGTCTGTCCAACCCCAATCCTCGCGTCGGTTGCGTACTGCAGGACGACCATGGCCAAACGATTGGCGAAGGCCACACACAGGCGACCGGGGGCCCACACGCCGAGGTGATGGCCCTGCGAGATGCTGCGGCGCGAGGGCATGAAACTCGCGGTGCCACGGCATTTGTCACGCTGGAGCCCTGCTCTCACCACGGTCGTACACCGCCCTGCTGCGACGCATTGATCGCCGCCAAGATCACCAAGGTGGTGGTGGCCTCCACGGACCCCAATCCACTGGTGGCCGGGCGCGGAATGGCGCGCTTGAGGTCGGCAGGCATTGAGGTGGAATTGCTCCCCCCTGACGGCGACGCTGCGCGAGCATCACGCGAGCTCAACATCGGCTTCTTCAGTCGCATGATTCGCGGCACGCCATGGGTTCGCATGAAAGTGGCCGCCTCGCTCGACGGAACGACCGCGCTGGACAATGGCGCAAGCCAATGGATCACCGGAGAGGCTGCGCGCCTCGATGGCCAAGCTTGGCGGGCAAGAGCATGTGCCGTGCTGACAGGCATTGGCACCGTGTTGCAAGACGATCCGAGGCTCGACGTGAGATTGCCTGGAACGACTCGACAGCCACACCTTGTGGTGGTGGACAGCGAATTGAACACGCCACCAACCGCTCGCCTGTTCGAACCCGCGACAGGCGGTCTGCCTCGGCAGGTCTGGATTTACCACTCAGCGCTGGATGCAGGAAAACAATCCGCCTTGGCCGAGCGGGGCGCCCTACTGATCCACATGCCGGGGGCCAACCAGAAGGTGAGTCTGCCCGACATGCTGCGCGATCTGGCTCAGCGTGAAGTGAATGAACTGCACGTGGAAGCCGGCCACAAGCTCAACGGATCGTTCCTGCGCGAAGGCCTGGTAGACGAGCTGCTGCTGTACCTGGCCCCCAGGCTGCTCGGACAAGGCGCAGGATTTTCCAGTTTCGGCCCGCTCAAGCAGTTGCACGATGGCATTCAACTCCACTTCTCAGCGGTCGAGCACATAGGCGAAGACCTGCGCATCTTGGCGCGGGTGCACGGCAAAGACGCATTTCTGGAGACCGAGCAGGGCTGACGATCTCAGCGAATGCATCAGGCGCGTCGGACTCAAACAGAAAAGCGCCTAGTACAAACAAGGTACCTTCTCCGGCGATCATCCGCTTGACGACTCTTATCCGGAGAGTCCTTTCGTATTCATTGGGTATCGCTACAGTGCCGGCATGTTGTTTGCACTGCCACTTCATATTCCAGCGAGCCTTATCCCGATCGCTCGTCTGCTTGAGCGTGGAAACGCCCAGGCAAGCGACCATCTGGTGCCGCTGCGATGAACGCCATGATGACCATGGGCCGCTTCACGCTCGGCCAGTGCATGGGGGCGATTGCCCTGGCAGCCTTGGTGTTGGCAGCGGCACTGCCCGCTTTAAATGGTCATCTGATGCACAGCCATCGAGAAGATGCCCGTGCAGCGCTGTTGAAAGCGACGCAATGGATGGAACAAACGGCCACGGCTCTCGGCCATTACCCGGGACACAGGATCATTCCACGCGAGGTGTTGGCGGTTGAAGGGGGGCGTTACGTCATTTCAGTCCAATCTGTGAATGGCCTGGACTTCACTTTGACCGCCACCCCCGTGGCCGCGCAGGCAGCCGATGAGTGCGGTGCATACCGTGTCAATCAGGCGGGCACGCGAATTCAGATGGCCACGGCAGCAGTTGATGGCCCACTGAGCCGACATGACATTTTTTCGGGCACTCAGTGGAATCAGCTTGCCATCGGCACAGGCGGGCGGGGCGAGAAGCTGGTGTACGGCTTGCGATCGCCACTCAAGCCCAACGGTGACCGAACGCCGGACATGGGCGACTTCTTCTGGGAGGCTGGACCCGACACTCTCGACAGCACCTCTGTTGTCACGGGCTACATGACCAATCCCGCGCGCAGCGGACAGACCGACTCGGGAGACTGGGTGGCGGTGGTCAACAGCGGCCACTACAACGGACAGGCCGGTGGAAGCAAGGCAGGCTTGGTCGTGCTCAATGCCATGACAGGAGCACTGGTGCGCAGCATTCCACTACCCGCCACGTACTCTGCGGGCCGCGGGCTGGGTGGCGTGACCCTGGTGCGAGACACCCGCAGACGCATCGTGGCAGCTTACGCCGGTGACGCCAATGGCAACCTGTGGCGCTTCGACCTCCGCGGCGCGCCATCTTCATGGAAAGTCGCCTACGACAAGCCATTGTTCACCACCAGAAACAACCGGCCCATCTATGCCGCGCCTCTTTGGCACGTTCATCCCAATGGCGGATACATCGTGGTTTTCGGTACCGGCATGGTGCTCGAAGACGGCGATCTGGCAGACACGTCCATTCGCGAGAGCCTTTACGGAATTTGGGATCCGACCACCAAAGCTGGTGTTCAGAAAACCGGATTCGACACTGTTCAGACCAACGCCTTGGTGGAACAGTCCGCCCTCAAGCTGGAGATGGATGTCAATGGAACTCAGGGCTACTCCCTTTCCGAAAACGCCATTGACTGGACCAAATACAACGGTTGGTTTTTCAACCTGAATGCTGCGACAGGCGAGCGCGTCATTGATCAGGTTCGAGCGGTGGGTTCCAGCGTCGAGATCAACACGGTGGCACTGGACAGCAGCGTTTACAACGACACCGAGAGTTGCACCCCTACCAATCTGCCAACGAATGCGGTCTACATCCTTGACGCGCTGACCGGCGCAGGGAGACCAGCGTTCGACCTCGATGGCGATGGCGTGGTGGACAACGTTGCGGGTGTAGTGCGCAAGATGGGAGGACTATCGCGCAACATCAGCGTGATCAATGTCTTGGGCAGTGGCAGTGGAGTGATGACCCATCACGGGGAAGGCGATCCAGATAGCGACGGAGATTGCAAAGCGTCCCCTTTTAAGGTTGTTGGATTGCAGGATGGTGTGCTCGTTGGACAAACAATATGCCTGAACAACAAAAACACCCCCAAACCCTGGAGCCGCCAGCAATACCAGCTGACAAGGCCACCACTGTGAACTCACCCGCACACTCCAACACCATGGGCGGATTCACGCTCATCGAGGTCATGGTGGTCGCCGCCATCGTGGCCATCCTCGCCGCCGTGGCCTACCCCTCCTACCGGGAGTCCATTCGCGCGTCCCAGCGCGCGGATGTGCAGCGCGCGCTGGTGGAAGCGGCCCAGTTCATGCGCCGTTTCCACAGTTCGCGCGACGCGTACGTCGGCGCCACCTTGCCGGCCAACCTGCAACGGTCGCCGGCTGCAGGCGCGGCGGCGTACAACATTCAGCTCGTGGAGGGAAACAACCTGGTCGTCGTCGCAGCCGTCGCGCAAACCTTCTCCTTGCGGGCCACGCGTGCCGGCATGATGCTGGGTGACCGTTGTGGGGACCTGGTGATCGCCGACACAGGGCAACGCCAACTCGTGAACGCCCTGCCAGGTCAAACGCTGCAAGGGTGCTTCCGAGGTTCCTGAGGCACCTGCGGGAGAGCCAGAACCGCGCTCTTCCCCTCGACAAGTCCCGGCACAAGGTCGCTTTCGCAAACCCTGCGAAAATAGCCGGATGTTTACCGGCATCATCACCGGCGTGGGGCGCATCGCCGCCCTCCACGACCTGGGCAGCTCTTTGGACCATGGCAAGCGACTCACGATCGAGGCACCCCCCGGGTATCTTGATGACGTCGGCTTGGGCGACAGCATTGCGCTCAACGGCGCCTGCATGACCGTGACCACGCTGGATCTGCCCCAGCAGCGTTTCACCATCGACATCTCGGCCGAGTCGCTTGCCCGCACCGCGGGGCTGGCGCAGGCCGGACACCGCATCAATCTGGAAAAGGCCCTTCGCGCCCACGACCGTCTGGGCGGGCACATCGTCTCCGGTCATGTGGATGGCGTCGGGCGCGTGACCCGTTTTGCCCAGGTGGGCGAAAGCTGGGAGTTGCGGGTGATGGCGCCGCCCGAACTCGGCAAATACCTCGCCTACAAGGGCTCCATCACCGTCAACGGCGTGAGCCTGACTGTCAATTCGGTCAAAGACACCACCGAGGGCTGTGAATTCAGCATCAACCTCATACCCCACACAGTGGAGAACACCTCGCTGGGCCAGTTGACCAACGGCAGCGCGGTCAATCTGGAAATCGACACCGTCGCGCGCTACGTGGAGCGCATGCTCAGCGCCGGCCAACCCAATCTCAAGGAACCCGCATGAACGCGCCTGAAACCCTGGCCCCAGTGGCCATCTCCCCCGTGGAAGACATCGTGGCCGACATGCGCGCCGGGCGCATGGTGATCCTGGTCGACGAAGAAGACCGCGAAAACGAAGGCGACCTGGTGCTCGCTGCCGACCATGTGACCCCGGAAGCCATCAACTTCATGGCCCGCTTTGGGCGAGGCCTGATCTGCCTCACTCTCACCAAAGAGCGCTGCGAGCGCCTGCAACTGCCCCCCATGGTGCCGCGCAACGGCACGAAGATGGGCACGGCATTCACCATCTCCATTGAAGCGGCCGAGGGCGTGACCACCGGTATTTCGGCGGCTGACCGCGCGCGCACGGTGCAGGCGGCGGTGGCGCCCAACGCCGTGGCGGCCGATCTGGTGCAGCCCGGCCACATCTTCCCGCTGCAGGCGGTTGAAGGCGGCGTGCTCATGCGCGCGGGCCACACCGAAGCCGGTTGCGACCTGGCCGCCATGGCCGGCTGCAGCCCCAGCGCCGTGATCTGCGAAATCATGAAGGACGACGGCACCATGGCCCGCCTGCCCGACCTGCAGGTGTTCGCAGCCGAGCACGGACTGAAAATCGGCACCATCGCCGACTTGATCGAGCACCGCAGCCGCACCGAATGCCTGGTGAAGAAACTGGGCACCCGCAGCCTGAACACCGCGTTTGGCGAGTTCCAGGTGCACGCCTTCAGTGACGAGCCCAGCGGTGCCCTGCATCTCGCTCTCGTCAAAGGCCAATGGAGCCCAGACCAGTCGGTCGCCGTGCGCGTGCACGAGCCGCTGTCGGTGCTTGATACGCTGGAGGTTGGCCGCTCCATGCATTCGTGGAGCCTGGAGGCCAGCCTGCGCCACATCAGCGAAACCGGTGCCGGCGTGGCCGTGCTGCTCAACTGTGGCGAGACTGCTGCGCAGCTGTTGGCACAGTTTGAAGGCACCGCCCGCTCGGCCCAGGCGCCCGAGCGCGGCCGCATGGATCTGCGCACGTATGGCGTGGGCGCGCAGATCCTGCGCGATTGCGGCGTGCACAGGATGCAGCTCATGGGCAACCCGCGCCGCATGCCCAGCATGACCGGCTACGGCCTGGAAATCACCGGTTACCTCAGCCGCAACGGCTGAGCCCATTCAACTCATCATCAAGAAACGGAGCCGCACATGTTCGGCGCAGACAAAGGCACGGCCCACTTGCTCGACGGCAAGAAGCTCAGCATCGGGATCGTTCAGGCCCGCTTCAACGAACCCATCACCGACGCGCTGTACAACGCCTGCCTGGCGGAGTTGGTCGCGCTCGGCGTACAGGAGAAAAACATCGCTCATGTGAAGGTACCCGGAGCGCTTGAAGTGCCCGTGGCGCTGCAGGCCATGGCAGAGCGAGACGACTTCGACGCACTCATCGCCCTGGGTTGCATCATCCGCGGCGAAACCTACCACTTCGAACTGGTGGCCAACGAGTCGGGGGCTGGCGTCACGCGCCTGGCCCTGGACTACCAGATCCCCATCGCCAACGCCATCCTGACCACCGAAACGCTGGAGCAGGCCATCGCGCGCAAAACCGACAAGGGCCGCGATGCGGCCCGCGTGGCTGTGGAAATGGCCCACCTGCTGCAAGAGATCGGTTGAACATGACCACAGAACTCCCCACCCCCGAGGGCGAAAAGGCCAAGAGCGGCCTGATCGGTCGCAAGGCCGCCGACAAATCGGCCCGCACCCGCGCCCGTGAATTCGCCCTGCAGGCGATTTACCAGCACCTGGTAGGACGCAACGCCACCAGTGACATCGACGTCTTCACGCGCGATCTCGCCGGCTTCCACAAATGCGACAGCGTGCACTTTGACGCATTGCTGCACGGCAGCATCGATCAGGCGGAGGCACTGGATGCGTTGATCAAGCCTTTGCTCGATCGCCCGTTGGTCGAGCTCTCGCCGATAGAGCGCGGTGTGCTGTGGATCGGCACATACGAATTCCAGCACTGCCTGGACGTGCCCTGGCGCGTGGTGCTCAACGAATGCATCGAGCTGGCCAAATCGTTCGGTGGCACCGATGGTCACAAGTACGTCAACGGCGTGCTGCACCAGTTGGCCGCGCAGCTGCGCCCGGTCGAAGTGGCCGCAGCGCCCTCCAAGCCCGGCTCGCGCAAGTCATCTGCGCCGTGAGGATTTCGCAGCGCGCCCAGCGCGTCGATCCCTTCTACGTGATGGAGCTGGCGAAGGCAGCATCCGACATGGCGGCCCAGGCGAAGCCGGGCGGCCGGTCGATGATCTACCTGAACATCGGCGAACCTGATTTCACTGCGCCACCGTTGGTCACAGCCGCGGCCGAACGCGCGATCCGCGATGGGCGCAGCCAGTACACGCAGGCACTCGGCCTGCCTGCCTTGCGTGAAGCCATCAGCGGCTGGTACGCCTCGCGGTTCGGTCTCTCGATCGACGCCAGCCGCATCGTGGTCACCGCAGGCGCCTCCGCCGCGCTGCAATTGGCCTGCCTGGCGCTCATTGATGCCGGCGACGAAGTGCTGATGCCGGACCCGAGCTATCCCTGCAACCGGCAGTTCGTGCAAGCCGCCGAAGGCCGCGCGGTGATGATTCCCAGCGGCCCCGAGCAGCGTTTTCAGCTGAGCGCAGCGCAAGTCGAAGCCCACTGGACCCCGGCCACACGCGGTGTGCTGCTGGCCTCGCCGTCCAACCCCACGGGCACCTCTATTGCCCGCGACGAGCTTGAGCGCATCGCGCGCTGCGTGCGCTCAAAAGACGGCGTGACCATGGTCGACGAGATCTACCTCGGCCTGAGCTACGAGGATGCATTCGGCCACAGCGCGCTCGGCCTGCCAGACAGCCTCGGTGACGAGGTCATCAGCATCAACAGCTTCAGCAAGTACTTCAACATGACCGGCTGGCGCCTGGGTTGGCTGGTGCTGCCACCCGCTCTGGTGCCTGCGGTGGAGCGTCTGGCGCAGAACCTCTTCATTTGCGCCAGCACCATTGCACAACACGCGGCGCTGGCCTGCTTCGAGCCCGACAGCCTGACTGAATACGAACGCCGCCGCAGCCAGTTCAAAGCACGGCGCGACTATTTCATTCCCGAGCTCAACCGCCTGGGCCTGACCGTGCCGGTGATGCCCGACGGCGCCTTCTACGCCTGGGCCGATGTGAGCGGGCTGTGCGACCGGTGGGGCATTCCGCCCCAAGGCTCGCGACCCGATGAGGGCGGCAGCTGGGCACTGGCGTTTGAGCTCATGAAACGTTGCCAACTGGCCGCCACACCGGGGCGCGACTTCGGCAGCGCCGACCCCGGCCGGTACCTGCGCTTCTCCACCGCCAATTCGATGGCGCAGCTTCGTGAGGCGGTGTCTCGCCTGGAGCAAGCGCTGTGAGCGTGCCCGCACTGCAATCCGCACCGTTCAGCTGGCCCGTGCGGGTCTACTGGGAAGACACGGACGCAGGCGGTATCGTGTTCTATGCCAACTACCTGAAATTTTTCGAGCGCGCCCGTACCGAATGGCTGCGCGCGTTGGGCATCGAACAGCAGCGCCTGCGCGAACAGCTCGGTGGCATGTTCGTCGTCACCCAGACGCAGTTGCAATACCACCGGCCTGCACGGCTGGATGATTTGCTTCTGGTTACAGCACGGGTGGTGGAAGCGGGCCGCGCGTCCATGACAATCGAGCAGACCGCGCTACTGAAACCGCAGCAGAGCGATACGGCGGGCAGCGAACCAGCGCCACTGCTCTGCAGCGGTACCATCCGCATCGGCTGGGTTGACGATCGCCAGTTGCGCCCGCAGCGCATTCCGCCCGCCGTGATGGCCGCGCTCCAGCTGCCGCCCTGAAACTTCTTCACGACCCGCCATCTCTGAACACCCATGAACCAAGATCTCTCCATCGTTCAATTGATGCTCAACGCCAGTTGGGTGGTGCAGGCCGTGGTGGTGCTGCTCATGGTCGTGTCCGTCATGAGCTGGGCCGCCATCTTCCGCAAGGTGTTCTCGCTCAAGCGCGTGCGTGCCCACAACGACGACTTCGAGCGTGAGTTCTGGTCGGGTACCAACCTCAACGACCTGTATGCCGCCGCCGCCCAGAGCGCCAAACACGGTGGCCCCATGGAACGCATCTTTGCCAGCGGCATGCGCGAATACCAGAAGCTGCGCGAGCGCCGCATCACCGACAACGGCGCCCTGCTCGACGGCGCGCGCCGCGCCATGCGCGCGAGCTTCCAGCGCGAACTCGACGTGCTGGAAACCAACCTCTCGTTCCTGGCTTCGGTCGGCTCGGTCTCGCCGTATGTGGGCCTGTTCGGCACGGTGTGGGGCATCATGCACGCCTTCACCGGCTTGGCAGCGCTGGCCCAGGTGACCCTGGCCACCGTGGCGCCCGGCATCGCCGAGGCCCTCGTGGCCACCGCCATCGGCCTGTTCGCCGCCATCCCCGCCGTCGTGTTCTACAACCGCTTTGCGCACGACATCGACCGCGTGGCCAACGCCATGGAGACCTTCATGGAAGAGTTCTCCAACATCCTGCAGCGCAACCTGGGCGCTCAGACACAAACCCCCTCGGGACACTGAACATGCCCGCCGTTTCTTCACGCGGCCGAGGCCGTCGCACCATCAACGAGATCAACATGGTCCCGTTCATCGACGTGATGCTCGTGCTGCTGATCATCTTCATGGTCACGGCCCCGCTCATCACGCCGAGCCAGATCGCGCTGCCCAGCGTGGGCCAGGCCGGGCGCCAGCCCGACCGTTTCGTGGCGGTGGTGATCGACAAGGACGAGCAGATCAAGGTGCGCGAAGGATCGGCCAGCACCGAGCCGCAACCGGTGACCATGGGCCAGCTGGTGGCGCGTGTGAAGCAGTTGCAGGCCGGCAAAGGTGCCGCACACGAAGGCGGCGTGCCAGTGGTCATCAGCGCCGACAAGAACGTGAAGTACGACGCGGTCGTGCGCGTGATGAGCACCCTGCAAGAGGCGGGGATCGCCCGCGTCGGCCTGTCCGTGCAAACCTCACGCTGATTTGCCGCATGCAATCCACCGCCGACCACCTCGACCTGGCCCCGCCGCCCACCGGCCGCTGGCTCGGCCCGATGGGCCTGGCGCTGGTCGCGCATGGCCTGCTGATGATCGCGCTCACCTGGGGCGTGAGTTGGCAGAACGATGCCGAACCGGTGACGTTCGAAGCCGAGCTCTGGTCGCGCCTGCCGCAGCAGGCTGCGCCGCGTGCGGTGGAGCCTCCACCGCCTCCGCCAGCGCCCCCCCCGCCTGCCCCTCCCAAACCCACCCCGGTGCCCGCACCCGCACCACCACCCCCCTCGCCCAACCAGGCCGAGATCGCCACCGCGCAAGCGAAGAAGAAGGCCGAGGCCGAGAAGAAGGCGCGTGAGGAAGAGGCCAAAAAACTCGCGGCCACGAAAGCCGCCGAGAAGGCAGCGGCGGAGAAAAAAGCCGCAGCGGAAAAGGCAGCCGACGAAAAGGAGCGCCAGCAGAAACTGGCCGACCAGAAGCGCGAGCAAGAACGCAAGGCCGAAGCCGCAGACGCCAAGCGCCGCGACCAGCTGCGAGACGAACAGATCACCCGCATGATGGGCCAGGCCGGCGCCACCGGTGGCCCACAAAGCACGGGCACCGCGCAGCAGTCCAGTGGCCCCACGCCAGGCTACGGCGCCAAGGTGGCCGCGCGCATCAAACCCAACGTGGTGTTCACCGACGTGGCCCCGGGCAACCCGCGCGCCGAGGTCGAGGTGCGCACCGCACCCGACGGCACCATCACCTCGCGCAAGCTCACCAAGAGCAGCGGCAACGCCGCCTGGGACGAGGCCGTGCTGCGAGCCATCGACCGCACCAGCAGCCTGCCGCGCGACACGGACGGACGCGTGCCGTCTTCGTTGGTGATCGGTCTGCGTCCGCTGGACTGATCAAGTACCTTTCCGGCGCGCGATCCCCACACCAGATACATCGCGGAACCGGCTTTGCCCGGCCGCAGATGTTGTCCCCCTTCAGGGGGAAGCCGCGCAGCGGCGCAGGGGGTGCCTCCTAGTCAAACACGATTTCCGCCCGTTGCTCGTGCGCCTGCGCCATCCAGCTGGCCAGCGCCGCATCGGTCGGGAAAAACAGCGCGCGGTCGTCCAGCTGCAGTTCGCACTGCGCACCCTCGCGCAGCAATTGCAGCCGCACCGGCAAGCCGCGCACCAGTTCGCCCTGCTCCGTCACTTCCCGCTTGGGCGGAAACTCGCGCACCAGTTGAGCCACGGCAGGCGAATGGCCGTTCACCGCCACGCGCAGGTACTTGCCGAAGCGGCAGCGCGCGGCGGCCAGGTCCCACACCTGCTGGATCTTCAGGCGCACGCCGCCCGAGAAACGGTCGGGCTGGGCCACCGCCTGCACGATGATGAGTTCGTCGTCTTTCAGCAGGTTGCGGTGCGCGTTGATCAGGTTCTCGTCGGCGCTGGTTTCAAACACGCCGGTCTTGTCGTCGAGCTTGAACAATGCGAGCTTGCCGCGTTGACCGTTGATGACGCGAAAGTCGGTCACGATGCCGGCCAGGATCACCGGGTCGCGGCTTTCCACCACATCGCCCAGCGGTGTGCGCGCAAACCGGCGCACCTCGCGCTCCACCTCGTCGAACAAATGGCCCGAGAAGTAGAAGCCGATCGCGGTCTTCTCCATCGTCAGGCGTTCCTTCACGCCCCAAGGCGTGGTGGCCACCAGGTCAGGGTCTTGCGTGCTGGAGCCGTGGTCGCTGTCGCCAAAGATGTCGGCTTGCGCGGCGTTGGCGGCCGACGCGGCGGCAAAAGTGAATGCACGGTCCACCGAGGCCAGCAGTTCGGCGCGGTTGAGGTGCAGTGAATCGAAACCACCCGCCTTGATCAGCGCCTCGACCGTGCGTTTGTTCAGGCGCGTGCGGTCCACACGCACACAGAAATCGAACAGGCTCTTGAACGGGCCGGCCTCATGGCCGCGCGGACCTTCGCCGCGGCCTTCGCGCGCCGCCACGATGGCCTCGATCGCTCCCTGGCCCGTGCCCTTGATGGCGCCCAGGCCGTAGCGGATGACTTTGTTGGTCACAGGCTCAAAGCGGTGAAAGCCGCGGTTCACGTCCGGCGCTTCGAAGCTCATGCCCATCTTGAGTGCGTCTTCGTGCAAGACCTTGAGCTTGTCGGTGTCGTCCATCTCCACCGTCATGTTGGCGCAGAAGAACTCGGCCGTGTAGTGCACCTTGAGCCAGCCGGTGTGGTACGCCAGCAGCGAGTACGCAGCGGCGTGCGACTTGTTGAAGCCGTAGCCCGCGAACTTCTCCATCAGGTCGAAGATCTCGTCTGCCTTTTCTTGCGAGATGTTGTTCTTCGCCGCACCGGCGCGGAAGATCTCGCGGTGCTCGGCCATCTCCTCGGCCTTCTTCTTGCCCATGGCGCGGCGCAGCATGTCGGCGCCACCGAGCGAATAGCCGCCCAGGATCTGCGCGGTCTGCATCACCTGCTCCTGGTAAACCATGATGCCGTAGGTCTCGGAGAGCATCTCCGCCACCAGCGGGTGCGGGTACTCGATGACTTCCTTGCCATGCTTGCGGTTCACGAAGCTGGGGATCAGGTCCATGGGGCCTGGCCGGTACAGCGCGTTCAGGGCAATCAGGTCTTCCAGCCGGCTCGGTTTGGCGTCTTTCAGCATGCCCTGCATGCCGCGGCTTTCAAACTGGAACACGGCCTCGGTCTGCCCGCGCGAGAACAGCGCGTAGACCTTGGCGTCCGTCAGCGGAATGTCTTCAAAACGGAAGCCTTCCTGGCCTGGGTGGCGCTTCATGATCAGCTCGCGCGCGATCTCCAGGATGGTCAGCGTGGCCAGGCCCAGAAAGTCGAACTTCACGAGACCAATGGCCTCCACGTCGTCCTTGTCGTACTGGCTCACAGCCGAGTCGCTGCCGGGCTGCGCGTACAGCGGGCAGAAGTCGGTGAGCTTGCCGGGCGCAATCAGCACACCACCGGCGTGCATGCCGATGTTGCGCGTCATGCCTTCGAGCTTCTGAGCCAGTTCGATCAGCGTCTTGACGTCGTCTTCCTTGGCGATGCGCTCGGCCAGCACCGGCTCCATCTCGATCGCGTAGTTGTTCTTGTCGCCCTCCTTCTTCGGATTCGGCGGGTACTGCAACGTGACCGACATGCCCGGCTTGTTCGGGATCAGCTTGGAGATGCCGTCGCAGAAGCCGTAGGAGAAATCGAGCACGCGGCCCACGTCGCGAATGGCGGCGCGCGCGGCCAGCGTGCCGAAGGTGGCGATCTGGCTCACCGCGTCCTTGCCGTACTTGTCCTTGACGTAGTCGATCACGCGGTCGCGGTTGGTCTGGCAGAAGTCGATGTCGAAGTCGGGCATGGACACCCGCTCCGGGTTCAAAAAGCGCTCGAACAGCAGCTTGTATTGGAGCGGGTCGAGGTCGGTGATCTTGAGGGCGTAGGCCACCAGCGAGCCAGCGCCCGAGCCGCGGCCCGGGCCGACCGGGCAGCCGTTGTTCTTGGCCCAGTTGATGAAGTCGCCCACGATCAAAAAGTAGCCCGGGAAGCCCATGTTCAGGATCGTGTTGATCTCGAACTCCAGGCGTTCCACGTAGCGCGGCCGCTCGGCGTCTCGCTTGGCCGCGTCGGGGTACAGGTGGGCCAGGCGCTCTTCGAGCCCTTCAAACGATGACTGGCGGAAGAAGTCCGCCATCGGCATGGGCACGCCATCGATCAGCGGCGTGGGGAAGTTGGGCAGCTGGGGTTTGCCCAGCACCAGCTTGAGGTTGCAGCGCTTGGCAATCTCCAGCGTGTTGGCCACGGCCGAGGGCACATCGGCAAACAGCGCCTGCATCTGCTCGGCGCTCTTGAAGTACTGCTCGCGCGTGAATCGGCGCACGCGCCGGTTGTTGCCGAGGATCTCGCCTTCGGAAATGCAGACCCGCGCCTCGTGCGCCTCGTAGCCGTCGGGCTCGAGAAATTGCACTGGGTGCGTGGCCACCACCGGCAGGTGCAGGCGCGCGGCGAGTTGCACGGTCTGGGACACATGGCGCTCGTCGTCGGCACGGCCAGCGCGTTGCAACTCCAGGTAGAAGCGGTGCGTGAACAGGGTGGAGAGCTGCAGCGCCATGTCGGTCGCACGCTGCGTGTCGCCCTGCATCAGCGCCTGCCCCACCGGGCCGGCCTGCGCGCCCGACAGCATGATCAAACCGGCGTTGCATTCCTGGAGCCAGTCGCGGTGCACCAGTGCCTGGCCCCGGCCTTCGTTGCGCGTCCAGGCGCGGGCCAGCAGCTCGCTCAGGTTCAGGTAACCCTGGTGGTCCTGCACCAGCAGCAGCACGCGCGGTGCGGCGGGCTGGTGGCTGCCGGGCATAGCGCCGGGCGTCTCTTCGGTGAAGCCCTGCAGCATCACCTCGGCGCCGATGATGGGTTTGACGCCCACGCCGCGCGCGGCCTTGTAGAACTTGACGGCGCCGAACAGGTTGCTCAGGTCGGTGATGGCCAGCGCGGGCTGGCGGTCGGCGGCCGCGGCGGCCACGACTTCATCGATGCGGTTGGTGCCGTCGACGACGGAGAATTCGGTGTGCAGGCGCAGATGGGTGAACATCGACCCATTTTAGAAGGCACGGTGCCTCCCGCCCGCTCAGTTCGGCGGTGGTATTTCGTCCTTGAGGATGCTCAGCACCTCGGAGCGGAACTCGCGGCTGTAGAGAATGGCGACCACCGCCAGCGTGGCCACCACCATGGCCACCGGCGATACGAACCAGGCGAGCGCAGCAAAAGAAAAGTAGTAAGCCCGCAGCCCGTCGTTGAAGGTCTCGGCAGCTGCGCCCACCATGGCCGCAGCACGCCCGGCGTACGCACGCCGGTCGTGCTTGCCGGCCTCGAAATCTTCAACCGGCGGCATGGCGCCAATGATCAAAGCCACGAAGGTGTACTGCCGCATGCACCAGGAAAAACGGAAGAAGGCATACACGAAGATCGACACCATCACCAGGATCTTGAACTCGAAGACGATCAGGGTGGTGGTCTGCGCGAACGGGATTTCGCTCATCAGCTCGGTGGCTTTGTCGGTGGTGCCGAGCAGGGCAAACAAACCACCGATGACCAGGATGGAGGTGGACGAGAAAAAGGCCGGCGTGTTGGACAGCGTCTGGGTGATCAGGCCATCGAGCATGCGCGGGTCGCGCGCGGTGGTCTGCGTCATCCAGTAGCCGCGGTAACGGTTGGTGGTCTCGATGAGCGAGCCCATCTTGCGGCCCCACACCCGGGCAAACCACGCATAGCCGGTCCACAACGCAAAAAAGCAGACCAGCGCCAGCCAGTCTGCCCAGGGAATGATGCTCAGTACTTTCATCCGGCGGATGTTACGCGCACGCCAAATCAAAATCCTGTTCGGACTGAGCTTGTCGAGGTCCATCCGGGCCAGCGGGCGTGGTAACCCTTCGACAGGCTCAGGGCGAACGGAACGTGAGCTCAGGACGAACGGGCCCTGAGCTCAGGGCGAACGAAACCTGGCGATCAAGCCTTGAATTTCGCAGCCGTGGCCGCCACGCGCTGGCCGAACAGCTTCGCCGTCTCCAGATCACCCGGCAGCATTTCGTTGGCGCCCGCGTCTGACGGGCTCTGTGCCATGGCGCCGCTGAAGGAGCCCACGAAGTTCACGTCGTTGCGTTGTGCGGCCTTGCTGTTGCTGGGCATCAGGCCGGTACCGACCCAGATGCCGCTGTGCTGCATGGCCAGGGTGAACAGGTAGTGCAGCGTGGACAGCTTGTCGCCGTTCATGGTGGCGCTGTTGGTGAAACCGGCGAAGACCTTGTCTTTCCACTGCTGGCTGAACCAGGGCTTGCTGGAGGCATCGGCGAATTTCTTGAACTGCCAGCTCACGGTGCCCATGTAGGTGGGCGAACCCATGATGATGGCGTCAGCCGCGGCCAGGGTCTCCCAGCCGCCTTCGGGCAGGTTGCCCTCGGCGTCGATGGCAAGCAGCTCGGCACCAGCGCCTTCAGCGACCGATTGCGCCATGCGCTGGGTATGGCCGTAGCCGGAGTGATAAACGACAACAACTTTGGTCATGGGATGGCTTTCACGAAATTGCGCAGACGACAGTCGGGCGCGGGTTGAAGAAAAAACGGGACCTTGTGACTTTCAAGCGCTGCGGCGGGCGTCCAGGCTGAACGCGCCAGCGCCGAAAGCAGCGAAGGCGAGCAGGCCACCGGTGATGGCGATGTTCTTGAAGAACATCAGGTTCTGCATCATTTGCTGGTCGGCCGGCAGGGACCAGTAGGCGTGGAAGAAGAAGCTGGCCACCAGCGTGAACACGGCCAGGGCAATGGCGGCGATCCGCGTGCGGTAGCCGATCAGAAGCGCCAGGCCACCGAAGAGCTCGATCACCAGCGCGATCGCCACACCCACGGTGGGCAGCGGCAAACCCATGCTGGCGGAGTAGCCGACCATGCCGTCGAAGCCACCGATCTTGCTCCAGCCGGCGGGCACGAAGACCAGAGCCAACAGGATGCGGCCGATCAGGGCCAGGGGATTTTGCAAAGCGTTCATGGTGAGTCCTTGAGTAAAAAAAAGTTGAGTGGAGGGATGGAAAAAATGGTTCAGGCAGCGAGATCGAACACCAGCACTTCGGCATCTTTGCCGTTGGCTAGCGTGAGCTGGCTTTCAGCCGCCAGCACGGCGGCGTCGCCGCCCTTGAGCGTTTCACCGTTCACGTCCAGCGAACCACGCACCAGGTGCACATAAGTCTTGCGCGCAGGGTTCAGGGCCAGCTCGGCGGTCTCCGTGCCGTCCAGCAGGCCGGCGTACATCGACGCGTCGGCGTTGATGTGCACCGAGCCGTCGGCCCCACCGTTGGAGGCCACCAGGCGCAGCTTGCCGCGCTTCTGGTCGTCGGCAAAGGTCTTCTGCTCGTAGCCCGGCTCGATGCCCTTCACGTTGGGCTCGATCCAGATCTGCAGAAAGTGCGTGGTGGCGTCCGGCGCGTGGTTGAACTCGCTGTGGCGCACGCCGCTGCCGGCGCTCATGCGCTGCACGTCGCCGGGCGGGATGCCCTTGACGTTGCCCATGCTGTCCTTGTGCGCCAGGTTGCCCTGCAACACGTAGCTGATGATTTCCATGTCGCGGTGGCCGTGCGTGCCGAAACCGGTGCCGGGGGCGATGCGGTCTTCGTTGATCACACGCAGGTTGCCCCAGCCCATCCAGGCCGGGTCAAAGTACTCGGCAAACGAGAACGAGTGGGCGCTTTTGAGCCAGCCGTGGTCTGCGAAGCCGCGGGCATCGGAGCGTCGAATCTGGAGCATGGTGTGGTCCTTTCGGTCTGGGAGTGGTGCCGCTGAAACCGGGTGGGTTTCGCTGGCATGGGGTGAATTGTGGGTGCGCTCATGGCCGTTGAGACTGCACGTATTTGATGGCATCATTCAAATATTCTGAACACATAAGCCCCATACAAACATGGCCTCTTCCACGCCTCGCGCCGCCTTGTCCCCCGAGAACCTGGGTTTGCTGGAGGCCGTGGCGCGCCTGGGCAGCATGGCCGCCGCCGCGCGCGAGGTGGGCATGGTGCCCAGCGCGCTGACCTACCGCATCCGACAGGTCGAGGACGCGCTGGATGTGCTGCTGTTCGACCGCAGCGCCCGACGCGCCGTGCTCACGCCCGCAGGCGCCGAGCTGCTGCGCTCCGGACAGTATTTGTTGAGCGAACTCGATGCGGTGGCGCAGCGCGTCAAGCGCGTGGCCACTGGCTGGGAACCGCAGCTCACCATCGCAGCCGACGCGATCATTGCGCGCGCCACGCTGTTCGAGCTCTGCGAAGCCTTCTACGCCGAGGGCGCGCCCACGCGGCTGAAGCTGCGCGCAGAAACGCTCTCGGGCACGGTGGAGGCCTTGCAGATGGGTCAGGCCGACCTGGCCCTGGGTGTGCCGAGCGACCTCTCGCTGCCCGAAATCCAGTCGGCGCCGCTGGGGCCGATCACGTTTGTCTACGCGGTCGCACCCCACCATGCGCTGGCGGCGGTGGGCCACAGCCTGTGCGATGAAGAACTGCGCGAACACCGCGCCGTGGCCGTGGCCGACAGTGCCCAACGCGGGCGCGGCGTCACCCACAACCTGCTGCCCGGGCAGGACGTGCTGACCGTGCCCACCATGCAGCACAAACTGGAAGCGCAGCTGCGCGGCCTGGGAGGTGGCTTTCTGCCGCTGCCGCTGGCACAGCCCTTCATTGCAGCCGGGCGGCTGGTGGTGAAAAACGTGCAGAGGCCCGACCGCAGCCTGCGCGTGGCCTACGCCTGGCGACAGCCGCGCACCGCGAGCGACATGGGTCGTGCGCTGCGATGGTGGCTGGATCGCCTGCAAAGCCCGCAGACCCGCGCCGCGCTGCTGAGCAACCACCACCAGATTTGATCACCCCCGTAGCGCCCGTGGCGCCTCCCCCCAGGGAGCAACTGCTACAGTCAACAGCACTCCACCCAGCCCGATCAAGCGTCATCAAGAAAGCGCCACGAGACATGACCACATCTTCCAAGACCCGCGCCAAGAATGCTTCCGCCCCCAAAGCCAAGGCCGCCAGGCCTCTGGGTCTGCATGTCGCCGTGGTCGGCGCCGGCATGGCGGGCGTGGTGTGTGCGCGCACGCTGGTGCAGGCCGGGCACCGGGTCACGCTGTTCGAGAAAAGCCGTGGCCTGGGCGGTCGCATGTCGACCCGGCGCACCGAGTTCGGTGGCTTCGACCATGGATCACAGTACTTCACCGTGCGCGACGCGCGTTTCGAGAAGGCCCTGCGCAGCAACGCCACCTCGGTGGTGCGCCCCTGGAGCGCCAGCACCGTGCGCGTGCTCGACGAATTCGGCCATGTGCTGGCCAGTGCGCCCCCGCCCACCGAACCACACTTCGTGGCCTCGCCCGGCATGAACGCCCTGGTGGGCCTGTGGGCGCAGCCGCTGGCGGCCAACACCTTGCTCGACACCCGCGTGACCCAGATCGAGCGTGACGCACTGCACCCCGAACAATGGCAACTGCGCACCGAGGACAGCGCTGGTGGCCTGCAGGTGCTCGGCGGCTTCGACCGCGTGGTGCTGGCCATCCCGCACCCGCAGGTGCACGACCTGTTGCGAGTCTCGGGCCTTGCGCCCGAACTGCGCCAGGCGCTGGCACCCGTGCACGTTGCACCCTGCTGGACGCTGATGGTCGCCTATCCCCAGGCCATGCAGCCCGGACTGCCCCACCTGGGCCCGCAGTGGAACGCCGCGCGCAGCACGCACCACCGCATCAGCTGGCTGGCGCGCGAATCGAGCAAGCCCGGGCGCGACCCGATCGAGCGCTGGACCATCCAGGCCAGCCCCGCCTGGTCCACCAAACACCTCGAAGACGACGCCGAGCGCGTGAAGGCCAAGCTGCTCAAGGGCTTCGCCGAGATCACCGGCATCCGCGCCACACCCACCTTTGCCGTGGCACACCGCTGGCGATTTGCCCAGACGCAGACGCCCCTGGGCAAGAGCCACCTGTTCGACAAGGCGCTGGGCATCGGCGCGTGTGGGGACTGGTGCCTGGGCCACCGGGTCGAAGACGCGTTTGTCTCCGGCCTTGAAATGGCACTCGAGCTCGCCTGAGCTGTTCTTTTTCCGTTCGGGCTGAGCTTGTCGAAGCCCTCCCCAAGATGGCTGCGTACAGGGGCCGATTTGCCCCCTCCCCCACCGGCCCGCTGCACGCGGGCTCACTCGTTGCAGCGCTGGCCAGTTGGCTCGACGCCCGCGCCCAAGGCGGCGTCTGGCTCGTGCGCATCGAAGACGTGGACACACCGCGCTGCCCGCCCGGCATGGACGAAACCATCCTGCAGCAACTGGCCGCCTGCGGCCTGGTGAGCGACGAGCCGGTGGTCTGGCAATCGCAACGCGACGATCTGTACCAACGGGCACTGGACCAACTCATCGAACGAGGCCACGCCTACCCCTGCGGCTGCTCGCGCAAGGACATTGAAGCGGCCCTGCAGGCCCAGGGCACCCAGCGCGAACGCCACCACATCGCCGTCTATCCCGGCACCTGCCGTCCCGGCCGTGGCGGTCTTCAAGGCAAGCCCGCGCGCGCCTGGCGGCTCCAGTTGCCGGAACCGGGTGAAGTGGCCTGGATCGATCGCCGTCTGGGCCCGCAAACCCAGAACGTCGCCACCGAGGTGGGCGACTTCATCCTCAAGCGCGCCGATGGCCTCTGGGCCTATCAGCTCGCCGTGGTGGTGGACGATGCGGCGCAAGGCATCACCCACGTGGTTCGCGGCGAAGACCTGGCCGACAACACGGCGCGTCAAATCTTGCTCCAGCGTGCACTCGGCCTGCCCACACCGGCCTGGCTGCACACGCCCCTGGTGCTGGGCGCCAACGGCGAAAAGCTCAGCAAACAAAATGGCGCCCAGCCACTGGACCTGTCCGATCCTTTGCACGCACTCAACGCCGCAGCTCAATCCCTGAGCCTGCCGTCCCAAGCCGGGTCGCCCGCAGCCGCGTTGTCGCACTGGACCGGGCTCTGGCCGCACACCACGCAAATCCCATGAAAAAAGCCCGGCCTTGGAATTCCAAGACCGGGCCCGGTGTCAGCGCCTCAGGGGCGCCTGGTTCACAGACAGCAAGCCATGCCGATGCAGCAGGCCGCGCCCGCCACACAGCAAGCGCCCGCCGCCACCGCGAAGGCGGGGGCCGACGACACGGCGATGGCGATCACCGACATGGACTTCAAAAATCTGGATTTCATGGTCATTCCTTGTCAAAGAAAAAAGGGAGTTGCAGTTTTCAGACGAAGGACAAAGCGGGCGGAGGCCGCCAGATATCGGTCAAGGAGGTGGGCAAGTGGATTGCCGGCAAAGTGCTGGGCGGGCTGAGTGCGCACGCGCTGGGCATTGAAAACTCGCTGGCAACCGCCTTGGCCAGCGATGGGCATTGCGCGCAGGAGCCAGGCGTCATCTGCACACAGCACACGGGTTCTTCAAGGCAGCAGCCAGACAGCGCTGCAGCCGGGGCCACCAACGGCGACCACAACAACACCAAGGTGGTGAAGGCGCGGATGAGCAAGCGGCCGACGAAGGTCATGTGAGGTTGGCTGATCCCGTGCATCCGAAAAAGGTTCCCCTGACTGCGATTGACGACCCGAACCCTACAATCGCACTCCCTCGAACCGCACCCCGCCATGACCGACCCTCGACACGCGCAGCCGCGCATCCCCCTGAGTGAAGTGCCCTACGTGCGGCAAGTCAAAAGCTATGTGCTGCGCGCCGGCCGCACCACCGCTGGTCAGGCCAAGGCCTACGAGCTTTTTGCCCCGCGCTGGCTGCTGAACTACACACCGGGCGCTTTTGACGCCAACGCGGCCTTTGGCCGGAGCGCCCCGCTCGTCATGGAAATCGGCTTCGGCATGGGCGGGGCCACCGCGCACATCGCCGCCGTGCGGCCCGAAGACAACTTTCTGTGCTGCGAGGTGCACGAGCCCGGCGTGGGCGCGCTGCTCAAGCTCGCGGGTGAACAGAACCTGGACAACATCCGCATCCTGCGCCACGACGCGGTCGAAGTGCTCGACCACATGCTCGGCGAATCGAGCCTGGACGGCGTGCACATCTTCTTCCCCGATCCCTGGCACAAGAGCCGGCACCACAAACGACGACTGATCCAGCCGGCGTTTGTGCACCGGCTGGCGCGCCACCTCAAGCCCGGCGGGTACCTGCACCTGGCCACCGACTGGGAACCCTATGCCCACCAGATGCTGGAGGTGCTGAACGCCGAGCCGCTGCTGCAGAACACCGCCGAGGCCGGCGGCAGCGGCTTCGTGCCCCAGCCCGGCTACCGGCCCCTGACCAAGTTCGAGAACCGGGGTCTGAAGCTGGGCCACGGCGTGTGGGACCTGGTGTTCCGCCGGGTCTGACGAACACGCGCGCCCCAGGCCAGAGCGCCCCCGCCGTGGCACGCCCGCCCAAGCATCCGCAGATCCCCGCACGCCACGGCGTGTCACCCAGTTGCGTGGCACTGCCACACACCCGGTCCGCACCCTGGACGCTGCTGCTGGACTACCTGGCCGAGCGCCTGAGCGTGGTGGATCGCGCGGCCTGGGCCGATCGTCTGGCGCGCGGCGAGGTGCTGGACGACACCGGCCAGCCGCTGCCGCCCGACGCGGCGTTCCAGCCCGGCGCACGCATCCACTATTACCGCCATCTCGACGACGAGCCTGCGGTGCCGTTCGAAGAGACGGTGCTGTTCCAGGACGCGCATTTGCTGGTGGCCGACAAGCCGCATTTCCTGCCGGTCACCCCGGGCGGGCGCTTCGTGCAGCAAAGCCTGCTGGTGCGTTTGAAGCGCCGCACCGGCATCGACACGCTGAGCCCCGTCCACCGCATCGACCGCGAAACCGCAGGCCTGGTGCTGTTCAGCGTGCGCCCCACCGATCGCAACGCCTACCAGGCCCTGTTTCGCGACCGCGTGGTGCACAAGACCTACGAAGCCATCGCACCCCACCTCCCCGCGCTGGTTTTCCCGCTCACGCGGCGCAGCCGCATCGAAGAAGACGGCGAACGCTTCTTCCGCATGGTCGAGGCCGAGGGCGAGCCCAACAGCGAAACGCTCATCGAACGCACCGAGGTGCGCGGTGCCTGGGCGCGCTACACGCTCTCACCCGTCACCGGCAAACGGCACCAGCTGCGCGTGCACATGAATGCCCTGGGCGCGCCCATCGTGGGCGACCAGTTCTATCCGCAGGTGTTGCGCGGGCCGGACGACACCGAGGATTTTGCCGAGCCGCTGCAACTGCTGGCGCGCGGCATTGCGTTCACCGATCCCGTGACCGGCATGGCACGGCGGTTCGAGAGCGGGCGGGCGTTGGCGTGGCCGGGGGACTGATCGGGGCGAGCGGTCACAGATCGCCCAGGATGCGGGCGACGCAGGCGTTGCAACCGATGGCACTGACGACCAGGCCCAACAGGGCGGCGGCGAACAGCACACCGGCCACGATCCAGAAGCCTGCCTGCAGCGATCCCCCCTTCAACCAGAGGATGGCCGGGATGCCCCCCGCGAAAGGCAGGCAGCAGACCAGCAGCGCGGGCCGCTTCCACCAGACCTCGCGACGCGGCCCCCAGAAACAGATGGTGTTGACGGTGGAGCAGCACGGGCAGGTCGCGGCCATGGACACTTTCGGTTGAGACGTTAGGACGATCACGGGTGATTTTCACCCTTCGCGCGTGGCCCCGCGCCCAGCCCTGGGGTGGCCCTGGGCCCACGGGCCTCAAGAAGTCGGCGCCATCGGCCGATAACACAGGCAGCGCCATCACAGGAACGCCCCCATGCCCCGCACCACCATCGACACGCCCGCCGCCCTCGCTGAGGCCCTTGCCAACGATGGGTGGGTCCTGCCGCCGAAGTCGCGCTGCGACGTCTTCTCACGGGAGACCGCCAAGGTGCAGTCCATGGTCTGCACCTCGCCGGCCATGAAGAAAAGCGCGCCACAGATCATCACCGCGCTCATGGGCGGAACCCGCTACGAGCAGCGCGAGGCCGCCAGCGCGCTGCACCGCCTCATCGCTGCGGGAAACCTGATGCCCGACGCCGTGCGCGTGCTGCACGCCACCGGTGTCACGCTGGTGTTTGCACCCTGGAGCGCGCGCGACGACGTGCGCTCGATCGTGCGCTCGGTCTCATCCAGCCTGCACCCCGAGCGCGTCACGGTGGACGGCGCACAGCTGCAGACCGATGCGGCGGTGGTGGTGCCTGGACCCAGCTCGCAGAACGACGCCGCACTGGAAATCCGCCACGCGCTCAACGCGTTCATCGCCGACGTGGATTCGCTGTGGCGCAGTGCCCGCCGGCGCCTGTCGGGCAAGGAAGACACGCAGCGCTGGTTCTTGCCGGTGGGATGCCAGGTGATCGAGCGAAGCGAAGGCAGCAAGGTTTGCTGGGAGATCGTCTTTGAGGACATCGGTCTGCTGGAGAGGGCCATCGGTCTGGTGGACGCCCGCCTGACCATGGGCAAGGATCACCTGCTGCAGCGGTGGTCGGATCCGGAAGACGACCAGCTGGAGACGATGATGCCGTCCATCACGCTGATGGCCAACGCCAACTCCAGGGACGCCCGCACCCAGATGGCCCGCCTGCTGCAGAACATGCTGTTCATGCTCGGTCGGCTGGGTTTCGACAGCACCTGGCCGGGCGACCTGCAACGGGCCACCCCGCTGCAGGCCTGAGCGCGGCGGGATTCAATCGGCCAGCAAACCCGCCAGCAGGCGGCTCACGTGCACCGCCTCACGCTGCGCACCGTCGTGGATCTGGTGGCGGCAGCTGGTGCCGTCGGCCACCACGATGGCTTCAGGTTCGGCGCGCACCGCCGGCAACAGGCTGAGTTCGGCCATCTGCATCGACACCGTGTGGTGTGAGGCTTCATAGCCGAAGCTGCCGGCCATGCCGCAGCAGCTGCTCTCGATCAGTTGCGGTTTCGCGCCCGGAATCCAGCGCAGCACCTCCAGGATGGGCGAGACCGCATCGAAAGCCTTCTGGTGGCAGTGGCCGTGCAGCAGCACCGCCTTGTCCACCGCCTTGAGTTTGGCCTTCAGGCCGTCCAGCCGCCCGGCCTTGGCTTCGCGCGCCAGGAATTCTTCAAACAGCAGGGCATGCTCGGCGATCTGCTGCGGCGCGGAGCCCAGGCCCATCACCAGCATCTCGTCGCGCAGCGTGAGCAGGCACGAGGGCTCCAGACCCACGATGGCGATGCCCTTGTGCGCAAACGGCAGAAGACTCTGCACCACCTCGCGCGCCTTTTCTTTGGCCTGCTCCACCATGCCGCTGGCCAGATACGTGCGGCCGCAACACAGGTGTTTACCGTCGTCCTTGGCTTTGGTCGCCACGTGCACGGTGTAGCCGGCGGCCTGAAGCACCTGGACCGCCGCGTGCGCGTTCTCCGATTCGAAGTAGCCGTTGAAGGTGTCGACGAACAGCACCACGCCGCGTTCGGCGGCGAGCACCTCGTCGCGCGTGGCCGTCTTCAAGGGCGCGTTGAAGAAGTGCTGCGCGTGCCACTGCGGCAGGCTGCGTTTGGCCGAGAGGCCCAGCCATTTTTCCGTCAGCGTGGCCAGCAGCGGCACACGGTTGCGCAAGTTGAGCAGCGGCGCCAGGGGCGCGGCCCAGGCCGCGTAGTCGGGCAGCTGCGCGACCAGCCGGTCTTTCAGCGTGTGGCCGTGTTTGGCCTTGTAGTGCTGCAGGAACTCGACCTTCATCTTGGCCATGTCCACGCCGGTGGGGCAGTCGCGCTTGCAGCCCTTGCAACCCACGCAGAGGTCCATGGCTTCGCGCACCACCTCGCTGGTGAGCGCATCGCTGCCCGCGAGACCCGGGATCTGCCCGCTGAGCGCGAGACGCAAGGTGTTGGCGCGGCCGCGCGTGAGGTGCTGTTCGTCGCGGGTGACGCGGTAGCTCGGGCACATGGTGCCGGCGTCGAACTTGCGGCAGTGGCCGTTGTTGTTGCACATCTCCACCGCCTTGGCGAGACCCCGCGCCGGGTCTTCGCCGGTGCCCGGTGCGGTGGTCACTTCGGTCACGGGGTCGGCCTTCACATCCCACGCGCTCCAGTCAAGCACGGGCTGGATGGGCACCACCTTGTAGCTGGGCGGAAAGCGCATGAGCCGCGTGTCGTCCATCTTCGGCGGGTTGATGATGCGGTTGGGCGACAGCAGCCCGGTGGGGTCGAGGTGTTGCTTGATGCGGGCGAACGCGTCGTTGATGCGCGGGCCGAACTGCCATTCGATCCACTCGCCGCGGCACAGGCCGTCGCCGTGTTCGCCGCTGTAGGCGCCCTTGTACTTGCGCACGAGTTCGCTGGCTTCTTCGGCGATCTGGCGCATCTTGCTCGCGCCGCCGCGGCGCATGTCGAGAATGGGGCGCACGTGCAGCGTGCCCACCGAGGCGTGGGCGTACCAGGTGCCGCGGCTGCCGTGTTTGTGGAACACCTCGGTGAGTGCATCGGTGTACTCGGCCAGGTGCACCAGCGGCACCGCGCAGTCTTCGATGAAGCTCACGGGTTTGCCGTCGCCGCGCAGGCTCATCATGATGTTCAGCCCCGCCTTGCGCACCTCCCACAGGTTCTTCTGCGGCGCGTCATCGATCATCTCCACCACGCTGCCGGGCAGGCCCAGGTCGCCCATGAGTTCGACGAGTTCGCGGATCTTGTGCGCGATGTCGGCCTTGCTCGGGCCGCTGAACTCCACCAGCAGCACGGCCTCGGGCTTGCCGCCGTTGATGTGCGGCGAGAGCGCGGTGCGGATGGTGGGCGCGAACGCCGGGTTCTTGAGCGAAAGTTCGATCATGGTGCGGTCGACCAGCTCCACCGCCGTGAGCTGGCCCACGGCCATGCCCTCGCCGAGCTTGACGATGTGCTGCGCGCTGTCCATCGCCTGGAAGAAGGTGGGGAAGTTCACCACGCCCAGCACCTTGGCGCGCGGCAGTTCACCCAGACGCAGCTTGAGCGAACGCGTGAGCGCCAGCGTGCCTTCGCTGCCGATGAGCAGGTGCGACAGGTTCACCGAGCCGTCGTGCGTGTACGGCTTCTCGTTCTGGTTGCGGAAGATGTCCAGGTTGTAGCCGGCCACGCGGCGCAGCACCTTGGGCCAGCGCGCGTCGATCTCGTCGGCGTGCTCCAGGGCCAGGTCGCACACGAAATCGCCGATGGCCTTGGCCTGTGGGCTGGCGGTGGCGTGGTCACCGAAGTCGACCAGGCTGCCGTCGGCCAGCCAGGCTTGCGCGCCCAGCACGTTGTGCACCATGTTGCCGTAGGCCACCGAGCGGCTGCCACACGAGTTGTTGCCGGCCATGCCGCCCAGCGTGGCCTGCGCGCTGGTGGACACGTCCACGGGGTACCACAGGCCGTGCGGCTTGAGCTGCGCGTTGAGGTGGTCGAGCACCAGGCCGGGCTCCACCGTGGCGGTGCGCCCTGACACATCCACATCAAGCACGCGGCGCATGTGTTTGCTGTGGTCGATCACCAGGCCCGCGCCCACGGTCTGGCCACACTGGCTGGTGCCGCCACCGCGCGGCACGATGGGCACCGTCAGGTCGCGGCAGATGTCCAGCGCCAGGCGCACGTCGTTCGCGTCTTGCGGCACGAACACGCCCACCGGCATCTGCTGGTAGATCGAGGCGTCGGTGGCGTAGCGCCCGCGGTCTGCCGGGCTGAACAGCACCTCGCCCTGCGTCTCCTGCGTCAAGCGGCGCGCCAGCTGGCCAGCCACTTCGTTGCTGATGTCGGCCACGCGCTCGTACGCTGCGTCCGGGGTCTCACGGGTCACGGCCAGTGGCAAGGGTGCGTTCATTCCTTGGCTCCCTGCTGCTGCATGGTCTGCACTTCCATCGAGCGCAACTGCTCGATCACCACGTCGCGCTTGTTGTTGAGGTGGGTCGTGAGCACGCTGGCCAGCGCCACCGGGTCGCGCGCTTCCAGCGCCTGGATCATGGCTTCGTGCTCCTTCACCGCGCGGCTCCACTTCTCGCCGTCCTGGTTGGAGCGGAAGCGCAGCGCCTGCAGGCGCGCATTGACCTGGTTGTAGGTGCTCGTGAGCACCGGGTTGCGGGCGGCGGCGTTGATGGCGCGGTGGATGGCCGCGTTGAGTGGATAGTAGGCCGAGAGATCGCCGCGCGTGTAGGCGGCCAGCATCTCGTAGTGCAGCGCCTTGATCTCGGCGAGTTCGGCGTCGGTCACACGCTGTGCGGCCAGTTGCCCCGAGGCCGCTTCCAGCCCGGCCATCACTTCAAAGGTGTTGTGCACATCGGTCTCACTGAGCTGCACCGCCACCGCGCCGCGGTTGGGCACCAGCTCCACCAGGCCCTCGGCGGCCAGGGTCTTGATGGCTTCGCGCAGCGGCGTGCGAGACACGTTGAGCTGCTCGCACAACTCGCGCTCGTTGAGCTTGGCGCCCGGGGCGATCTGCCCCTCGACCAGCATCTGGCGCAGGCGGTGGGTGGCCTGCTCGTGCAAGGCCGCCGGAGGTATGGAGAAAATCTGGGCCGTCATGTTTTGTATTCAAAAATATGGCTGTTTTTGCGCATTTTAGGGCTGATCCCGTTGACAGATTGATTTTGTATGCAAAAAATGCGTCTGTCATCCAACCACACAATGCCATGCTGACCACCGACTTCCACCCCACCGGCCGCCACTTTTTGCAGATTCCGGGCCCCTCGCCCGTGCCCGACCGCGTGCTGCGCGCCATGAGCCTGCCCACCATCGACCACCGCGGCCCCGAGTTCGGCGTGCTGGGTTTGAAGGTGCTGGCCGACATGCAGAAGATCTTCCAGACCAGGCACCCCGTGATGATCTACCCGGCCTCGGGCACCGGTGCCTGGGAGGCGGCGCTGGCCAACACGCTGAGCCCGGGCGACCACGTGCTGATGTACGAGACCGGCCACTTCGCCTTTCTCTGGAACAAGCTGGCCACGCGCCTGGGCCTCAAGGCCGAGGTGCTGGCATTGAGCGGCACCGACAACGGCGTGCCCGCGAGCTGGCGCCACGGCGTGCAGGCCCACCTGATCGAAGAGCGCCTGAAGGCCGACACGGCCCACAGCATCAAGGCGGTGTGCGTGGTACACAACGAAACCTCCACCGGCGTGACCAGCAACATTGCCGCCGTGCGCAAGGCGATCGACGCAGCCAAACACCCCTCCCTGCTGCTGGTGGACACCATCTCGGGCCTGGCCAGCGCGGACTACCGCCACGACGAGTGGGGTGTGGACGTCTCCATCAGCGGCTCGCAAAAAGGCCTGATGCTGCCGCCCGGCATCAGCTTCAACGCGCTCTCGCCCAAGGCCATCGAGGCCAGCAAGACCGCGAAGCTGCCCAAGGCCTTCTGGGCATGGGACGAAATCATCGAGATGAACAAGACCGGCTACTGGCCGTCGACCCCCAACACCAACCTGCTCTACGCGCTGAGCGAAGCGGCCGACATGATCCTGGGCCAGGGCCTGGACGTGGTGTTCGCCCGCCACCAGCGCTGGGCCGACGGCGTGCGCGCCGCAGTAACGACCTGGGGCCTGCCGATCCAGTGCGCCGAGAACGGCGTGCACTCGCCCATCCTCACCGGCGTGATGACGCCCGAGGGCGTGGACGCCGACGCAGTGCGCAAGATCATCTATGAGCGCTTCGACTGCTCGCTGGGCACCGGCCTGGGCAAGATCAAGGGCCGCATGTTCCGCATCGGCCACCTGGGCGACACCAACGACCTCACGCTGATCGCCGCCGTGGCCGGCTGCGAGATGGGCCTCAAGCTCGCCGGCGTGAAGCTCGCCGGCTCGGGCGTGCAGACCCTCATGGACTACTACGCCAGCCACCCGGCCGCCGTGCCGTTGCGCAAGGCCGCCTGAGCCGCTCTCACCCCCTGACCGATCCCCGCGCGTTCCACAACCAAACGACCCCAGGAGACACCATGCAACGCAGAACCTTCGTCACCGCCACAGCGACCACCGCTGCCACCCTGGCCGCGCCCATGCTGAGAGCCCAGACCTTGCCCGTCGGTCCGGTGCGCATCATTGTGGGCTTCGCGCCCGGCGGTGGTACCGATGCATTGGCCCGCCTGGTGGGCCAGAAGCTGCAGGCCATGTGGAACCTCACGGTGGTGGTGGAGAACCGGGCCGGTGCGTCCGGCGTGATCGCCGCCGACATGGTGGCCAAGGCACCGCCCGACGGCAACACGCTGCTGATGGCCCACATCAACAGCCATGCGCTGGCCCCGGGGCTGATGCCCAAGCTGGGCTACGTGGTGGAACGCGACTTCACGCCACTCACCCTGGTGGGCGTGACACCCAACCTGCTCATCAGCAACAACGACCAGCCCGCCAAAACGGTGGCCGAACTCGTGGCCCAGTGCAAGGCCAACCCGGGCAAGGTCACCTTCGGCTCCGCCGGCCAGGGATCGGCCCAGCATCTCGCGCTGGAGTCGTTCAAGCTCGCCGCCGGTGTGTTCGCGCTGCACATTCCGTACAAAGGCTCCGGCCCGATGCTGACCGACCTGATGGGTGGGCAGATCGGCTACTCGTTCGACACCATGACGGCCGCCACCCCGCACGTGAAGAGCGGCAAGGTGCGCGCCATCGCGCAGACCCGCGCCAAACGCGCCCTGGGCCACCCGACCGTGCCGACCATGGCCGAGTCCGGCTTCCCCGGCTTTGAGGCCACCACCTGGTACGGCCTGGTGGGCCCGGGCAAGATGCCACCCGCCATTGCCCAGCGCATGAACGAAGACATCAACAAGGTGCTGGCCATGCCCGACGTGAAGGAGAAGCTGGACCTCTACGGCGCCGAAGACGGCGGCGGTTCGGCCCAGCAGTTCGCCGACTTCATCCGCACCGAGCAGGTGAAGTGGTCCAAGGTGATCAAGGACGCCAAGGTAACGATTGACAGCTGAGCGCCAGCGCATGACCGACCAGGGCCAAGTGCGCCTGCAGATCGAGGCCGGCGTGGCCTCGGTGCTGTTTGACCGACCCCAGGCGCGCAATGCGATGACCTGGGCCATGTACGAGCAGCTCGCGGCCATCAACCGCGAGCTGAGCACGGACCGCAGCGTGCGGGTGGCGGTGTTCCGCGGCGCCGGTGGGCAGGCCTTCGTGGCCGGCACCGACATCGAGCAGTTCACCGCCTTCCAGACCGGCGAAGACGGCGTGGCCTACGAACGCCAGATCGAAGCTGGCATCGAGCTGATGTGCCAGTTGCCCATGCCCACCGTGGCCGTGGTCGAGGGCTGGTGCGTGGGCGGTGGCCTCGCCATTGCCACCGCTTGCGACTTTCGCCTGGCCACACCCGGCGCGAAATTCGGCGTGCCCATTGCCAAGACGCTGGGCAATTGCCTGGCCATTGCCAACGTGGCGCGCCTGCGCGCGGCCTTCGGGCACCAGCGCGTCAAGCGCATGCTGGTGCTGGCCGAGTTCATCGCCGCTGACGAGGCACTGGCCTGCGGCTTCCTGCATGCCATTGAAACGCCCGAGGCGATCGACAGCGCCACCACTGCGCTCGCACAGCGCCTGGCCGCGCTCGCCCCGGTGACGCAGCGTGTGAGCAAGGCCACGCTGGAACGCCTCACCGCGCACGATCTGGCAGCGGACGAGGACCTGATCCGCGCCGCCTACGGCAGCGACGACTTCCACGAAGGCGTGGCCGCCTTCGTGGCCAAACGACCCCCCGTCTGGAGCGGCCAGTGAACAAACCAACCGGCCCGCTCGCGGGCCTGCGCGTGCTCGAAATCACCCAGATCATGTCGGGCCCCACCTGCGGCCTGTTGCTCGCCGACATGGGCGCCGACGTGATCAAGATCGAGAAGATTCCTGGCGGCGACGACGCGCGCGGCTACCGCGACCCACAGGTGGGCGGTGTGTCGGCGCCGTTCATGATGATGAACCGCAACAAACGCGGCCTCGCTCTCAACCTCAAGAGCCCCAGGGGGCGCGCGCTTTTGCTCAAGATGGTGAAAAACGCCGATGTGCTGGTGGAGAACTTTCGCGGCGGCACCATGGACAAGCTGGGCCTGGGCTACGAGGCTTTGAAAGCCGAAAACCCCGGCCTCATCTACTGCGCCATCACCGGCTACGGGCGCACCGGACCGTACGCCGACAAGGGCGGCTTCGACCTGATCGCGCAAGGCTTCGCGGGGTTGATGTCCGTCACCGGCGAAGCGGGCCGCCCGCCGGCCAAGAGCGGCAACGCGGTATCCGACATGAACGCCGGCATCCTGGCCGCGCTCGGCATCCTGGCGGCCTACATCCACAAGCTCAAGACCGGTGAAGGCCAGGTGGTGGACACATCGCTCAGCGACGCGGCGCTGCAGCAGACCTACTGGCATGCGGCGGTTTGGTTTGCCACGCAGCGATCACCCCAACCCACCGGCTCGGCCCACATCCTCACCGCGCCCTACCAGGCGTTCGAAGCCAGCGACGGCTGGATCAACATCGGCGGCGCCAACCAGACCAACTGGGAACGCATCTGCGACGTGCTGGGCCACCCCGAGTGGCGGACCGACGCGCGCTTTGCCACGAACAGCGACCGCATGGCGCATCTGAATGTGCTGGTGGACCTGATGAACTCGGTGGTGCGCACGCAAACACGCGAGCAGTGGCAGGCGGCGTTTGACGCGGCGGGCGTGCCGGCCGGGCCGGTGCACACCATCGGCGAAGCGCTGAGCCACCCGCAAACCGTGGCACGCGGCATGGTGGTGGAAGTGGAGCATCCGCAAGCCGGCGCCACGCGGGCCATCGGCTGCCCCATCCATTTTTCGGCCTCACCCGAGCGCAGCAGCACACCCGCGCCGCTGCTGGGCCAGCACACCCGCGAGGTGCTGCTCGAATTTGATCTGCCGGAGGCGGAGATCGACGCCCTCGTGGCCGAGGGCGTGATCGCCGAATCCTGAGCCCGCGGGCTCAGGCCCGCTCGGCCACCCAGGTCTGCACCGACTTGAGCGCGGCGTCCAGGCCCAAGGCATCGGTGCCGCCGGCCATGGCCATGTCGGCCTTGCCGCCGCCCTTGCCACCGACCTGCTGGGCCACAAAGTTCACCAGTTCGCCGGCCTTGACCTTGCCCACGCTGTCGGCGGTGACACCCGCAGCCAGCTGCACCTTGTTGCCGTCCACGGCGGCCAGCACGATGGCGGCGGTCTTGAGCTTGTCTTTCAGCTTGTCGAGCGTGTCGCGCAGGGTCTTGGCGTCGGCGCCATTGAGCACGGCCGCCAGCACCTTGATGCCCTTGACGTCCACCGCCTGCAGCATCAGGTCGTCGCCCTGGCTGGACGCCAGCTTGCCTTTGAGCGCGGCCACTTCCTTCTCCAGCGCCTTCACCTGCTCCAGCGTCTGGCCGATGCGGTTCGTGAGTTCGGCTGTGGGCGCCTTGAGCGCGCCTGCGGCCTGCGCCACGGTGTCTTCCAGCGACTGCAGATAGCCCAGCGCGTTGGCGCCGGTGATGGCTTCGATGCGGCGCACGCCCGCGGCCACACCGCTTTCGCCCACCACCTTGAAGAGGCCAATGTCACCGGTGCGCTGCACGTGCGTGCCGCCGCAAAGTTCGCGGCTGCTGCCAATGTCGAGCACGCGCACGGTCTCGCCGTACTTCTCGCCAAACAGCATCATGGCGCCGGTCTTCTGCGCCGATTCGATGTCCATCAGGCGCGCCTGCGTGGCGGCGTTGGCCAGCACTTCTTCATTCACCAAAGCCTCGATTTTGCGGATCTGCGCGTCGGTCACAGGTGCGTTGTGCGCGAAGTCGAAGCGCGTGCGCTCGGCATTCACCAGCGAGCCCTTCTGCTGCACATGGTCGCCCAGCACCTCGCGCAGGGCCTTGTGCATCAGGTGGGTGGCGCTGTGGTTGCGCACGGTGGCAGCGCGCACTGCGGTGTTCACCTGGGCCGCCACACTGTCACCCACGCTGATGGTGCCCTGCACCACCGCGCCGTGGTGGCCGAAAACGTCGGCCTTGATCTTCTGCGTGTCGGCCACGTCAAACCGGGCCGAGCCGCTGGTGATCACACCTTCGTCGCCCACCTGGCCGCCGCTCTCGGCGTAAAACGGCGTGCTGTCGAGCACAACCACGCCACTCTGGCCGCTCTTGAGCTCGGCCACGGGCGTGCCGTCGAGGTACAGGGCCACGATCTTGGCCGTGGCATCGAGCTGCTCGTAACCCACGAAAGCGTTGCCCGCGCCGGTGTAGTCGAGCGCCTTGTCCATCTTGAACTTGCCGGCTGCGCGCGCCTGGGCCTTCTGCTTGTCCATGGCGGCGTGGAAGCCGGCTTCATCGACCGAGAGACCACGCTCGCGGCACACGTCGGCCGAGAGGTCGAGCGGGAAGCCGTAGGTGTCGTGCAGCTTGAAGGCCACATCCCCCGGCAGCACCTTCGCACCGTCGGCAAGGGCCGCATCGAGGATTTCCATGCCGTTGGCCAGCGTCTCGTAGAAGCGCTCCTCCTCCACCCGCAGCACATCGGTGATGCGCTGAGCCTGGCTTGCCAGATTCGGGTAAGCCTCGCCCATCATGCGCACCAGGTCGGGCACCATCTTGTGGAAGAACGGGGTCTTCTGGCCGAGCTTGTAGCCGTGGCGAATGGCGCGGCGCACGATGCGGCGCTGCACGTAGCCCCGGCCTTCGTTGCTCGGGATCACGCCGTCGCTGATGAGGAAGGACGTGGCGCGGATGTGGTCGGCGATCACCTTGAGCGAGGGATTCGCCAGATCGGCAGTACCGGTTTCGCGGCCCGCAGCCTTGATCAACGCATCAAAAATGTCGATCTCGTAGTTGCTGTGCACGTGCTGCAGGATGGCGGCCAGGCGCTCCAGGCCCATGCCGGTGTCCACGCAAGGCGCGGGCAGCGGCGTGACCGAGCCGTCCTCGGCCATGTTGAACTGCATGAACACGTTGTTCCAGATCTCGATGAAGCGGTCGCCGTCTTCATCGGGGCTGCCTGGAGGGCCGCCGGCGATGTGGTCGCCGTGGTCGTAGAAGATCTCTGAGCAGGGGCCGCAAGGGCCGGTGTCGGCCATCATCCAGAAGTTGTCGCTCTTGTAGCGCCCGCCCTTGTTGTCGCCGATGCGGATCACGCGCTCGGGCGGCAGGCCGATTTCCTTGGTCCAGATGTCGTAGGCCTCGTCGTCTTCTTCGTACACCGTGGCGAGCAGGCGCTCTTTCGGCAATTTGTAAACCTCGGTCAGCAGCTCCCAGGCCCACTTGAGCGATTCGCGTTTGAAGTAGTCGCCAAACGACCAGTTGCCCAGCATCTCGAAGAAGGTGTGGTGGCGCGCGGTGTAGCCCACGTTTTCCAGGTCGTTGTGCTTGCCACCGGCGCGCAGGCAGGCCTGCACCGAGGCCGCGCGCACATAGGGGCGCTTGTCGGAGCCGAGGAACACGTCCTTGAACTGGACCATGCCCGAGTTGGTGAACATGAGCGTGGGGTCGTTGCCCGGCACGAGTGAGCTGGACGCGACCACGGTGTGGCCCTTGGAGGCGAAGAAGTCCAGGAAGCTCTTGCGGATGTCGGCAACAGAAACAACTGCAGTGGCGGGGCGGGTCATGGTGGCCTTGTGGTTTTCGGTCGAGGGATGCGGAAGGCGATGTCGGTGGTGCGCGGGCGCGCGAAACCCCGTATTTTCCAACATGGCGGGCAGTTGCCCGCAAACCGGGTTTTGGTCTCGCTGTTGCCACGGTGGACCAGGGGTCAAGGTCGCCAGCGGTACTGCACGCGACACCCCAAACGACTATGCTTCCCCGCTGCCTTGCCACCCCGGCACACCGAACACCGGAGACGCCCCATGGACATGAAGACTTCCCCCCTCGCCCTGCTCAAGGACCCCACCCTGCTCAAGACCGATGGCCTGATCAACGGCCAGTGGGTCGCAGGCGCCAGCCGCTTCGACGTGCTCGACCCGGCCACCGGCCACAAGCTGGCCGACGTTGCCAACCTCGGCCCCAAAGAAGCCGAGGCCGCCATCGCCGTGGCCAACGCCGCCTGGCCCGCATGGAAGGGCAAGACCGCCAAGGAACGCAGCGCCATCCTGCGCAAGTGGTTCGACCTGTTGATGGCCAACCAGGAAGACCTGGGGCGCATCCTCACCGCCGAGCAGGGCAAACCCTTTGCCGAGGCCAAGGGCGAAATCGCCTACGGTGCGAGTTTTGTGGAATGGTTCGCCGAAGAAGCCAAGCGCGTCAACGGCGAGACGCTGCCCACCTTCGACAACAACCGCCGCCTGCTGGTGCTCAAGCAGCCCATCGGCGTGTGCGCGGCCATCACGCCGTGGAACTTCCCGCTGGCCATGATCACGCGCAAGGTCGCGCCGGCGCTGGCCGCCGGCTGCCCGGTGATCATCAAACCCGCAGAACTCACCCCGCTGACCGCGCTGGCCGCGGCCGAGCTGGCCATCCGCGCCGGCATCCCGGCCGGCGTGCTCAACATCCTCACCGCCGACAGCGAACAATCCATTGCCGTGGGCAAGGTGCTGTGCGCCTCCGACGTGGTGCGCCACCTCAGCTTCACCGGCTCCACCGAGGTGGGCCGCATCCTGATGGCGCAAAGCGCCCCCACGGTGAAAAAGCTCTCGCTCGAGCTGGGTGGCAACGCGCCCTTCATCGTGTTCGACGACGCCGACGTGGACTCGGCCGTGGAAGGCGCCATCGCCAGCAAGTACCGCAATGCGGGTCAGACCTGCGTGTGCGCCAACCGCATTTATGTGCAGGACGGCGTGTACGACAGCTTCGTGCAGAAGTTCGCCGACAAGGTCCGCGCGTTCAAGGTGGGCAACGGCTTCACCGACGGCGTGGTGCAGGGCCCGCTGATCGAAGACGCTGCCGTGGCCAAGGTTCAGAAGCACGTGGACGATGCCGTTGCCAAGGGCGGCAAGGTGCTCGCCGGCGGCAAAAAACTGCAAGGCCAGTTCTTCGAACCCACGGTGATCTCGGAAGCCACCGCCGACATGCTGTGCGCCCGGGAAGAAACCTTCGGTCCATTTGCGCCGGTGTTTCGCTTCAAGACGGAGCAAGAAGCCATCGACGCAGCCAACAACACCGAGTTCGGCCTGGCCAGCTATTTCTACAGCCGCGACGTGGGCCGCATCTTCCGCGTGAGCGAAGCGCTCGAATACGGCATGGTCGGCATCAACGTCGGCATCATCGCCACCGAGCACGTGCCCTTTGGCGGCGTGAAGCAGTCGGGCCTGGGACGTGAGGGTTCGCACCACGGCATGGACGACTATGTGGAGATCAAGTACCTCTGCGTGGGCGACATCCTCAAGTAAACTCGGCAGCCCTGCGGGTGTAGTTCAATGGCAGAACGGCAGCTTCCCAAGCTTCATACGAGGGTTCGATTCCCTTCACCCGCTCCACATGAGTAGCCAAAGGCCGTCAAGGACATACACCTGACGGCCTTTTTCATTGATAAATCAACACTTTTCATGTCAACGGCGTACAGGCAACGACGTTGACAGACAGAACGAGGCGGGGGAACAATCGGGGGAACAGATCACCTGTACCCCCGCAAAGGGGCCAACTTGTTCCCCCGGAGTGTTCCCCCATGTTGACCGATACTGCCTGTAGAAACGCCACCTGCCCGCCCGAGAAATCGCGCAAGCGCCTGGCCGATGTCGGCGGGCTTTACATCGAGATTTCGCCCAATGGCTCCAAGCGGTGGTTTGCCAAATACCGGTTTGGAGGCAAGGAAAAGCGTTTGGCGCTGGGCAGCTATCCAGACGTGACCTTGAAGGCCGCACGGGAGGGTCGCGACCTTGCCCGCAAGGCGCGTGACAGTGGATCCGACCCGGTCCAGGTGCGCCAAGCGGAAAAGATCGCCAAGGCCGCCACGGGGGCGACCACGTTTGAAGCGGTGGCCCGTGAATTCCACTCCGTCAAGGCGGCGGGGTGGAGCGACGGCCATGCGACCAAGTGGCTGCGGATGAACGAGATTTACCTGTTCCCCCACATCGGCAGCTTGCCCCTGAGCAACATCAAAGCCCCTTCCCTTCTTGCCACACTTCGCAAGGCTGAGGCAAAGGGCATTCTCAGCACGGCGCAAGACTTGCAACAAATGGCCGGGCAGGTGTTTCGCTACGGCATTCAGACCGGGTACTGCGAGCGCAATCCAGCGGGCGACCTGAAAGGCGCGCTCAAGCCGCATGTAGCGAAACACTTTTCAGCAGTCCTTGATCCGGTCGAAGCCGGAGGTCTGCTGCGAGCGATCGACAGCTACACCGGGCAAACGACCACGCTAGCGGCAATGCAACTATCCGCCCTGTTCTTTCAGCGGCCTGGAAATATTCGGGCAATGGAATGGGCGTGGGTGGACCTTGAGGGCGCCATGCTGACGATTCCCCCTTCCGACATGAAGCGGAAGAAGCATGAGAAAGTCAACGGCAAGCCGCACCTCGTGCCTCTGTCCACCCAAGCGGTTCGCATCCTGAAAATGCTTGAACAGTTGACTGGCAGCGGGCGCTACGTGTTTCCGGGAGCACGTGACCGCAAAAAACCCATGAGTGACGGCACCATCAACGCGGCGCTGCGTCGACTGGATTTTGGCAACGATGAACACGTTGCCCACGGGTTTAGGGCAATGGCCCGCACCATGATTGCCGAACGAATCCCTGGCATACCAGCAGACATGGTAGAGGCCCAACTAGGACACGGCAAAATCGGGCCGCTGGGCAGCGCCTACGACCGCGCCGACTACCTGGGGCAGCGTCGGCAGATGATGCAAACGTGGGCTGACTACCTCGACAAGCTGCGAGCTGGCGCGGCCGTGATTCCGCTCCCGCTGGCTGCTTGAGCACTACAAGGGCCTGCAAAGTCCCGCCTTGAATTCCTCACATACGCTTGCCGGCTTGGCTCGTCGAATGACTTCGTTGGTGACCAAGGCCTCTGTTTTCCTAGGCGTGAATCGCAAGAAAGCACGAAGCAGGAGGTGCGGAAACTGATAGGAGGGTTCGATGCAAGTGTGAAAAGCTCAAAACCTTAACAACTGCGGCAAAGGCCGCGAAAGGTCGGCAGCTATGGCTATCTGGCGAATGGAACTGTGCAAAGCGGAATCGGGCTACCGCTCGCACGCCAGCATCTACGTGCTGATCCGTGAGGGACTTTGGACTCAGCCGGTCAAGATCGGCACGCGCTCAAGCGGCTGGCCTGACTATGAGGTGAAAGCAATCAATGCAGCGCGCATTGCAGGGCAGTCGGATGAACAGATCCGCGAAGTGGTGAGTCGCCTTCATGCCATGCGCGCGGAAAAGCTCGCGATGTTGATGTCGGAGTAAGGGGGTGGCTGTGACGATCAACATCACCCAAGCAGAAGATGCCGCCGGAGGTTTGGAACCTAACACTGCGACCGTCGTGACCAGCTTTGACTTTTGGGCTGCAGACATGGCGCGCAAGGCCCTGATCGAGCAACTGGGCCTTGCAATGCTGGCCGCGCACTCGGCCGATGACAAGTCAGAAATGAATCGCTACAAAGACTTGATGTACGCGGAGATCAAGCGCATCAGCCCGCAAGCAGCAAACAGCCGCCACGCAGAAATCGATCATGAGATCGGCAACGTCCCACCCATCGTCCAGCAACAGCATGCGCGCCGCCGTCACGCCATTGAGGAGCCGCAGTGATCCCGGCATTCACTAACCAGATCAGTTCGCGCTCCCGTTCTTTCATGGATGCTTCGCCATGAGCATCAAAGTCATGAGCATGGTCTGGGAGAACTATCCAGAAGGCGGCTCCGAACTTCTCGCTCTTCTGGCCTTGGCCGACTGGTCAAACGACGCTGGCGCCTGCTTCCCCAGCATTGCAGCGATCGCAAAAAAAACCCGGATCTCCAGATCGCAAGCCCAGCGCGTCGTACATGGCTTGATTGACGCGAAGTTTGTTTCCGTCCTGGAAAACAGCATGGGTGGCGCGCCAGGCATGACGCGACGTTACCGCATCAACCTCGAAAAACTGACGGGTAGCGCCGGTACGACGGGTTGCATGGGTGCTACCCCTACGGGTCGCATGGGTGCGACGGGTAGCGCGAGTGCGACGGGTCGTATGGATGCGGCAGACGGGTCGCATGGGTGCGACGAGACGGGCCGCATGGCCTCGACACCACGACCTACGATCTGTCGGTCAAGAACCCGAACGGTAGCGTCGAGGTCGCGCTGCGCACGCCGCAGGACATCCTTGATGAGATCGCCGAGCTCGACGCTGAGAGCGCCGAAGTCCTGGCGACTATCCGGGGGCTGGTTGCGTGATGACCGGCTGGGAATCCAAGACACTGGGCGAAGTCATACAACTCGAATACGGAAAGGCGAGTGCCACGGCCGATGATCTGCTTGAACTCGATCATCGATGCCACAGGGCGCATCAGCACGATGTTGCGCACGTTGCGAGCATCCACGCCGGTTGACAGCTTCTGCGAGGTGGTGAGCACCGTCGGGATGGTCTTCTCGTTGTCCTGGAAGTCGCGCAAGTGTTGGTCGCCCAGGGCGCCGTCGTCGGCCGTCACCCTCACGCAGTAGAGCGGATCTGTGCTGGTCTTGGTCTGGTTGATCAGGTCGCGCACCGCCAGGGCATGAACCTGGGTAGCGCAGAACACGATGGTCTTCTCGCGTTGGTCGATCATGCTCATCAGGAGCTTGACCCGGTAGGCCTCGCGCTCCTTGATTTCGATGATCTTGTTGAAGTCTTTTTCTTCGTAGCGCCTACCTGCCTCGATGTCACCCTGTTCGACCAAGTCGTCAGCCGTATACACATACTCGTCCAGCGTGGTCGCGATCTGCTTGACCTTGAAAGGCGTCAAGAATCCGTCGTTGATACCTTCCTTGAGCGAGTACACGAATACCGGTTCGCCGAAGTAGGCGTAGGTGTCAGAGTTGATGGTGCGCTTGGGTGTGGCGGTCAGGCCCAGCTGCACGGCTGGCGAGAAGTAGTCGAGGATCGCGCGCCAAGAGCCCTCATCGTTGGCGCCGCCACGGTGGCATTCGTCGATGACGATGAAGTCGAAGAAGTCAGTCGGGTAGTCGCCGAAGTACGGTGCCCCGCCCGGCCCGCTCATAAAGGTCTGGAAGATGGAGAAGAAAATACTGCCGTTCTTCGGCACTCGGCCCTTCTTACGGATATCAGCAGGATCGATGCGCACCAGAGCGTCGTCAGGGAAAGCCGAGAAGGCGTTGTAGGCCTGGTCAGCCAGGTTGTTGCGATCAGCGAGAAAGAGAACGCGCGGCCGGCGCGTGGGCTCTGCACCGCTCCTCCAGTCGTTCAGGTTCCACCGGCTCTGGAACAGCTTCCACGCCAATTGAAAAGCGATGAAGGTCTTGCCGGTGCCGGTGGCCAGCGTCAACAGAATGCGATCACGGCCAGCCTCAATAGCTTCCAGCACACGCGCGATGGCAATTTCTTGGTAATAGCGCCCTTGCCAGGTGCCGCCCTTGTCCTCGAAGGGCACGGCGGCGAAACGGTCGCGCCAAGCGTTCAGCTCGGCAAACGTCAAAGCCCAAAGCTCGTCTGGGCTCGGGTAGCTGGCCACTTCGCCTTCGGCGCCAGTAGCCATGTCGATGCCGTAGATCGCCTGGCCATTGGTGGCATAGGTATGACGTACTGCGAGCTTTGCGGCGTAGCTCTTGGCCTGACCGACGCCTTCGGTGAGCGGCTTGTTCCAGGCCTTGGCCTCAATAACGGCCAGTTTGGTGTTGCGATAGACGAGCACGTTGTCCGCTATCTCAGCCTTGGCCCGTGCGCCCTTACCGCCACTTCCCTGCAGCCGGCCCAGAGTAATCCCGTGCTCGCGTAATACACGGCTGCCATCCACCACGCCCCAGCCGGCGGTGTTGAGTGCGGGGTCGATGTGTTCGGCTCTGGTTTCAGCTTCGTTCATGCTCTCCCTCCGAAGGAGAACAAAGAAGGTTGCATAGAGGGCGCTGCCTCAAACTCTTTGAAGGGGCGGTCGAAGTCCTCAAGCGGAAATGCCTGACGCACCTTCTCCAGGAATTCGGGGTCGTTCAGCACTTCATAGGTCACGCCTTTGGGCAGGAACTCCAATCGCATTTCCCCGACGAGGCTTCGGGCATCCGGGAACACCTGGGCAAGCTCCATGTCAACGTATCGCTTGGCCAGTTCACTGGTGATGGGGCCGCTGACCTGAGCCTCCAATTCAGCCGGCTTTGATTTCTTGACCGCTTGCCACAGCCCGTCTACCAGCTTTTTACGCGACGAGTCGATCTCGCGTTCTAGTCTTTCCACCACAATGGCCTGGAACTCGGCAATTTCTTTTCGCAGAGTGTCGATTGCCAACTCCAGCGCGGCGCGCTTGGAGCGCAGCATAACGCTGCCATAGCGTTCACCCAGCGGTCGCGTGTACCCTTGAGCGTGGTCCGGTCGTACGACTTCGCCAGCGCCGGGTCGATGCGCTTGAGACCATCCAGAGTAACGACGCCTTCGTTCAAGTCCACCGGACGAACGACGGGCAGCCCATCGGCTACCTCTTCGCCGGGCTGTACGATACCGTAAGACAGGCTGCACCCCGGCTCCGCCACCTCTTCGAGCGTTACGGTACGGCTGGTCGGAGCAAACTGGTCCAGCACCGCCGCGCTCAGTCGCCCGAACAGTTCGCGGGCGTTATGCAGATTCTTCTCCGCGTTGGCCTTGGCGGTGGCGATGCCCTCGAAGACTTCGTCGAGGATGGCGACGATGCGGCGCTGTTCTGGCAGTGAGGGCACCATGACTGGCACTCCGTAGACCTCATTCCGATTGATACCTGGCTTAACACCCTTCGCCAAACTCGGTAGGTCCAGTGTCGTTAGAAGGTAGTAAAGAAACTGCAGGTCGTACCGTTGACGATCAAACTCGGCGAAATAGGTGACATCGAGAGGCCAGTACTTCACTTCCGTTTTTGTAATTTCACCCGCCGACCCTTTTCTTCCAACGATGATGCTGGGTTGATCCTTGTAATACTTATCTGTTCGGTCTTTCTCCCCGTTTGCTCCATAGGCTGGGTACAGACCATTTGGATTGCGGTCCGACGGGGCTAGTGGCTTGCAGAAGAAATCTTGGCTGAACGCCGGGGAACGCCTCTCCCATCGCGGTTAAAGATTGAAGGCTCAATCTGGTCTAAATCCAGGACTCGCTTCTGAACTCCAAGGAATCTCGCATGGAAAATCAAGGTGAGTCAAACACGGCCACTCAACAACACGCTTCGCGTCTTCTGCTGAGCGAGTCGACCACTGATCTAACCAAAATCTGCTGGACGCAGTTGCTCCGAGAGGAACCGGAACTGGTCGGGCCCCGGAGGCCGTTTGACCCACTGCCCGACGACTTTTCGCCTGAGAAGTTGTTCGGGTAAGCGTATCGAGCAGGATCACGCATGTTCTATTCTTGAGGAAGACGTGCGTGAGTGTGTCACCGGTCAGCAACGCCTCGATTCGAGGGCGCATGAGTTTTTCACCGATGGCCTCCAAAGCCATCTGACGTGAGCACGAGAATCAAAGCGGGGGAACAGATGGGGGAACAAATTGACCTCCCATCATCAAAAGTCGATTAAAAACAAGTACTTGGCGACGTTTTTCGATTCCCTTCACCTCCACACATGCAAAAGGCCCCACCCGGGGCCTTTTTTTGTGGGTGCTCAGCCGATGAACGACTTGCCGACACCCAGCAGTGTCAGCACGCCAAGCACCGCAAAAATCAGCGCAGCAATGCCGTGCACCAGCTTGATGGGCACCCGCCGGGTGAGCTTGTCGCCGAAGAACACCACCGGCGCATTGGCCAGCATCATGCCCAGCGTGGTGCCGATGACCACCGCCACCAGCGGCTCGTACTGGGCCCCCAGCGCCACCGTGGCGATCTGGGTCTTGTCGCCCATCTCGGCCAGGAAGAACGCCCAGGTGGTGGCGACGAACACACCCATGCCGCGCCGGGGTGGCATGTCATCTTCGTCGAGTTTGTCGGGGATCAACATCCAGGCCGCCATGGCGATGAACGAGATGCCCAGCACCCAGCGCATCACGTCGGGGCCGATGGCTGCCATGACCCAGGCACCCACGGCACCGGCCAGCGCGTGATTGAGCACCGTGGCCACGAAGATGCCGGCCACGATGGGCCAGGGGCGCTTGAAGCGCGCGGCCAGCACGAGGGCGAGCAATTGCGTCTTGTCGCCCATTTCGGCGAGGGTGACGATACCGGTGGATATGAGAAAAGCTTCCAAGACAGTGCTCCGAGGGCCGGCAGAAACCAAAAGACCACACGGCATCCCCGGCCCATCCGGAGGCAGTGTGGTCAAAGGTCTTGCCAGGCTGAAGGCTGTCGGCGCCATGGCCATGAGGGCCAAGTGTGTTGACGCAGACCTCTGCAGGGCGCAGAGCGGCTACTCCCCAATGACGGGTGCGGTAGGGAGTATAGCCGTCAGATCAGCGCGGGGCCGGTCTTGGACTGGATGAACTCGCGCGTCACGCCCGGTGCCAGTTCCACCAGCTTCAGGCCTTCGGGTGTCACGTCCATCACACCCAGGTCGGTGATGATGCGGTCGACCACACCCACACCCGTGAGCGGCAGGGAGCACTGGTCGAGGATCTTCAGGTCTTCGGTGCCGTCCTTCTTCCTGGCCACGTGCTCCATGAGCACGATCACGCGCTTGACGCCCGCCACCAGGTCCATCGCGCCGCCCATGCCCTTGACCATCTTGCCGGGGATCATCCAGTTGGCCAGGTCGCCCCGGGCGCTCACCTGCATGGCGCCCAGGATGCTCAGGTTGATCTTGCCGCCGCGGATCATGGCGAAGCTGTCGTGGCTGCCGAAGATGCTGGAGCCCGGGATGGTCGTCACGGTCTGCTTGCCGGCGTTGATGAGATCGGCATCGACCTCGTCTTCATTGGGGAAGGGGCCAATGCCGAGCATGCCGTTTTCGCTTTGCAGCCACACCTCTTTGTCGGCGGGCACGAAGTTGGCCACCAGCGTGGGAATGCCGATGCCCAGGTTCACATAGAAACCGTCTTCGAGTTCGTGGGCTGCGCGCGCAGCCATCTGGTCTTGGTTCCAGGGCATATCAGACTCCCGCCTTCTCTGTGATGGTTCGCTTTTCGATGCGCTTCTCGGGCGTGGCGTTGAGTACGATGCGGTGCACGTAGATGCCCGGGAGGTGGATGTGGTCGGGTGCGATGGCGCCCTTCTCCACGATCTCCTCCACCTCGACCACGCAGATCTTGCCAGCCATGGCCACGGCCGGGTTGAAGTTGCGCGCGGTGAAGCGGAACTGCAGGTTGCCCGAGGTGTCGGCTCGCCAGGCTTTCACCAGCGACACGTCGGGAACGAGCGCGCGCTCCATCACGTAGGTTTCGCCGTCGAACTCGCGCAGCTCTTTGCCCTCGGCCACGATGGTGCCCACGCCGGTCTTGGTGAAGAAGGCCGGGATGCCGGCGCCGCCAGCGCGCAGTTTTTCGGCAAGCGTGCCCTGGGGCGTGAATTCGAGCTGCAGTTCACCGGCCAGGTACTGGCGCTCGAACTCCTTGTTTTCACCCACGTAGCTGGAGATCATCTTGGTGATCTGGCGCGTTTCCAGCAGCTTGCCCAGGCCGAAGCCGTCCACGCCCGCGTTGTTCGAGATCACGGTGAGGTTCTTCTTGCCGCTGTCGCGCAGGGCGTCGATGAGCGCTTCGGGAATGCCGCAGAGGCCGAAGCCGCCGACGGCGAACAGCTGGCCATCGGCCACGATGTCTTTGAGCGCGTCGGCTGCGCTCGGGTGGATCTTGTTCACGTTGCTGTCTCCTGGGTTGAAGCAAGGAAGCCGGTACGATACTACGTAACGGCATACGTAGTATTTCGTAAAGAACAACCCCATGGACATCGACTACCGCCTGGCCTTCGACCTGGCCCCTGTGGGTCTGGCGCTCTCGCGCCAACGCACCATGGTCGACTGCAACCAGGCCCTGTGCGAGATGTTCGGTGCCACGCGCGAGCAACTCGTGGGCCAGAGTTTCCAGATCCTCTACCCCAGCGCCGACGAATACGAGCGCCTGGGCGCGCGCATGGCGCCGCTGCTGGGCAAAGGCGGCACCTACGCGGACGACCGCATCATGAAGCGCGTGGGCGGCCGGCTGCAGGACGAAACCTTCTGGTGCCATGTGACCGGGCGCGCATTGAGGCGCGAGACGCCGCACGCCGCCGGCATCTGGAGCTTTGAAGACCTGAGCTCACGCCGCACCGTGAAAGCCGACCTCACGGCCCGCGAGCGCGAGGTGGCCGCCCACCTCATGAGCGGCCTGACCAGCAAGGAGATCGGCAAGGCCCTGGCCATCAGCCACCGCACGGTGGAGATCTACCGGGCGCGGCTCATGCGCAAGTACGGGGCACACAGCACGCCCGATCTTGTGCATCGATTGCTGGCGGGTTGATCTTCCGTTCGGGCTGAGCTCGTCGAAGCCTTCAAGCTTGCGCTTGTGAATGCCCTTGGACAGGCTCAGGTCGAACGGTATCGAACTTCATTGCGGCTGAAAGCCACTCTCTTGAATGATCTTCGCCCACACCTTGCCGTAAGCCTGCTCGCGCGCGCCCAGCTGCTCACCGGTCATGAAGCCCACGGTGAGTCCCATGGCGGTGAGCTTCTCGCGCACGTCGGGCTGGGCAATCGCCTTCTGCACCGCCTGGGCGATGCGGTCCAGCGTGGCCTTGGGCGTGCCGGCCGGGGCGAACAGGCCGTAGTACGGCGCATCCTCAAAACCCTTGAGGCCGAGCTCGGCAAACGTGGGCACCTCGGGCATGGCGGCCTGGCGCTGCGAACCCATGACGGCCACCACGCGCAGCTTGCCGGCCTTGTGGTTCTCGATGAAGTCGGGGATGGAGGCCACGCCGGCCGGGATCTGGTTGCCCAGCATGTCGGCCATCATGGGTGCGCTGCCCCGGTAGGGCGCGGCCACCAGGTCCAGCCCGTTCTGTTTCGCGATCACCTGCACCAGGAACTGCGGTACCGAGGCGGGCGCGGGGATGCCCACCGTGCCTTTGCCGCCGGCGGCCTTCACACCGTCCACATAGGCCTTGAAGGACTGCGCGGGTGTGCCGCTGGAGACGGCGAAGGCGTTGACGAAAGTGGCAAAGCCCGCCACCGGCACAAAATCTTTGGCTGGCTCGTAGCCCGGGTTCTTCGTCACCATGGGCAGGATGGTGATGCTGTGATCGTGGCTGAGGAACAGCGTGTTGCCATCGGCTGCGGAGGCCTTGAGCGCCTGCGCTGCAATCTGCCCGCCCGCGCCAGGCTTGTTGTCGACGATCACCGCATGGCCCAGCTCTTCCTTGAGGCGCTCACCCAGGATGCGGGCAATCGCGTCGGTGCCGCCACCGGGCGGAAAACCCACCAGGATGCGGGTGGTGGACTGGGCTTGTGCCAGCCCGAAGCAGGCGGCGAGTGTGGCCGCGAGTGCGGCACGGCGGGTGAATTTGAATGACATGAAGGCTCCTTGAAAAATCAGCTGGGGTCGGCTTCGACCACCGATGCGGCGGTGCGAAACGCCTCCACCGCCGTGGGCACGCCACAGTACACCGCCGCGTGCAGCAGCACCTCCTGCAACTCCTCGGGTGTGGCACCGTTGTTGAGGGCTCCTCGCACATGGCCCTTGAGTTCGTTTTGCTTGCCCAGCGCGGCGAGCATGGCCACGGTGATGAGGCTGCGCGTTTTCAGGTCGAGCGTGCCGCGTTGCCACACGTCGCCCCAGGCCTTGCGGGTGATGTGCTGCTGGATGGGCTCGGTGAAGGGCGTCATGTTGCCAAAGGCATTGGCCACGAAGGCCTCGCCCATGACCTGCTTGCGCATGGCCAGGCCGCGGTCGAATTCGGGATCGTTGATGGGGTCCATGAGGGTGTCCGGAAAATGGGGGGGATTACCGGTCGAAACGATAACCCAAGGCCTGGCCGATACTTGCGTACCGAACACGACCAACGACCCGAGGAGCCTCACGCCATGACCACCGCGCACCGCTACCCCCTGCCCGACCTCAACAGCCTGCCCCAGGACATCCAGGCACGCATCCTGGAGGTGCAGGAGAAATCGGGCTTCATTCCCAACGTGTTTCTGGCGCTCGCCCGCCGCCCGGCCGAGTGGCGGGCCTTCTTCGCCTACCACGACGCGCTCATGCTCAAGGAGGGTGGCCACCTCAGCAAGGGTGACCGCGAGATGATCGTCACCGCCACCAGCGCGGCCAACCACTGCCTCTATTGCGTGGTCGCCCACGGCGCCATCCTGCGCATTTACGAGAAAAAACCCCTGGTGGCCGACCAGGTGGCGGTGAACCACCGCAAGGCCGACATCAGCCCGCGCCAGCGCGCCATGCTCGATTTCGCGATGAAGGTCTGCCAACGCTCGAACGAGGTGGAGGACGCCGATTTCGCGGCGCTGCATTTGCACGGCTTCGACGACGAAGACATCTGGGACATCACGGCCATCACCGCGTTCTTCGGTCTGTCCAACCGCATGGCCAACGTGACCGGCATGGCGCCCAACCCCGAGTTCTACCTGCTGGGGCGGCAGCCCAAGGCCAAGGCGGCCTGAGCCCGACCGACATGAGCCCACCCACACGCCCGAGCACGCTGCTGATCTGCGCACTGGCCGTGCTGGGCATGGTGGTGCTGATGGCAGCCCCGGCCGGCACCTCGTCGGCCTGGCTGAGCTCGCGCATGCTGGGGGTTCATGCCGTGCTCGAGCTGTTCGCCATCCTGATCGCCGGCCTGGTGGTCGCCTCGGCCTGGCACACCTTCGAGCAGCACCGCCGGCCCAGCGCCCAGATCTTCGTGGCGGGCTTCCTGGTGGTGATGGCGTGCGACGTGATGCATGTGCTGACCTACCGCGGCATGCCGGCATTCATCACCGAGAGCTCCACGCCGCAGGCGATCTTCTTCTGGTTGATGGGGCGAACGGCCGAGGCGCTCACCCTGGCGGCGGTGGCGTTCTCACTGGTGCTGCGCGGTTCTCGCTGGACCCCGCTGCTGCTGGCCGTGGTGGTTTCCGCAGCGTTGATCATCTTCGGGTCTTTCCATCTCGATCGTTTCCCGGCGACGTTTGTGGAGGGTCAAGGCGTCACGCCGTTCAAGGCGGGTTTCGAGTACGTGCTGTGCGCGACCAACCTGGCACTGGCGCTGTACCTGGGACACCAGTCGCGCCGGGAGCACTCGCGAGAGAAGGCGCTGCTCGCGCTCTCCAGCTTCTTCATGGGCATGGGGGGCCTGGCTTTCACGCAGTACAAGGCACCGTCGGACTTCCAGAACATCGCCGGTCACCTGTACAAGGTGATCGCTTATGCCCTGCTGTACCGGGCCATCTTCATCACCGGCATCCGGGCGCCCTTCGAGGCGCTCAAGGCCTCCGAGGCGCTGATCCGGGAGAACCAGGAGCGCATGCGCACGCTCGGTGCCAACCTGCTCAATTCGGTGCTGTACCAGCTGGTGCGGCGGCCCGACGGTGCGCTGACCTACACCGAGGTGTCCGACTCCATCGACCGCATCTGCGGCATCAGCGCCACCGATCTGGCGCGCGACCCCCGATGCTTGGAGCGACTGATCCTGCCGCAAGACATGCCGCTGATGCGGGCCGCCGAGGCCCGTTCGCTGGAAAGCATGTCGAACTTCGATGTCGAGGTGCGCCTGGTGCGCCCCGACGGCGTGCAACGGCACATGCACTTCGCAGCCGCGCCGCGCCGGCTGAGCGACGGTTCCGTCGCCTGGGACGGCGTGGCCACCGACATCACCGAACGCATCGAGGTCGGCGCCGCCCGCAAGAAGCTCGAAGAGCAGCTCAACCAGTCCCAGAAGATGGAGTCGATCGGCACACTGGCCAGCGGCATTGCGCACGACTTCAACAACGTGCTGGCCGCGATCCTGGGCAACACCAACATGGTCATCGAAGACGTGCAGCGTGGCGACAAGGGCGAGGCATTGCTGGGCCTGTCGCAGATCCGGAAGTCGGGTTCGCGGGCGCGCGCGCTGGTCAACCAGATCCTCAGCTTCAGTCGGCGGGAAGCGCCGCTGCGCACCGTGCAGCCCCTGCGCCCGATCATCGAAGAGACCCTCACGCTGCTGCGCTCGACCCTGCCGCGCAACGTGGTGCTCGACGAGCGGCTGGACGACCAGCATGCATGCGCCCTGATCGACCGCACGCAGATCGAACAGGTGCTGTTGAACCTGTGCACAAACGCCTGGCATGCACTGGGCGAGGCGGGCGGACGCCTGTCGGTGAGCACATCGATCGTCAAGGTGGATGCCTCGACGGTATCGCTGGGTGCCCTGCTGCCGGGGTCCTACATCCGCCTGAGCGTCGAGGACAACGGCTGCGGCATGGACGAGGCCACCCGCCTTCGCGTGTTCGAGCCCTTCTTTACCACCAAGAGCCCTGGCCAGGGTACGGGCCTGGGGCTGTCCGTGGTGCATGGCATCGTGCGATCGCACGACGGCGCCATCACACTGGACACCAGCCTGGGCGGCGGCACACGGTTCGACATCTTCCTGCCGGTGTCCGAGGGCCCGGCCGAAGCCGCCGCGCCCTCGGCCCACGAGGGCATGCCGCGCGTGATGGGCAACGGAGAACGTGTGCTCTACATCGACGACGACGAGACGATGGCACGCATGGTGGAGCGCTTGCTCAAGCGCGCGCGCTTCGAGGTCCGCGTGTTCCACGATCCTGCGCTGGCGCTGCGCGTGCTGGGCGAGCACCCGGACGATGTCGATGTGCTGGTGACCGACTACAACATGCCGGGGCAGTCGGGGCTGGCCGTGATTCGTGTTGCGCGAGAGCTTCGCCCCGACCTGCCCGCCATCCTCATCTCGGGGTATGTGAGCGATGAACTCAAGCGCCTGTGCCTGGCGCAGGGCGTTTCAACGGTGCTGGAGAAGCAGAAATCGCTCGACGAACTCACCGCGGCGATCGAGCGCTCGATCGAAACGGCGGGCAAGGCGCCAAGACGATGAAGGTGGCGCCTCAGCCCTCGAGGATGCGCCGCAGGGAGTCCGGGATGGGCGCCGACTTCTGCTTCGGGAAGTTCACCCACACCGTGGTCGCGCCACCCGAGGCGTACAGCGTCTGCGGATCATCGGCCCGGGTGAGGGTGCACCAGGTCTCGAAGCTGGTGCGACCGACATCGCTCGCGTACATCGTGGCAATCACGTCGCCCGGGTACTCCAGCTGTTTGTGGAAGGTGCAGAAGGCGTTGATGATCACCGGCCCTTCGCCTTGCGGGTCGGGCTGGCATCCGATGCCGCGCATCCATTCGATGCGGATGGTCTCCAGGTAGCGGAAGTAGATGGTGTTGTTCACGTGCCCCATCGCGTCCATGTCACCCCATCGAATGGGAATGGTCATGCGAAACACTTCTTTCTTCTTCTCGGGCAGTTCGAACTTCATCGGTGGGCCTTGATGGACGCGAGGATGCCCAGGACGAACAACGCGCACGCCGCCCACTGCAAGGCAGCAGGCCAGGCGCCGTCCCAGGCGAAGCTGTAGACAAGGCCAAACACGGTCTCGCTGACGATGAGCTGGCCGGCCAGACTGGCGCTCAGCCGCCGGCTGGCCATGTTCCAGAGCACCGAGGCCACCCAGGCCGCACCAATGCCGGTGACAGCGCACACGGCCACGAAGGTACCGAAACCGGGGCGGGAGACCAGCGAAGCCAGATCGGTGCCCGCCACTGCCCAGATGGCCAGAGCGCCAGCCCCCGCGGCAACACCCAGCCAGTTGGCCCAAAGGGTGGAATTCACCTCGGGGTGCCTGGCCAGCCACCGGGCATTGAGCAAGCCAAACGCGGTCCACGACAGCATGGCGAGCACGGCATAGGCGATGCCCAGCCACAGGTTCGTGCCCTCACCGTCGCCCTGCCCGTGCTCCGTGACCTGCATCATCAGCACCATGCCCGCGACCGTGAGCAACAAGCCCGGCACCAGCGAACGCCAGAGCAAGCCACGGGGCTTGCCCAGCAACATGATCCACAGTGGAATGGTGCCGATGACGAGCACGGGCAAGGCCGCACCCGCGGCCTGGATGGCCAGCACCAGCAGCAGGTAGTAACCGGTGTAGCCCAGCAGGCTGAGCCAGAGCGCCGCACCCGCCTGGGCCAGCGTGGGGCGCTGCGCGTTGCCACGCAACGCAGCCCACAGCAACAGCACCACCGAGAGCAGGCCACACGCCAGGTAGCGGCCCACGGTGAGGTCGATCGAGCTGAAGCCCGGTGCGATCAAGGGTGCAACGAAGGTCGTGCCCCAGAAAGCGCCGGCCCCCACGCCGGCCAGGATGCCGGTGACCATGCCCGGCGGCCAGCCTGAAGGCCGGCCCATGACAGCAACGTTCATTTATGCGCCAAAGCCGTCGTCGGCGGCGATCACCGCGCCATTGATGAAATGGCTCTCGCTCGAACACAGCATCACCAGCACCGCGTCGAGGTCGGTCGGCACGCCCACGCGTTTGCGCGGCAGCATGCCAATGAGCTTCTGTCCCTGCTCGGTCTGCCAGTGGTGGTGGTTGATCTCGGTGTCGATGTAGCCCGGGCAGATGGCGTTCACATTGATGCCGAACTTGCCCCACTCCACCGCCATGGCCTTGGTCATCTGCACCACGGCAGCCTTGCTCATGCAGTACACGCCGATCTGCGGCAGCACCTTCAGGCCCGCCATGGAGGCAATGTTGACGATACGCCCACCCACATAGGTGCCCGGCGCGGCACCCTTGGCGCGGGCCAGCATGCGCTTGCCCACTTCCTGCGCCACGAAAAACGCGCCCTTGGTGTTGGTGTTGAAGATGTAGTCGTAGTCTTCCTCGCTCACATCCTGCAGGCGCTGCGTGGTGCTCACGCCCGAGTTGTTGACGAGGATGTCGATCGCGCCCACCTCGGTTTCGGCGTGTGCCACAGCTGCCTTGATCGAGGCGTGGTCGGTCACGTCCATGGCCACCACGTGGGCATCACCGCCCTCTGCTTCGATGTGCGCACGCAGGGCCATGAGGCGGTCGGTGCGGCGGCTGGCCAGCACCACGGCGGCGCCGGCCTTGGCCAGGGTTTTGGCGAACTGTTCGCCCAGGCCGCCCGATGCACCAGTGATCAGGGCAACGCGGCCCGACAAGTCCATGCTGTATGCCACGATGCAAGCCCTCAGTGAAGATTAGAACGACCGTTCGATTTTGTGCGGGTGCCGCATAAAATGCTGTCTGTCGAGTGACACGCAAGGCACACTCAGCGCCTTCTCAAAAATCATTATCTGCGAGACCCCCCGATGACCCACGATGAATTGTTGGCCCAGTTCGGCCCCCGCGAAGCCATGGAATACGACGTGGTCGTGGTCGGCGGCGGCCCGGCAGGCCTGGCCACCGCCATCCGCCTGAAACAGCTGGCCACCGAGAAAGGCAGCGAGATCAATGTGTGCGTGCTGGAAAAAGGCTCCGAGCCCGGCGCGCATATCTTGAGCGGCGCGGTGATGGACCCGATCGCCATCACCGAACTGTTCCCCGACTGGAAAGAGCGCGGCGCCCCGCTGCACCAGCCCGTGACAGGCGATGATTTGCTGGTGCTCTCCGAAACCGGCGCCACCCGCACGCCCGACTGGCTGATGCCACGCAACTTCCACAACGATGGCTGTTACGTGATCAGCCTGGGCGCCGTCACCAAGTGGCTGGGCGAACAGGCCGAGGCGCTGGGCGTGGAAATTTTCCCTGGCTTCACCGCCGCCGAAGTGCTCTACAACGACGACGGTTCGGTGAAGGGCGTGGCCACCGGCCACCTGGGCCTGGGCAAGGACGGTGAGCCCACCGGCCACTTCCAGCTCGGCATGGAACTGCACGCCAGATACACGGTGTTCGCCGAAGGCGCGCGCGGGCACCTGGGCAAACAACTGATCGCCAAGTACAAGCTGGCTGAGGGCAAGGACGCGCAGACCTTCGCCATCGGCATCAAGGAACTGTGGGAAATCCCCGCAGACAAAGCCAAGCCCGGTCTGGTGGTGCACACCGCCGGCTGGCCCATGGATGCCGACACCTTCGGCGGCGGTTTCCTCTACCACCTCGAAGGCAACAAGGTCACGCTGGGCCTGGTGGTCGGCCTGGACTACCAGAACCCCTGGATGTCGCCGTTCGAAGAAATGCAGCGCTGGAAGACCCACCCCAGCATCCAGGCCCACATTGCCGGCGGCAAGCGCCTGGGCTATGGCGCGCGCGCGCTGAACAACGGCACGCCGCAGGCCTTGCCCAAGCTGGTGTTCCCGGGTGGCGCCATGGTGGGTTGCAACGCGGGCTTTTTGAATGCCGCGCGCATCAAGGGCAGCCACGCCGCCATCAAGAGCGGCATGCTCTGCGCCGAAGCTGCGTTTGAAGCGGTGGCCGCCGGCCGCCAGAGCGACGAGCTTGTCGGCTTCACCCAGCGTTTCGAGAAAAGCTGGTTGCATGAAGAGCTCTGGACCTACCGCAACTTCAAGAACTGGTTCAAGAAGAGCCCGCTGCTGGGCAAGCTCATGACCGGTGTGGAGCACTGGTTCCTGCCCAAGGTGGGCGTGAAGACGCCGCCCTGGACGCTGCACAACAGCACGCCCGACCACCTGAAGCTGCGCCCGGCTGCCGAGATGCCGAAGATCAGCTACCCCAAGCCCGACAACAAGATCACCTTCGACCGGCTCTCCAGCGTGTTCGTGAGCAACACCAACCACGAGGAGAACCAGCCGGCGCACCTCACGCTCAAGAACGACAGCGTGCCGGTGCAGATCAACCTGGCCAAGTACGCCGGCCCCGAGAGCCGCTATTGCCCGGCCGGTGTGTACGAGTTCGTGAAAAACGACGACAACACCGACCGCCTGCAGATCAACGCGCAGAACTGCGTGCACTGCAAGACCTGCGACATCAAGGACCCGACCCAGAACATCGTCTGGGTCACGCCAGAGGGCGGTGGCGGGCCCAACTACGCGGGCATGTGAGCGAAGTCACGCTCATCAGGCATTCGCACTGAAGGCCGCCTGCGGGCGGCTTTTTCACGTCCTGGTTTCACTGTTCCGTCACATGGCATGACCACAGTGCGGGCTTGTGTCTTCACATCCCGCCACACCATGCTGAACAAGACCGACAAGGGCCGAGCCGAACTGCAGCCCGGCCAACGCACCCTGGGCCAGCGCGAGCGAGCCGTGCTGCTGGTGGCCGACGGCCGCAAGGCCACCGCCTCGCTGCAAGCCCTTTTTGGCGGCCTGGGCGCCGACATCGTGCGCAACCTGCTGGCCAACGGCTACATCGTCGACGAAGCCCCGCCCGCCCCGGTCGCGCCACCACCGCCCGAGCCCGTTGCAACCAAGGGCTCGGTCGACGCCTTCTCGGGGCCACGGTCGCTCGCCAGTGCCCGCATGTTCCTGTTCGACCTCAGCGAACGCATGTTCGCCCCGCGCGACAAGGCCCTGGCCCTGCACTTTCGCGACGCGCTGCGCGAAGCCCGCGATGCCGCCGCCATGCTGGCGGTGAGCCGTGAGATGCTGGTCGCCATCGAGCGCATGGCCGGCGCCGGCCGGGCCGACGCCATCAGCGAGCGGCTGGCCAAGTTGTTGCCCGAATCGGCCCTGGAAAACGCCTGAACTGCCTTTTCCGGATGCCGTCGGATACACTCGGCCGGGTCAGGAGAGCGCCGCCCGAGAGGTGGCCGCCGAAGGCGCAGGAGGTCACCCACGTGGCCCTGAACGCTCAGGCAAAAGGACTGGCAAACACGGGCCGCAAGGCCGGTGTACCCCCCTGGAGAGAGGTCGCTCACCGAGGCGATCCACCGAAGGAGCAAACGCGGCATCGCCCGCGTGAATCTCTCAGGTAGAGCGGACAGCGGGGCAGCGCACGGATGAACCGTGTTCCGCCCCACCGGGGCCTGCCCCTTTTGCCTGCGAGCCCTCCGTGTCCGACACCGATCTCCTCAAGACCCCGCTGCACGCACTGCACAACGAACTCGGCGCCCGCATGGTGCCGTTTGCCGGCTACAGCATGCCGGTGCAGTACCCCGCAGGCCTGATGGCCGAGCACCACCACACACGCGCGGCAGCTGGCCTGTTCGATGTGTCGCACATGGGCCAGCTGCGACTGATCGGGGCTGATGCCGCGGCGGCCTTCGAGTCGCTGATGCCGGTGGATGTGATCGATCTCGCTGTGGGCAAGCAGCGCTACGGCCTCCTGCTCAACGACGAGGGCGGCATCATCGACGACCTGATGTTCGTGAACCGGAACATCGCAAACGGTGGCGACATCTTCGTCATCGTCAACGGCGCGTGCAAACACGGCGACCTGACCCACATCGTTGATCGCATCGGCGGCCGCTGCACCGTCGAGCCGCAATTCGACCGTGGTCTGCTCGCGCTGCAAGGCCCCCTTGCCGCAACGGCGCTTCAGCGCCTCGTGCCCGGTGTGGACAAGCTGGTCTTCATGACCGGCGGAGCATTCACCTGGCAAGGCACCGACCTCTTCATCACCCGCAGCGGCTACACCGGCGAAGACGGCTTCGAGATCTCGGTGCCGGGCGATCGGGCCGAGGCTTTTGCCCGCGCCTTGCTGGCCGAGCCCGAGGTGAAGCCGGTGGGCCTGGGCGCGCGCAACTCGCTGCGCCTGGAAGCCGGCCTGTGCCTCTACGGCCACGACATCGACACCACCACCACGCCGGTGGAAGCCGCGCTCAACTGGGCCATGCAGAAGGTGCGCCGCACCGGTGGCGCGCGCGCAGGCGGTTTCCCGGGCGCGGCCCGCGTGCTCGCCCAGCTCGACGGCACAGCGCCGCTGGCCCGCAAGCGCGTGGGCCTGATCGCGCTCGAGCGCATCCCCGTGCGCGACCACACCGAACTGCAAACCACCAGCGGCGAGACCATTGGCGAAGTCACCAGCGGCCTGCTGGGCCCGAGCGCCGACCAACCCGTGGCCATGGGTTATGTGAGCCCTGCGCACGCAGCCTTGGGCACACGCCTGCACGCCATGGTCCGTGGCAAGCCGGTGCCCATGGAAGTGAGCGCCATGCCTTTTGTACCCAACCGCTATTTCCGCGGCTGAACCACACCCGTTCGGGCTGAGCCTGTCGAAGCCTTCACCACCGTTGGATGCCCTTCGACAAGCTCAGGGCGAACGGAAACCGATTCATTTCAACCTGGAGAAACCATGACCACCAAGTACACCGAAGACCACGAATGGATCAGCGTTGAAGGCGACATCGCCACCGTCGGCATCACCGTGCACGCGCAGGACGCGCTGGGCGATGTGGTGTTCGTCGACCTGCCCGAGGTGGGCAAGACCTTCGCGCAGAAGGACGTGGCCGGCGTGGTCGAGTCCGTCAAAGCCGCGGCCGACGTGTACATGCCCATCAGCGGCGAAGTGACCGAGGTCAACGAAGCGCTGCGCGCCGACCCATCGCTGGCCAACAGCGACCCGCTCAAGAGCGGCTGGTTCTTCAAGGTCAAGCTGTCCGACCCGGCACAGGTGGACGCCTTGCTCGACGAGACCGCCTACAACGCTTTTTCCGCCAACGCCTGATCCCTGCCGCCGGAGCCTTCCATGCTGATGCCGTCTGTCAAACCCCTGGATGAACTCGAGAATCCGTCCGAGTTCGTGGCCCGCCACATCGGCATCGGCGAAGCCGACGAAGCGCTGATGCTCTCGGTCATCGGCGAGGCCTCGCGCCGCGCGTTGATCGACGGCATCGTGCCGCGCAGCATCGCGCGCAGCCAGGGAATGCAACTGCCCCCCGCCATCACCGAAGCGGCCGCACTGGCCGAACTCAAGGCGATTGCCGAGCAGAACCAGTTGCTCAAGAGCTTCATCGGGCAGGGCTACCACGGCACCCACACGCCCGGCGTGATTCTGCGCAACGTGCTGGAGAACCCCGCCTGGTACACCGCCTACACGCCCTACCAGGCCGAGATTTCGCAGGGCCGCATGGAGGCGCTGGTCAACTTCCAGACCATGGTGTGCGACCTCACGGGCATGGCGATTGCCAACGCCTCCATGCTCGACGAAGCCACGGCCGCCGCCGAAGCCATGACGCTGGCCAAGCGTTCCGTGAAGAGCAAGGGTCACACGTTCGTGGTGGCCGGCGACTGCCATCCGCAGACCATCGAGGTGGTGCAGACGCGTGCAGCGCCGCTGGGCATCACCGTGCTGGTGGCGAACTCCGCCGCCGAGTGGGACGCAGCGCTGGCTGGCGACGGCTACTTCGGAGTGCTCGCGCAGTACCCCAGCACCAGTGGCCGCATTGAAGACCTGGCCGCCGATGTGAAGACCGTGCAAGGCAAGGGCGCGGCCTTCATCGCCGCGGCCGACCTGCTAGCGCTCACCCTCATCACGCCACCCGGCGAATGGGGCGCCGACATCGTGGTGGGCACCACCCAGCGCTTCGGCATGCCCATGGGCGCGGGCGGCCCCCACGCCGCCTTCATGGCCTGTCGCGACGAATTCAAACGCTCGCTGCCCGGCCGCCTGGTGGGCGTGAGCGTGGACACCCACGGCAACCCCACCTACCGCCTTGCGCTGCAGACGCGCGAGCAGCACATCCGCCGCGAGAAGGCCACGTCCAACATCTGCACAGCGCAGGTGTTGCCGGCGGTGGTGGCCAGCATGTACGCCGTGTACCACGGCCCGGCGGGCTTGAAACGCATCGCGCAGCGCGTGGCCGCTTACACCGCGGTGCTCGCCAACGGTCTGGAGCAACTGGGCTGGACGCCAACCAGCGACAGCGCCTTCGACACCCTGACCTTCAAAGCAGGTGACCGCGCCGCAACGCTGCTCCAGCGCGCAGTGGCCGCCGGCATGAACCTGCGCCTCTCCTGGGGTGAGTACGTGGGCGTCACTCTGGACGAGACCACCACGCGCGAGGACATCGAAAAGCTGTGGGCGGTGTTCGCGCTGCAGGGCCAGAGCCTGCCCGGCTTTGCCGCGTTCGAAAAAGGCATCGAGCCGCGCATTCCCGCCGAGCAGCGCCGCACCAGCGCCTACCTCACGCACCCGGTGTTCCACAGCCACCACAGTGAGACCGGCATGCTGCGCTACATCCGCGCGCTGTCCGACAAGGACCTGGCGCTGGACCGCAGCATGATCCCGCTGGGCTCGTGCACCATGAAGCTCAACGCCACCAGCGAGATGATTCCCATCACCTGGCCGGGCTTTGCCAACGTGCACCCGTTTGCGCCGGCCGGTCAGTTGCTCGGCTACAAAAAGCTCGACGAACAGCTGCGCGCCTGGCTCTGCCAGGCCACGGGCTACGCCGGCATCAGCCTGCAGCCCAACGCCGGCTCGCAGGGTGAATACGCCGGCCTGCTGGTGATCCAGGCGTACCACGCCTCGCGCGGCGAGAGCCACCGCAACATCTGCCTGATCCCCAGCAGCGCGCACGGCACCAACCCGGCGAGCGCGCAGATGGTAGGCATGCAAGTGGTGGTGACCAAGTGCGACGAGAACGGCAACGTGGACATGGCCGACCTGCAAGCCAAGTGCGAACAGCACAGCGCCAACCTGGCCGCGGTGATGATCACCTACCCCAGCACGCACGGCGTGTTTGAAACCACGGTCAAGGAACTCTGCGCGCTGGTGCACCGGCATGGCGGGCGTGTGTACGTGGACGGCGCCAACATGAACGCGCTGGTCGGCGTGGCCGCACCGGGCGAATTTGGCGGCGACGTGAGCCACCTCAACCTGCACAAGACCTTCTGCATCCCCCACGGCGGTGGCGGCCCGGGCGTGGGCCCGGTGTGCGTGGTCGAGGACCTCGTGCCCTTCCTGCCGGGGCACGCCACGGGCGGCCTGCCGGTCAACGGCGTGGGCGCCATTTCCGCAGCGCCGCTGGGCAACGCGGCGGTGTTGCCGATCAGCTGGATGTACATCCGCATGATGGGCGCCGACGGCCTGAAGCACGCCACCGAAGCCGCCATCCTCGCGGCCAACTACATCAGCAAGCGGCTCGCACCCCACTACCCTACGCTCTACGCGAGCGCCAACGGGCATGTGGCGCACGAGTGCATCCTGGACCTGCGCCACTTCAAGGACACCAGCGGCGTGATGGCCGAGGACGTGGCCAAGCGCCTGATGGACTACGGTTTCCACGCGCCCACGCTGTCCTTCCCGGTGGCCAACACGCTGATGGTCGAACCCACCGAGAGCGAGACGCTGGAAGAGCTGGACCGTTTCATCGACGCGATGATCGCGATCCGCGAAGAGATCCGGCTCGTGGAAGCCGGCACCTGGCCGCAGGACGACAACCCGCTGAAGAACGCGCCACACACGGCTGCAAGCCTCATGACGGCCGACTGGTCACACCCCTACGCACGAGACGTGGGTGCGGCGAGCACCTCGACCCGGGCGCACGCCAAGTACTGGCCGCCGGTGGGCCGGGTGGACAACGTCTATGGGGATCGGAATCTGTTCTGCAGCTGCGTTCCTTTGTCTGACTACTCGGCTTGATTTTTTGATTTCACGCCTGCTTGGTGGGTGAGGTCGGGTGGTCCGGGCCATTCGGACGCTGGCTGCTCGCGGGTGTCTGCCCGGGTTTGCAGGCACCGCTTTCTCAACACCGGGCGGGCGCTCGACCTCTGTGGCAACCGCGAATGAGGCCAGCGTCCGCCTGACCCAAACCACCCGCCCCAGTGCAATGGTTGCGCGCACACGGTGGTGCTCCACCGTCCTGGCGCGAGGTCTATGAGTGAAACCTCAAAGCACCAACCCCGCCGCCCCGCAGGGAAGACCCCAAGCCTCACAATCGAGGCTTCCCTGAAGCGACACCATGAACACGCCACCAATGCGCGTGCTGAGCCTCATCCCCCCGATGACGCAGCTCAACACGCCCTACCCCTCCACCGCCTACATCACCGGCTTCCTGCGCTCGCGCGGGGTCGATGCGGTGCAGGCCGACCTGGCGCTGGCGCTGGTGCTCAAGCTGTTTTCACCGGCCGGGCTGGAGTCCGTGCGCAGCCATGCGATGGCGCAACCTGAAGCACAGCGCTCGGCCAGCGTGCACGCCTTCCTCGACCAGTTCGCCCGCTACCGCGCCACCATCGGCCTGGTCATCGCCTTCCTGCAGGGACGCGACTCGACCCTGGCGCACCGCATCGCCGCGCGCGAGCTGCTGCCCGAAGGCCCGCGCTTTGCCGCGCTGGAGGTGTACGTGGACGCGGCGCTGAGCGAAGAAGGCGGCGACCCGCTGGCCTGGGCTTTCGGTGCGCTGGGCGTGCAGGACAAGGCGCGCCACATCGCCACGCTCTACCTCAACGACCTCGCCGACGTGTTGCGCGACGCCGTGGACGAGCGTTTTGCCTTCGTGCGCTACGCCGAGTCGCTCGCCAGCAGCCAGCCCACCTTCGAGCCCATGGCCGCCGCACTCGCCGCGCCCTTCACGCTGGTGGACGAATTGCTGCACACGCTCACGCTGGCCACGCTGTCGCAGCACAAGCCCGACCTGGTACTGCTCTCGGTGCCCTTCCCCGGCGCGCTCTATGCCGCGCTGCGCATCGCGCAGACCATCAAGGCGCAGAACCCGCACATCACCATCGCGCTCGGTGGCGGCTTTGTGAACACCGAGCTGCGCGAACTGGCCGAGCCCCGCCTGTTCGACCTGGTCGATTTTGTGACGCTCGATTCGGGCGAGCGTCCCTTGCTGGCGTTGATGGAGTACCTGCAGCGCAAACGATCCAAGCAGCGCCTGGTGAGAACCTTTGTGCGCGAAGAAGACACCGTGCGCTACATCAACTTCGTCGAGCCCGAAGTGCCGTTCGAAGAGGTGGGCACGCCCACCTGGGACGGCCTGCCGCTGGACCGGTATCTCAGCCTGCTCGACATGCTCAACCCCATGCACCGGCTCTGGAGCGACGGGCGCTGGAACAAGCTCACCGTGGCGCACGGCTGCTACTGGAAGAAGTGCAGCTTCTGCGACGTGAGCCTGGACTACATCAGCCGCTACGAGACCGCATCGGCCGCCACGCTGGCGGATCGCATCGAGGCCATCGTCAACGAGACCGGCCAGACCGGGTTTCATTTCGTGGACGAGGCGGCACCACCCAAGGCCTTGAAAGCGCTGGCCAACGAGCTCATCAGCCGGCAGCTACCCATCTCGTGGTGGGGCAACATCCGGTTTGAAAAAACCTTCACGCCCGAGCTCTGCCAATTGCTCGCCGACAGCGGCTGCATAGCGATGAGCGGCGGGCTCGAAGTGGCCTCCGACCGCCTGCTCACGCTGATGAAAAAAGGCGTGTCGGTGGAACAGGTAGCGCGCGTGACCAAGGGCTTCTCCGACGCCGGCATCCTGGTGCACGCCTACCTCATGTACGGCTTTCCCACGCAGACCGTGCAGGACACGGTGGACGCGCTCGAATACGTGCGCCAGCTGTTCGAAAACGGCTGCATCCAGAGCGGCTTCTTCCATCGGTTTTCGTGCACCGTGCACTCACCCGTGGGCCTGGACCCCGCCGCCTACGGCATCGAACTGATCCCGCTGCCCCCGGTCACGTTTGCCAAGAACGACATCGGCTTCATCGACCCCAGCGGCGTGGACCACGAAGCCCTGGGCATCGGCCTGCGCAAGGCGATCTACAACTACATGCACGGCATCGGGCTCGATGAAGACGTGCGCGCCTGGTTCAGCCACTTGCCGGGCAAGGTGCCCAAGACCACCGTGGGCAGGAACCGCATCGCGAAAGCACTCACACAGCCGGCCTAACGTGCCTCCACTCCCTCTCCCCATGGGAGAGGGCGGGGGTGAGGGCCCGCCTGCCCATCAAGCCATTTCAGAAGCAATCTGCCGCAGCGCCTGCTCGAACACCGCCGCCGGCTGCCCACCCGAAATCAGGTGCCGGTCGTTGACGATCACCGCGGGCACCGAATGGATGCCGACGCTGGTGTAAAAGCCCTCGCGCTCCCTTACAGCCTGCGCAAACTCGTCGTTTGCCAGAATGGCCCCAGCCCGCGCTTCATCCAGGCCCACCTCGCGCACACAGCCGAGCAGCACACCGTGATCACCCATGGCCTCAGAACGTGTGTGGCAGGCCGCCAGCAGCGCCTTCTTCAGCGCGTGTTGCTGCCCCGGCGCGCCCTCAAGCTCGGCCCAGTGCAGCAGGCGGTGCGCGTCAAAGGTGTTCCAGATGCGGCCGCGGCCGTTGCGGTTGAATTCAAAGCCCACCTCTGCGCCGCGCGCGCGGATGGTCTCGCGTATCTGCACCTGCTGCTCGGCGGTGGAGCCGTATTTCTGCGTCAGGTGCTCGCCGATGTCCTGGCCCTCAGCGCCCATCTTCGGGTTGAGTTCAAACGGCTGAAAGTGCAGCTCGGCCGACACCTCGCCCCGCAGCTTGCCCAGCGCTTCTTCGAGCGCGCCCAGCCCGACGGCGCACCAGGGGCAGGACACGTCGGACACAAAATCAATCTTGAGGGATGTGGTCATGGACGCGATGGTAGGCCGTGGCCCTTGACCGCAAACGCCGCAGGGGCTTGCGCCACAATCGCCGCACAACCCTCGGCGCATTCCTCAACACCGCAACTCCATGACCGACCGCTACGCCGTCCTCGGCAACCCCATTGGCCACAGCAAGTCGCCCCTGATTCACAGTCTGTTTGCCCAGGCCACCGGCCAGGACATCGGCTACACCGCCATCGAGACCCCGCTGGACGGCTTCGATGAGACCGTGCTGGGCTTTCGTGCCGGCGGCGGGCGCGGGCTCAACGTGAGCCTGCCCTTCAAGCTGCAGGCGTTTCAGATCGCCACCCAGCCGAGCGAGCGTGCCCGCCTGGCCGGCGCGGCCAACTGCCTCAAGTTCGAGGGGGAAAGCATCCTGGCCGACAACTTCGACGGCGTGGGCCTGGTGAACGATCTGCAGCGCAACCTGGGCTGCCCGATCAAGGGCAAACGCGTGCTGCTGCTGGGTGCTGGCGGCGCCACGCGCGGGGCCATCCTGCCCTTGGCGGGCCAGGCGCCGGCGCTGCTCGCGGTGGCCAACCGCACGGCCGACAAGGCCCACGAGCTGCGGCGCGATTTCGCTGGTCACGCAGCCTTGCAGACCGGCGGTTACGACGACCTCACCGGCCAGACCTTCGACATCGTGATCAACGCCACCTCGGCCGGGCTCAGTGGCGACGCCCTGCCCTTGCCGCCGGGCCTGTTCGCACCCGGTGCAGTGGCCTACGACATGGTCTACGGCAAGGGCCTCACGCCGTTTCTGAGGCAGGCCCGGGCCGCAGGGGTGAGCACCGTGGCCGACGGCGTGGGCATGCTGGTGGAACAGGCCGCCGAAGCCTTTGCCTGGTGGCGCGGCGTGCGGCCCGAAACACCACCGGTGATTCAGCAGCTCACCGTGCCACTGGCCTGAGCCCGGCCACCATCACGCTGCCGCGGCCCGCGCGGTTGCGCTGCACACCCACCAGCACCAGCAGCGCCAACACCATGAGCGCCAGCGTGCCAGGGACCGGCACGCCATAGATCCCCAGCGCGGCCTGAGCGAACAGGCCGTGCACGAAGGCTGACGGGTGCAGCACATCGGAGAAAAGCGAGGTCGCGCAGTCCGCACCCGCGCTGTAGAGGAAGGTGCCGCAGGGCAGGTCGGTGTTGGTGACGCCGAAGTCGCTTGCGTTGGCCAGCACGTTGCTGGCGATGCCGGCCATGTCGAGCAACTCGATGTTCAGACCGGCGAAGATCGACTCCAGGCCAAACAGCAGGGGCACCAGCGCGTTGAAGTGCTGGGACGCGTCGCTGGAAGCGGCTTTGAGACCCAGCAGCGCCGCCTCGGGCGTGTTGCCCAGGTCGGGCAGGCTGGCGATCAGCACGTGGCGGGCACCGCTGGCCGCCAGGTAGGCGATGGTCTGGGCCAGGCCATCGATGGCTTGGGCGGCCGCGGTCTGCCGACCGAGCACATCGGCCGCCGTGTCGCCAGTGAAGGCCAGGCGTGCGTCACGCATGTCGTTGCCCCCGCCCACCACCACATAGAGCGCATCGGGGTCGGCGCGCAGAGGATTGGGCGCCAGGCCGCCCCCCCAGATGCCGAAGGCCTGCGCCAGCACACCGGGCGGGCTGTCAGAGGTGCCGGTGCGGGCGCCGGCGAACGCAAAGTTGTTGCCCCCCAACAGGAAAGGATTGGCCTGACCGGCCAGTCCCAGGCCCGAAGCCAGGCCTTCCACCCACAGCGGCCCATTGGAGAAGCGCCCTCCGTCATAGGGCTGGGTCGGGTTGGGCTGCGGGTCGGCGCTGCCCGCCGTGACCAGGCTCAGGTTGCCGGTGTCCGACAGGCTGTCACCGAACACAAAGATGCCGGAAAACGAGCCGGCGTGGACCGACACCGACGCGGCCAACAGCGCGGGCATCAAAAAGGCGCGCAAGCCGGACTGGAAGCGTTTGAAGCTCATGGCGTGACTCCCTGGAAGATTGTTGTGAACACGCAGGATCACAGCGTGCTCGCCACGACGACACCGTACAAACCCTCGTGCAGTCCATGGAAGCCTGGGCATTGCGGTCGCTTGAGCGCTCACGAGTCCTGCCCGCGACAGCGTGGACACCGGGCGTCACCATGACGCACCGCACAATGGCGCAGTGCACACACGCCACTTCGCCCAGCTCGTGGGCCTCTCCGCCCTCTGGGGCGCGTCCTTCCTGTTCATCCGCATCGCCAGCCCCGTGATCGGGCCGATGGTGCTGGCGGGTTGCCGCGTGGCGCTGGCCGGCCTCACCCTGGCCCTCATCATGCGGGGCCTGAAGCAGCGCTGGCCATGGGAACACTGGCGCGAACTGTTGCTGCTGGGCGCGCTCTCGGTGGCCGCGCCGTTCCTGCTCTACGCCTGGGCTGCACTGCGCCTGCCAGCGGGCTACAGCGCCCTGCTCAACACCACGGCGGTGCTGTTCGGCACGCTGGCTTCTGCCTGGTTCAAGGAAGACACGCTCACCGCGCGCAAGCTGCTGGGCTGCCTCTGCGGTTTCATCGGCGTGGGTCTCATCGTGCGGTTGGGCCCGGTGCGGCCGGACGCCGGCACCATCGGCGCGGCACTGGCCTGCATCCTGGCGGCGGCCTGCTATGGATGCTCCACGCCGCTCATGAAACGCGCCACCACCCGCATGCAACCGCTGGCCATCGCGGCAGGCATTCATTTCGCGGCCCTGGTGCTGGTGTTCCCGGGTGCGCTGTGGGCCTGGCCGCAGGCCAGCTTCACGCCCACCGCCGTTGGTGCTCTGCTGGTCATGGGTGTCGTCACCTCGGGCCTGGCCTATTGGGCGCACCTGCGGATCATCCGCCACGTCACGCCAGTGGCGGCCATGAGCCCGGCTTTCCTGATCCCTGTGTTTGGCGTGACCTGGGGCCACCTGTTTCTGGGTGAGTCCCTGTCCACCGGCATCTTTGCCGGCGGTGCGCTGGTGCTGCTGGCCACGGCGCTGGTCACTGGCTTCAACCCACTGCGCCGCGGTGGCGTGCAGGCCACCGTGCCCTGATCCGCAAGCCTCGCGCGGACCCTATACTGCGCAAATGAACGAAACGGTACATTCCAGGCGGCGAGCCGCGCGCGGCGCAGCACCCGTGAAGGAGACCTCCCGCACCAACGACCCGGAGCGGACCATGGCCAACATCCTGGAAGTGGCCATGGCGGAGTTTGCGGAAAAGGGGCTGGCGGGCGCGCGCATCGACGAGATCGCAGCCGCCACGCAGACCAGCAAGCGCATGATCTACTACTACTTCGAGAGCAAGGAAGGCCTCTATCTGGCGGCTCTTGAGGAGTCGTACCGACGAATGCGGGAAATCGAAAGCCAGCAGCACCTGGAGGACCTGCCGCCCGAGGCCGCGCTGCGCCGGCTGGTCGAGTTCACCTTCGACCACCACGTCAGCCACGAAAACTACATCCGGCTGGTGATCTCGGAAAACATGAACCGGGGCCAGTTCCTGGCACAAAGCCAGAGCATCCAGCAGCTCAACGTGCCCGCCATCTCGGCCATTCGCCAGCTCTACGAGCGCGGCGTGGCCTCGGGCGACTTCCGCCCGGGGCTCGACCCGATCGACATCCACGCCTCGATCTCGGCGCTGACGTTCTTCAACGTGTCCAACCGCCACACCTTCGGCCTGATCTTCAAGCGCGACCTGACCGACCCGGCGATCGCCGCCCAGCGCCGCGCCAGCATCACCGAGATGGTGGTGCGTTTCGTGCGCGCCTGAGCCCTGGCAGGGCGGGCCAGAAAGCGGGCCGACGGCCGGCGGCGGACACTAGGGTAAATACCAATCTATAAAAACTAACCAGTTCGTACATTAACGTCTCGAACGACTCAGGAGACAACAATGATCCAGAAACTCATCGACAAGTACTGCCAGCTGCTGTCATGGCTGATGGTGCTTTTCCTCGCCTTGATGGTGATCATGGTGTTTGGCAACGTGGTGATGCGCTACGGCTTCAACTCCGGCATCACCCTGTCCGAAGAACTGTCTCGCTGGCTCTTTGTGTGGATGACCTTCCTCGGTGGCGTGGTGGCGCTCAACGAACGCGCCCACCTCGGCACCGACTCGCTGATCGCGCGCCTGCCGGTGGCCGGTCGCAAGCTCTGCCTGGGGGCGAGCCTGGCGCTGATGCTCTTCGTGTGCTGGCTGATCTACCAGGGTGCCTGGGAGCAGGTGAAGATCAACTGGGACTCCACCAGCGCGGTGATGGAGACCTCCATGGGCTATTTCTACGCCAGCGGCATGGCGTTCGCGCTGTTGGGCGCACCGGTCTTGCTGTTGCACCTGTGGCGCCTGCTCACAGGCCAGCTGAGCGAGAGCGAACTCATCGGCATCCGCGAATCCGAAGAAGAGCCGCTCGCCAATCCGCGCCCCTGAACCACAGGCAGAACCACCATGACCATTGCTGTCTTCCTCGGTGCCCTGCTGGCCTCCATGGCCATCGGCGTCCCCATCGCTTTCTCCCTGCTGCTGACCGGTGTTGCCCTGATGTGGCACCTCGGCATGTTCGATGCGCAGATCCTCGCGCAGAACCTGATCGAAGGTTCCAACAGCTTTCCCCTGCTGGCCGTGCCTTTCTTCATGCTGGCTGGCGAGATCATGAACACCGGTGGCCTGTCGCGCCGCATCGTGAACTTCGCAATGGCGCTGGTGGGCCATGTGCGCGGCGGCCTGGGCTACGTGACCATCGTCGCGGCCTGCCTGCTCTCGGCCTTGTCCGGCTCGGCCGTGGCCGACGCGGCCGCGCTGACGGCCCTGCTGCTGCCGATGATGGTGCACGCCGGACACAACAAGGCCCGCAGCGGTGGCCTGATCGCGGCGTGCGGCGTGATCGGCCCCATCATCCCGCCCTCCATCGGCTTCGTGATCTTCGGCGTCGCGGGCAACGTGTCGATTTCCAAGCTGTTCCTCGCGGGCATCTTCCCCGGCATCCTGCTGGCCGCCGGCCTGTGGGCCACCTGGTGGTGGACCACGCGCAGCGAGGTGCTGGAGCCACCACCGCGCAAGACCGTGGGCGAGGTGATGTCCGCCATGCGCAGCGCGGGCTGGGCGCTGATGCTGCCGCTGATCATCCTGGTGGGTCTGCGCATGGGTGTGTTCACACCGACCGAAGCGGCCGTGGTGGCCGCCGTCTACGCGCTGTTCGTGGCCGGCGTCATCTACCGCGAACTCACGCTCAAGCAGCTGTACGAGGTGTTCCTCAACGCCACCAAGACCACGGCTGTGATCATGTTCCTGGTGGCAGCGGCGATGGTCTCGGCCTGGCTGATCACCGTGGCCCAGTTGCCCGACCAGATCGTCACGCTGCTGCAGCCGCTGCTGGACAGCCCGACGCTGCTGATGATGGCCATCATGGTGCTGGTCATCATCGTCGGCACGGCGATGGACATGACGCCGACCATCCTGATCCTCACCCCCGTGCTGATGCCTCTCGTCAAGGCCGCCGGCATCGACCCGGTGTACTTCGGGGTGCTGTTCATCATCAACAACTCCATTGGCCTGGTCACACCGCCCGTGGGCACCGTGCTCAACACCGTGGCCGGCGTGGGCCGCATGCGCATGGACGACGTCACGCGCGGCGTGATGCCGTTCATGCTGGTGCAGTTCGCGGTGATGTTCCTGATGGTTCTGTTCCCGTCGCTGGTCATGGTGCCGGCGCGCTGGCTGATCGGCAACTGAACTCCTCTCTCCCTCACACGGCCTGTGCGTGGTGCGCCACGGGCCGTGGCTTTCGGTCCCAGCGCACTGCCTACCCATTCTTTGGAGACACCATGAAACGCCTGATGCTCAAAACCCTCGTCGCAGCGCTTGCCGTGGCCGCCTTCGGTGCCGTCCACGCGCAGGACAAGACCATCAAGTTTGCGACCCAGAACCCCAAGGGCCACCCCATCGTGATGGGCATGGAGAAGTTCGCCGAGATCGTCGCGGCCAAGTCGGGCGGCAAGATCAAGGTCAACCTCTTCCCAGGCGGCACGCTGGGCAGCGACCAGGCCAACGTCTCGGCCATCCAGGGTGGCACGCTGGAGATGTCTTCGATGAACTCGGGCATCTTCGCGGCCCAGGTCAAGGAATTCGCGATCTACGACTTCCCGTTCATGTTCGCCAACTCGAAGGAAGCCGATGCCGTGGTCGACGGCCCGTTCGGCAAGAAGCTGCACGACAAGCTCCAGGAGAAGGGACTGATCGGTCTGGCCTATTTCGAGCTGGGCTTTCGCAACATCACCAACAGCAAGCGCCCCATCACCCGACTGGAAGACCTGGATGGTCTCAAGCTGCGCGTGATCCCCAACCCGATCAACGTGGACTGGGTCAAGGCCCTGGGCGCCAACCCCACGCCCCTGCCCTTCCCCGAGGTTTACGCCGCGCTGGAGCAAAAGGCCATTGACGGTCAGGAAAACCCGATCACCGTGATCAACGCGAACAAGTTTTACGAGGTGCAGAAGCACGTGGTGCTGAGCAACCACCAGTACAACCCGCAGTCGGTGATCATCAGCAAGAAGTTCTGGGACACGCTGGACGCGGCCCAGAAAAAAATCATTGCCGACGCGGCCACGGAAGCCGCGAAGTACCAGCGCGAGCAGGCACGCGGACAAGTTGCGGCCGCGCTGGACAACATGAAAAAAGGCGGCATGCAGGTGACCGAACTCTCGGCGGCCGAGACCGACAAACTGCGCGATCGCCTGCGCCCGGTGATCGCCAAGTACTCGGTGGCCGTGGGTCAGGAGACCATGCAGAGCCTGCAGGCCGAACTGGCCAAGGTGCGCAGCAAATAAACATTCCGCAGCGCCGCCGCGCGGGGACGGATTCCCGCTGGCGAACGCATGCGAAGGCCAGAGCCCGATCCCTTTCAACACCCCCAACTTCTGGAGCACCGATGAACGTTCTCATGCTGCACGGCATCAACCTCAACATGTTCGGCAAGCGTGACCCCAAGCAGTACGGCACGATCACCCTCGACCAGATCAACGCGCAGGTCGATGCGCTGGGCAAGGAGCTCGGTGTGGAGGTACAGAACTTCCAGACCAACTTTGAAGGCGCCCTGTGCGAGCGCATTCACCAGGCTTACCTGGACAAGGTGGACGCGGTGCTGATCAACGCTGGCGCCTGGACGCACTACAGCTACGGCATCCGCGATGCGCTCGCGATCCTGACCTGCCCGATCGTCGAGGTGCACATGTCCAACATCCATGCCCGCGAAGCCTTCCGCCACCACTCGGTGCTGGCCGAGATCGCGCAGGGCCAGATCGCGGGTTTCGGTGTCGACAGCTACCTGCTGGGGTTGCGCACGGCCGTGAACCTCGTGCGCGCCAAACAGGCCTGACGTCCCTCGTTCCCCCGAATACCCACCCACCATGATCAACGGCACCACCGAGCTCATCGCCCACATCGGCTATCCGACACACACCTTCAAGTCGCCGATGATCTACAACCCCTACTTCGAGCATGTGGGCGTGAACGTGGTGGTGGTGCCGATGGGCTGCCAGTCGCCGGACTACCCGGCGTTCCTGAAATCGGTCTTTGCGCTCACCAACATCCGGGGTGCGCTGATCACCATGCCGCACAAGGTGGTCACGGTCGGTCTGCTCGACGAGGTCACGCCCACAGTGAAGGTGGCCGGTGCCTGCAACGCCGTCAAGCGCAGTGCCGACGGCCGCCTGGTGGGCGACATGTTCGACGGCGCGGGCTTCGTGCGCGGGGTGCAGCGCAAGGGGCTGGAGTTGCAAGGTGCGCGCGTGCTGGTGGTGGGCAGCGGCGGTGTGGGCTGTGCCATCGCCGCTTCGCTGGCAGGCGCCGGTATCGGCGCCATCGCGCTGTACGACGTCAACTCCTCGTCGGCCGATGCGCTCGCTCAGCGCCTGAAGGCCAACTACCCGCGGATCGAGGTGAGCACCGGCAGCAACGACCCGGCCGGCTTCGACCTGGTGGTCAACGCCACGCCCATGGGCATGAACGAGGGCGATGCGCTGCCCATGGATGTCTCGCGCCTGGAGGCCCGTACCTTCGTCGGCGAGGTGGTGATGAAGACCGAGATGACCGCCTTCCTGGCGGCCGCGCAGGCCCGGGGTTGCCGGGTCCAGGTGGGCTCGGACATGCTGTTCGAGCAGATCCCGGCCTACCTTGAGTTTTTCGGTCTGCCCACCACAAGCGCCGAGGTGTTGCGCTCGGTGGCGAGGCTGAGCTACTGAAGCCGGCGTGAGCGACCGCGCTGCAACGCAGCACCCCGCCCTGGGCATCGCACTGGTCGTTGGCGCCACGCTGTGCTTCGCCCTGCTCGACACCACATCGCAATACGTGGGCCCCGTCGTGCCGGTGGTCATGGCCGTGTGGCTGCGCTATGTCACCCAGACCGCGATGACCACGGCACTGCTGTGGCCGCAGCGCGGGCGCAGTCTGCTGCACACCCGGGCACCGGGCTGGCACCTGGGCCGCGGGGTGTTGATGGTGGGCTCCAGCGTGGTGGCCTTCATCAGCCTGCGCCATGTGCCGGTGGGCGAGTTCACCGCCATCATGATGCTGGTGCCGCTGGTGGTCACGCTGCTGGCTGCGCTGCTGCTGCGCGAACACGTGCCCGCGTTGAGCTGGGCGCTGGTGGCCGGCGGCCTGGCCGGCGCGCTGATCGTCATCCGCCCACAAGGAGCCGACTTCCGTGGCGCCATGCTGCTGCCCTTGCTGCTGGTGCTCGTCAATGCCGCCTACCAGATCCTGACCAGCCGCATGGTGCGCACCGAAGACCCCGGCACCATGCATTTCTACACCGGGCTGCTCGGCTTGGTCTGCTGCTCGCTGGTGCTGCCCTGGGCCTGGGCACCCATGGCCGACTGGCGGCTGTGGGCGCTCGCGGGCCTGCTGGGGGTGTTTGGTTCGGTTGGCCACTACATGCTGATCCAGGCCTACCACCACGCACCAGCCTCGCGCCTCACGCCCTACCTGTACGCCCAGATCGCGTTTGCCACGCTGGCGGGCTGGATGGTCTTTGGCCACGCGCCCGACGCCTGCTCGATCGCGGGCATCGCGCTCATCGCGCTGTGCGGCGGACTGGGCGTGCGGGCAAAGCGGGGCTGAGCCCCGTCGCGCCCAGGCCGATCTCAGCCCCGCGAGGTTTTCAGGCGCATCCGGTTGGGCAAGGGCATCGAGCGGTGCATCACATCCTCGGCCAGCCAGAGCGCCGAGCGGCGCGCGCGTTCGGCCACCACCGGCAGCGGCATCTGCTGGTAGTCGTCGTTGAAGACCTCGAAGCTGTAGTCGCCCTCGTAGCCCAGCGCATCGAGCTTGAGCACGAGTTCGACCAGTTGCTCGCTGTGCACGCCTTCACCGGGAAACACGCGAAAGGTGCGCGCGGTGGTCATGCGTTCCTCGAAGGTGCGGGTTTCCTGCCACATGAAGTCGGCCAGCTGCACCAGGAAGATCTTGGACGGATCCAGGTAGTCGATCTCCTCCAGCGAGGTCTTGGCGGCGAAGATGTGGAACGAGTCGATGCCCAGCCCGAGGTTGGGGCAGTCGGCGCGGCAGACCACGTCCCAGGCGGTGGTGAACTCGTTGATCGTGCGACCCCACGAAAGGCCTTCATAAGCGATGCGGATGCCAAACGGAATCGCCAGCATGGCGAGCTTGCGCAGGTCGCGAGCGATGTGGTCGAGGTCCTGCGAGGCGTGCGCCGAGGTCGACGAGCAGGCCAGCAGCACCTTGCAGTCCAGCGCGGCACACATCTCGAGCATGCTCTTGGCGATGTCGACCTTGTAGTGGTGCAGGTGGCCCGAGAGGCCCTCGAAGTCGCGCAGCACCTGAAAGCCTGTGCCGCGCAGGCCGCTGTCCTTGACGGCCTGCACCGCCGCACCCAGGCCACCGGGATGCCCCACCAGGTCGTTGGCCTTGAGCATCACCTGCGAGAAGCCGGCATTCTTCATGGCAGCGAGCTTGGCCTCCAGCGGGCCAGCCAGGGTGATGGTGTCCATGCCGAAGCCGCTGATGGCTTCGATCGCAGCGCGGTTCGGGCTCATGGCCTCATTCCTTTTCACTGTGAACCAGCTCGAACACCACCGAGCCGAGGTAGGTCTTGCTGATGGCGCCACGCCGTTCGGTGTGCGCCGCCTCGGTTTCGACGAACTCCACGCCCAGAGCGCGCAGCGCCTTCACCGCGACCAGCACATCCGGCACGCCCAGGCCGATGCGCTGCAGGCGCTCGTCAACGTCAACCACATTCACCTCGGGCTCGATCAACTGCAGCATGAAGCGCTGATTCGGGTCGAGCGCCGGCGTGCGCAGCAACGTGCCCTTGGGCATGATGCCGAAGCGCTGCTCATCGGGGATGAGCTCGGTGCCGAAGAGATCGTTGTAGAACGCAATCCAGTCGTTGCTGCGTCCCGGGCCAATGTATTGCACGATGCCGAAGAAGTGGATGCCCGCAGTGGCGGGCGGGCGCTGATCCACCGAAGGGATGGGCACGAAGTCCACGTCGTAGATCGAGAACTCTTTGTACCGGTCGACGAAGTAGATGCGGCTGCCGCCAGCGCCATGAATGGCCGGAATGTTCAGCTCCATCACCTCGGGATGCGTGGGCACCGACCAGGCACCGCGCTCCAGCACGTATTGGTAGGCGGCACGCGCATCGCGCACGCGCAGCGCCATGGCCGCAATCGCCGGCACATCGCTGCCGTGGCTGGCGCCCATCGCATCCACAGGGTGGGCATTGACAACAATGTTGAGCCCTCCCTGGCGGTACAGCAGCACCTCGCGCGAGCGGTGCCGCGCCACTGGGCGAAAGCCCATCGTCTCCAGCACCTGGCCCAGCGACTGCGGCTTGTTGGTGGTGTACTCAATGAACTCGATGCCGTCCAGGCCCAGCGGGTTGGCGATATCGCTGAAAGAGGCTTGCAAGGGCTCGCGGCCTTCGGGGGGGGTGAGCAGGAAATCACTCATCTCGACAACTCCGGAAACAGTAAACAAGGCGTCAAGACAGGGATGGTGTGGACCAATCCCGACCTTCTTCGCAACCGATGGACTGCCGCGCTCGCTGCCTGCAGAGGCGACACTGCCAACGCTGCAATGTTCGCATGCATTTGATCGATTTCTGAAGGCTGCACGAGCCTTGCGTGATTCTTGTGCGGACTCAGATTGGCATCTGGCGGTGCGCCAGCCTGCGCGCCTGCAGGGCGCAGCCGGTCGCCGCCAACGCCACCAGCGCAGACAACCAGAACACGCTGGCCAGCCCGAAGACCGAACTGAGCAAGCCGCCAGCCACACCGCTCACCACACCGGGCAACCCATAGCCCACCACGGTGTAGAGCGCCTGACCGCGCCCGCGCAAGCGACCCGGGAAATGGTGCGAGAGCATGGCGATACACACCGTGTGGTGCGCGGCGAAGGTGATGGCGTGCAGGGCCTGGGCCACCAGCAGCAGCGGCCACACCAGAGGGAAGCCGGCCGTGAGCCCCATGCGCAGGGCCATGAGTGCGGCGGCCAGCACCAGCCAGGCCGAGAGCGAGAGCCGCGGCAACCAGCGGCCCTGGGTGAAGAACCAGCCGATCTCGATCACCACCGACAGCGCCCACAGCAGGCCGATCACCGTCTTGCTGTAGCCCAGTGAGTCCAGGTAGAGCGAGAAGAAGACGTAGATGAAGATGTGCGCCAGCACATGGAAGAACACCGCAGCGAAGAACCAGCGCACCTGCGGCTGGCGCAACACCGGCCACACGCTGGGCTGCGTCTCGTCGGTGTGCGCGGGTTCGCGAAAGTCGGGCAGCAGCCACACGCTGAGCGTCACGGCCGCCAGCGTGGCCAGCGTCCAGGCGGGAAAGTGCACCAGGCCGAACCGCTCGAACCAGAGCCCCGCGGCCACCACCGTCACCAGAAACCCCAGCGAGCCCCACAGGCGGATGCGGCCATAGCGCCGGGCATCAAACGCGCCGCCGTGGCTCACCAGGTGCGCCAGCGCGGCTTCGCTCATGGGCATCATGCCGCTGGTGTGGGTGAACATCAGCAGCAGCACCACGAAGAGGCCCACCCCGCCGAGGTCGAACCACAAGCCCGTGGACAGCAGCAGGGCCACCGTGGCGCCATAGCGCAGCAGCCGCACACGCTCGCCGGTGCGGTCGCTCAGCGAACCCCACAGGTAGGGCGCGAACAGGCGCGAGGCCGACTGCACCGAGGTCAACACGCTGATGGCCAGCAAGCTGAACCCGAGCTCCTTGAGCCAGAGCGGGAGGTAGGGGTTGAAGAAGCCGATGTGCGCGAAGTAGCTCGCGCTCAGCATGGCAAACGGCAACAGCTGTTTTTTCTGGCTCACAAGAGTTCCCGTTCGCCCTGAGCTTGCCCTTTGACAGGCTCAGGACGCTTGGAAAAACATCCGTTCGCGTTGAGCTTGTCGAAACGCTCTGGCAATGTTGGCGAGGGCTTCGACAGGCTAAGCCCGAACGGGTTGTGGCTCACCCGCGCGCTTTGGCCGCGATGTCGGGTGTGGGCAGTTGCACGTCACCACACTGCGCGCGGTGGCGCAGCGCGTGGTCCATCACCACCAGCGCCAGCAGCGCTTCGGCAATCGGCGTGGCGCGAATGCCCACGCAGGGGTCGTGGCGACCTTTGGTGATGATCTCGGTGGGCGCACCCGCCACGTCGATGGTCTCGCGCGGGATCAGGATCGAGCTGGTCGGCTTGATCGCGATCGACACCTCCAGGTCTTGTCCGGTGCTGATGCCGCCCAGCACGCCGCCGGCTTTGTTGGCCGCAAAGCCTTCGGGCGTGAGGCTGTCGCCGTGCGTGCTGCCCTTGTCGCTCACGCTGGCAAACCCGGCGCCGATCTCCACGCCCTTGACCGCGTTGAGGCCGAGCATGGCGTAGGCGATGTCGGCATCGAGCCGGTCGTACAGCGGCTGGCCCAGGCCCACGGGCATGCCCTGCGCGGTGACGCGGATGCGCGCGCCACACGAGTCGCCGCTCTTGCGCAGCGCGTTCATGTAATCCTCGATCGCGGACACGTCGGCCACGGGCGCGAAGAACGGGTTGTGGGGCACGTGGTCCCAGCTCTCGAAGGGCACGACCACGTCGCCCACCTGCGTCATGCAACCCCGGAAGGTGGTGCCATACCGCTCTTTCAACCACTTGCGCGCCACCGCACCGGCAGCCACCGTGGGCGCGGTCAGGCGGGCCGAGCTGCGCCCGCCACCGCGTGGGTCGCGGATGCCGTATTTCTGCCAGTAGGTGTAGTCGGCGTGGCCGGGGCGGAAGGTCTGGGCGATGTTGCCGTAGTCCTTGCTGCGCTGGTCGGTGTTGCGGATCAACAGGGCGATGGGTGTGCCGGTGGTCTTGCCTTCATACACGCCACTGAGGATCTCCACCGCGTCGGGCTCGTTGCGTTGGGTGACGAATTTGCTGGTGCCCGGGCGGCGTCGGTCCAGCTCGACCTGGATGTCGGCCTCGCTGAGCTCCATGCCCGGCGGACAGCCGTCGATCACGCAGCCAATGGCCGGGCCGTGGGATTCACCAAAGTTGGTGACGCAAAACAGGGTGCCGAAGGTGTTGCCGCTCATGCGCTGGATTATCCCCGAGGCCCGCTGGTGCATCGGTGGGCCAGTCTGGTGCGCGATTTGCTCCGAATGCCATGCCTGGGCGCCCCCGGGCCACAGGAACATTTCGTGCTTTGCGCTGCAGTGCAGCAAATCGTTGTTGCGCAGCCCCAGAAAGGAGCTTTCCATGCTCGACCGCACCAGCACCCTGTTTTCGCACGTCAAAGGCGCCGACAACCCTTACGCCGCTGGCGGACTGAGGGACTTTTTCCTCTACCGCGACCTCGGCATCGCCGCAGCCACCCACGGCCAGGTGATCGCGCACCTGGTCAAGGCCAACCTGCCACCCGAGGAAGGTACGGGCTGGCACCGGCACGAGGCGGACTTCCAGATCGTGATCATGATCAAAGGCTGGGCGAAGTTCATGTATGAAGACCAGGTGACGCTGGTCGAAGCCGGCGACTGCGTGCACCAGCGCCCAGGGATTCGCCACTACCTGTTCGACTATTCGCCGGACATGGAGTACCTGGAAATCGTGTCTCCAGCGGACTTCAAGACCATCGATGTTGAGCCGGTTTGTGAGATTCCGAAGCCAACCCCTTGGGTTTAGGTTTTCGCGGTCGGAGATGGTTGGCCAACCTCCCGTGGAGGATCGGGCGCCTGGGCGCTCTGCTCAGCGAAATCAAGGGGGAGGCGGCACCAGCCGCCGGAGGACATTCGCGGAGCAGAACGCCCGGGTGCCCGATCCAGCGCGAGGTGGCCGCTTACAACGCCACGAACACAACCACCTCAGAACTCAGCGTCGAGTTCATCGATGTCATCCGGTTCAGCCTCCGCAGCCGCCACCCACTCCTTCATCGCCGGCAACGCCATGATGGTGTCGCAATACGCCACACACACCTCGTCGATCGCCACCCCGTAGGTGATGAAACGCGTGACCACCGGCGCAAACATCGCGTCCGCCATGCAGGGCTTGGCGCCAAACAGGTAAGGGCCGCCGTAGGTCTCCAGACACTCCATCCAGATCGCCTCGATGCGGTCGATGTCCGTCTGCGCGCGCGACCAGAGTTTGAAGTTCGGGAAGTGGGCCTTGATGTTCATCGGCAACGACGAACGCATGGAACTGAAGCCCGAATGCATCTCGCCACAGATGGCCCGGCAGTGCGCGCGTGCCGCGCGGTCGGCCGGCAACAGGCCCGCCTTGGGCTTGATCTCGTTGAGGTATTCGCCAATGGCCAGCGTGTCCCACACGTGAATCCCTTGGTGCTCCAGCGCCGGCACCCGCATGGAGGCCGAGAGCAACAGCATCTCGGCCTTCATGGCCGGGTCGTCGGGGGAAATGACTTTCTCGGTGAACTCCAGCTTGGCCAGCCGCGCCATCAGCCAGCCCCGCAAGGCCCAGGCACCGTAGTTCTTGCTGCTGATCGTGAGTACCGTGGTGGTCATGACTTGCTCCTCGTTGACCCTGCTCTGAGCAAGGGCTGTGCCACAAAAGTGCTCGGCTGCGCACCGGGGCGGTGCGGCAGCGGCTGGCGCGTTACTTGCCTGCACCCGTTGACGTTGTTTCAGGATTTCACACATGCTGTACCAGGCCTACCAGACCCAGTCCGACCTGCTCTCGCCGTTGCGGCTCATGGCCCAGCACCTGAGTGCATCGCTGTGGCTGCAAGACACCGAACGCAGCGTGGTGCGCAAAGTGGCCTCGGCCTGCGACGTTCTCTCGCGGCTGCGCCTCACCCACTCGCGCCCGCCCTACAACATCGGCCAGGTGATGGTGGGTGACCAGGCGGTGCCGGTGACCGAGGAAGCCGTGCTCACCCTGCCCTTTGGCACCTTGTTGCACTTTCGCAAGGAGGGCGTGGAGCCGCAGCCGCCGGTGCTGCTGGTGGCGCCGCTCTCGGGCCACTTCGCCACCCTGCTGCGAGAAACCGCGCGCACCTTGCTGCAAGACCACGACGTGTACATCACCGACTGGCACAACGCGCGCGACGTGTCGCTGCTGCACGGCGGCTTTTCGCTGGACGACTACATCACCTACATGATCCGCTTCACCGAAGCCGTGGGCCCGGGCAGCCACATGGTGGCGGTGTGTCAGCCCTGCGTGGCCGCGCTCGCCGCCACTGCGGTGATGGCCGAAGACGACAACCCGGCCCAGCCGCGCAGCCTCACGCTGATGGCCGGCCCGGTGGACTGCCGGGTGAACCCGACCGAGGTGAACAAGCTCGCCACCAGCAAACCCATCGAATGGTTCGAGAAGAACCTCATCAACCATGTGCCGCTGCCCCACGCCGGCTTCATGCGCCGCGTCTACCCCGGCTTCATCCAGCTCTCGGCCTTCATGGCCATGAATCCGGAGCGCCACAAGCAGTCGTTTCGCAACATTTACGACCACCTGGAGCACGGCCGCACCGAAGAAGCGCGGGCGATCCAGGACTTCTACGAGGAATACCTGGCGGTGAACGACCTGCCGGCCGAGTTCTACCTGGAGACCGTGGCCAAGGTGTTCCAGACCTACGACCTGCCGCGTGGCGAACTCACCTGGAACGGCCGCAAGGTCAACCCGGCCGCCATACGCCGCACCGCCCTGATGACGGTGGAAGGCGAGCGCGACGACATTTGCGCCGTGGGCCAGACCGTGGCCGCGCAAGACCTCTGCAGCAGCGTGCGCCCCTACCTCAAGACGCACCATGTGCAGACCGGTGTGGGCCACTACGGCGTGTTCAGCGGTCGGCGCTGGAACCAGCAGATTTACCCAAGGGTCCGGGACATGATCCACGCCACGATGGGTTGAAACCTTTGACCCATGAAAAACGCCCCGACATGCGGGGCGTTTTTCATGGGGTCTGTGCGGATCAGCGCGCAGGTGCAGCGGGCTGCGCCTCGTCTTCGGCCGGCCAGTCGCGGATGTAGGCCTTGAGCATCTGGTTCTCGAAATTCTGGCTGTCCACCACCGCCTTGGCCACGTCGTAGAAGCTGATCACGCCCATGAGCATCTTGTTGTCCATCACCGGCATGTAGCGGGTGTGCCGCTCCAGCATCATGGGGCGCACCTGCTCCAGCTCGGTTTCGGGGGTGCAGGTCATCGGGTGGTCGTCCATCACGGTGCGCACGGTCTTCTCGCCAAGCGCTCCACCGTTGCGCGCCAGCGTGTGGATGACCTCACGGAACGTCAACATGCCGACCAGTTCGCCGTGTTCCATCACGGCCAGCGAACCGATGTCGAACTGGGACATCGTCTCCACCGCGCGGTGCAACGTCTCAAGCGGGTGGGTGGTGTAGAGCGTGCCGCCCTTGACGCGAAGGATGTCGCTGACTTTCATGTCTGGTCTCCTGTTTCTGGTGGTGTCCCCAGCAAGGCTGGCGTCCGTGCAATATACCCCCACAATACCGCTCAAAACCAGTGCGCGCCAGCCCTTGGCGAGACAGCACGGCCCTCCGAGGAGACTTCCCCATGTCCGGTTATTCAGACCCTGGCTTCGACACGCTCGCGCTGCACGCGGGCGCCGCACCCGACCCCACCACTGGCGCGCGCGCCGTGCCGATCCACCTCACCACCTCCTTCGTGTTCGAGTCAAGCGACCACGCAGCAGCCCTGTTCAACTTGGAGCGCGCGGGCCATGTGTACAGCCGCATCAGCAACCCGACCAACGCGGTGTTCGAGCAGCGCATGGCCGCGCTCGAAGGCGGCATCGGCGCCATTGCCACCGCCAGCGGCCAGGCCGCGCTGCACCTGAGCGTGGCCACGCTCATGGGCGCTGGCTCGCACATCGTGGCCAGCACCGCGCTCTACGGCGGCAGCCAGAACCTGCTGCACTACACGATGCGCCGCTTCGGCATCGAGACCACCTTCGTCAAGCCCGGCGACATTGATGGATGGCGCGCTGCGGTGCGGCCCAACACCCGGCTTTTCTTCGGCGAAACCGTGGGCAACCCCGGGCTGGACGTGCTGGACATCCCCACGGTCTCGCAGATCGCACACGAGGCCGGCGTGCCGCTGCTGGTGGACTCCACGCTCACCACGCCCTACCTCATCAAACCCTTCGAGCTCGGTGCCGACCTGGTCTACCACTCGGCCACCAAATTCCTGAGCGGCCACGGCACCGTGATCGGCGGTGTGGTGGTGGACGCGGGCAGCTTCGACTGGGAAAAGTCGGGGCGCTTTCCCGAGCTCACCGAGGCCTACGCCGGCTTTCACAACATGGTCTTCAGCGAAGAAAGCACGGTGGGCGCCTTCCTGCTGCGCGCGCGCCGCGAGGGCCTGCGCGACTTCGGCGCCTGCCTCTCGCCGCACAGCGCGTGGCTGATCCTGCAAGGCATCGAAACACTCTCGCTGCGCATGGACCGCCACATGAGCAACACGGAAAAAGTGGTGCAGGTTCTCGCCAGCCACCCGCTGGTGAGCCGCGTGGGCCACCCGCTGCTGGAGAGCCACCCCAGCCACGCCCTGGCGGGCAAGCTGCTGCGCTTTGGCGCCAAGGGCGCGGGCTCGGTGTTCAGCTTCGACATCAAAGGCAGCCGCGAACAGGGCAAGGCATTCATCGAAGCGCTCAAGATCTTCAGCCACCTGGCCAACGTGGGCGACTGCCGCTCGCTGGTGATCCACCCGGCCAGCACCACGCACTTCCGCATGAGCGACGAGGCGCTGGCCGCCGGGGGCATCGGCCCCGGCACGATCCGCCTGTCCATCGGCCTGGAAGACCCGGACGACCTGATCGACGACTTGAAGCGCGCGCTCAAGGCGGCCGAGAAAGCCGGAGCCTGACCATGTACCTCAACGTCAATGGCGCCCCCACCTACTGCTACACCGGCGGCAAAGCCTTCGATGCGGCCAAACCCACCGTGGTCTTCGTCCACGGTGTGCTCAACGACCACAGCGTCTGGGGGCTGCAAAGCCGCTACCTCGCCCACCATGGCTGGAACGTGCTGGCGGTGGACCTGCCAGGCCACTGCAAGAGCGATGGCGAAGCCCCCGCCTCGGTGGAGGCCGCAGCCGATTTCGTGGTGGCGCTGCTCGACGCCGCGGGCGTGCAGAAGGCCGCGCTGGTCGGCCACAGCTGGGGCTCGCTGATCGCGCTTGAGGCTGCAGCAAGGCTGAAAGACCGTGCGAGCCACCTGGTGCTGGTGGGCACGGCCTACCCCATGAAGGTCTCGCCAGCCCTGATCGAAGCAGCCCTCAACGAGCCCGAGAAGGGCCTGAAGATGATCAACGTGTTCTCGCGCAGCACGCTGGCCGCGCCACCGTCCTCGCTCGGGCCCGGCACCTGGGTCTATGGAACCAGCCTGGCGTTGGGCCGTCGCGTGCTGCGCAGCAACACGAAGGTCAATGTGTTTCACCGTGGCTTCGTGGCCTGCGGCAGCTATGCAGGCGGTGAAGCGGCCGTGGCGCAGATCACCTGCCCGGTGCTGTTTTTGCTGGGCGGCCAAGACCAGATGACACACCCCAAGGCCGCGCAAGGCCTGATCGCGGCGGCCAGGGCCAAGGGCCTGCGCGTGTCGGTCACCAGCGTGCCGGTGGGTCACCACCAGATGACCGAAGCGCCCGAGGAAACCCTGATGGCCATGCGCAACTTCCTGGCCACCTGAGCCTCACTTCACGCACTGCAGCTGGCTGCTGTCCTTGCCGGAAGACGGTGGCACGGTGATCACACAGGACATGGCGCCGCACATGCAATGCACCACGCTGGCTCCACCCGTGACCACCAGCGTGGGTGCCGAACACTGGCAGGCCGGTGCCGACATGACGCTTTGCGCCCAGGCCGGCGCGGTCTGAAACGAGAGTGCCAGCACCCACACGGACAGTCGAGAAATGCAGGAAGTCATGAAGTTCTCCTTGATTCACCAACGCCACCATCAGCGCTGCCTCGCATGCTACGCCGCTGCTTCGTTGCCCCGAGCACCTGTTTCGATCCCATGAGCTTCGACATCACGCCACCCATGACCCTCGCCCGGGCCCACGAGATCGCCGCGTCTTTTGATCTGCGCGCGCTCACGCCTGAATTCCTGGCCAACCCCTACCTGGTGTACGCCGCGTTGCGCAACAGCGAGCCGGTGCGCCGCATGCCCGACGGTTCGGTGTTTCTCACGCGCTGCGCCGACCTGATGGCGGTGTACCGCGATGCGCAGACCTTCAGCTCCGACAAACAGGTCGAGTTCGCGCCCAAGTACGGCGTGGGTTCCCCGCTGTTCGAGCACCACACCACCAGCCTGGTGTTCAACGACCCTCCGCTGCACACCCGCGTGCGCCGCCTGATCATGGGCGCGCTCACGCGCCGGGCGATCGCCGACATGGAGCCGGGTCTGATCACGCTGGTCGACAGCCTGCTGGACTCGCTGGCCGAGCGTGGCGGCGGCGACCTGATTGAAGACTTCGCCTCGGCCATTCCGGTGGAGATCATCGGCAACCTGCTCGATGTGCCGCACCCGGACCGCGGCCCACTGCGCGCCTGGTCACTCGCCATCCTGGGCGCGCTGGAGCCCACCCTCACGCCGCAACAGCAGGCCCTGGGCAACGCGGCCGTGACCGACATGCTGACCTACCTGCGCACGCTGGTGGAACAGCGCCGCCAGCACCCCGGCGACCCGGAGCGCGACGTGCTCACGCGGTTGATCCAGGGCGAGGCTGGCGGTGAGCAGCTGAGCGAAGTCGAGCTGCTGCAGAACTGCATCTTCCTGCTCAACGCCGGTCACGAGACCACCACCAACCTGATCGGCAACGGTCTGATCGCCTTGCAGGAACACCCGCAGGCGCGCCATTTTTTGCACACGGCGTTGAAGCAGACAGAAGGTGACACCACTGCACAAGAGATGGTGCTCGCCCGCGCGGTCGACGAGTTCCTGCGCTTCGAATCGTCGAACCAGCTGGGCAACCGACGCGCGGTGAAAGACACACAGGTGGGGGGTGTGGAACTGGCCGCCGGGACGCTGGTGACGCTGTGCATCGGCGCGGCCAACCGCGACCCCGCGCAGTTCACCGACCCCGAAGTGCTGGACCTCGCGCGCGAGGGCAACAAGCACCTGGCCTTCGGCTTCGGCATCCACCAGTGCGCGGGCCTGAGCCTGGCGCGGCTGGAGGGACGCATTGCCATCGGCCGCTTCCTGCAGCGCTTCCCCGACTTCCGCCTGACCGAGGCTCCACTGCGTGGTGGCCGCGCGCGGTTTCGCGGCTTCCTGCACGCACCGTTCTCGGTGGCGTGAAGGCGCTTCAGCCCGAGGCGACCGAGGGGCCTTCGGCCAGCTCCTGGACCAACGGCGGCGATGGCGTGGCCGCAAGCGCCTGCGCCAGGGTGAGCCGGGCCCAGTGGCTCTCGGACCAGAAGCGCGCGGTGTTCGACTGGCGCGCCAGCAGCAGGCGGTCCACCAGCGGCGCCATCAGCGTGTCGCCAGGGACCACCAGCAACACATAACGTTCGCCGTCTTCGTCGAGCCGGCCCAGCCAGTCGAGCGACACCAGCGTGGCCACAGGCTCTTCCAGCTGCAAGGCATCCACCCGCAGCACCTGGGCCAGAGCCTCCAGGCTCAGGCCCTTGGGCGCGGTGTCGCGCGCGGTGTGCAGTTGCTCCAGCACCTCCAGCGCCAGCTGAAAACTCCAGCCCGGCGAATCTCCGCGCCGTGCGATGCCCGACAGCAAGCTGGGCAGGTACGCCGCCACCACCGCACCCAGCAGCACGATCACCCAGGCCACGTAGAACCACACCAGCAAGATCGGAACCGTGGCAAACGTGCCGTAGACCACCGAGTAGGTGGGCACCTGCGCGAGGTACCAGGCCAGCAGCTTCTTGGCCATCTCCAGCCCGGTGCCCACGAACAAGGCCCCCACCAGGGCGTGGCTCCAGCGCACCCGGGTGTTGGGCACATAGCGGTAGAGCGCGGCCAGGCCCACCGTGAGCAGGATGAACTGCACCGTGCCCAGCAGGAAGCGCACACCGCCAGGCACGTCGGCCACCACGTCGCGCGAGAGGGTGATCGCATAGGTCGTCACGGTCAGGCTGCCGGCCAGCAACAACGGTCCCAGGGTGAGCACCGCCCAGTACACCAGCACCCGCTGGGTGAAAGAGCGGGGCTGGCGCACGCGCCAGATGTCGTTGAGCTTGCGGTCGATGGTGAGGATCAGTGCAAGCGCCGTGACCAGCAGCACCAGCGCGCCCGCCCAGCCCATCTGGCCGGCCTTGTTGGCGAACTGGTTGAGGTAACTGAACACCTGCTTGGCAATGTCGGGTGGCACCAGGCTTTGCACCAGCCAGCGCTGCAGCGTGACCTGCAGCCGGTCGAACATGGGAAACGCGCTGAAGATGGCCAGCGCCACCGTGAACAGGGGCACCAGCGAGATGGTCGTGGTGAAGGTCAGGCTGCTGGCGGTGATGCCCAGGCGGTCCTCGCGGAAGCGTTCGCGCAGGGTGATGGCGGTGTTGGCCCAAGGGAAGTTCAAGGCGTCGCGCCACAGGGCGCGAGCGAGGGTTTCCAGGGCACGCAGGCGCTCGTTGAAGGTCATCCCGGTATCATGCCACCTGCTCTTTCTCCCCCGCCATGCCCCACATTTCTACCCCCTCCACCCCCGACGCCCACCCCCTTGCACAGGGGGATCCAGCACGCGCCATCAACGCCACGCGCTGGCTTGCCGTGGCCAGCCTGCTGGGCCTGATCGTGCTGGGCTTTCTCTGGGAAATGTGGCTGGCACCGCTGCGCGAGGGCGGCTCGTGGCTGGTCCTCAAGGTGCTGCCCCTCACCATCCCGCTGGCCGGCCTGCTGAAAAACCGCATGTACACCTACCGCTGGGTCAGCCTGATCGTGTGGCTGTACTTCACCGAAGGTGTGGTGCGCGCCACCAGCGACACCGGCCCCTCGGTCTGGCTGGCACTGGTCCAGACGCTGCTGTGCGTGGCGCTGTTTGTGGCCTGCGCCCTGCACGTGCGCATCCGCCTGCGCGCGGCCGGCAAGGAAGCCGTGGCGGCCGACGTGGCCAGCGCCACTGCCGCCGCGCAAGGCACGGCGCCCATCTCACCGGCACAACCATGAGCCCGCAACACCTCGACCTGCTGACGGAACTGCGTGAGGCTGTGGGTGCCATGCACGTGCTCACGCACGAAGACCCGGCCACCGATCTGTCGGCCTGGGAGCAAGACTGGCGCAAACGCGCGCACGGCCGGGCACTCGCCGTGGTGCGCCCTGGCAGCACGGTCGAGGTGGCTGCCGTGGTGCGGGCCTGCGCACGGGCGGGCGCATCGCTCGTGCCCCAGGGCGGCAACACCGGCCTGGTGGTGGGCTCGGTGCCCGACGCATCGGGCACGCAGGTGGTGCTGAGCCTCATGCGCCTGAACACCGTGCGCGCCCTTGACCCAGCCAACCTCACCATGACGGTGGAGGCGGGCTGCGTGCTGCAAGCCCTGCAGGACACGGCAGAAAAGGCAGGCTTCCTGTTCCCCCTGAGCCTGGCGGCCGAAGGCAGCTGCAGCATCGGCGGCAACCTCGCCACCAACGCCGGCGGCACGCAGGTGGTGCGCTACGGCAATGCGCGCGACCTGTGCCTGGGCCTGGAGGTGGTGACCGCCCAGGGCGAGGTGTGGCAAGGCCTGAGTGGCCTGCGCAAGGACAACACCGGCTACGACCTGCGCGACCTGTTCGTGGGCAGCGAAGGAACGCTGGGCGTGATCACCGCCGCCACACTCAAGCTGTACCCGCTGCCCGCCGCGCAGCTCACGGCCTGGGCGGCCCTGCCCACGCTGGACGCCGCCGTGGCCCTGCTGGGGCTGGCGCACCAGCACCTGGGCGCAGGCCTCACCGGCTTCGAGGTCATGGGGCAGTTTGCGCTGAGCCTGGTGGACAAGCACATGCCTCAGTTGCGCGTGCCGCTGTGGCAAGACACACCCTACTGTGTGTTACTGGAAAACAGCGACAGCGAATCCGAAGAACACGCCCGCGCCCAGTTCGAGCGGCTGCTGGAAACCGCCTTCGAGCAGGGTCTGGTGAGCGACGCGGTGGTGGCCGAGAGCCTGGCGCAAGCCCATGCGCTCTGGCATATCCGCGAAAGCATCCCCCTGGCGCAGGCCGAAGAAGGCCTGAACATCAAGCACGACATCAGCATCCCGGTCTCGCGCATCCCGGCCTTCTGCGCCGAGACCGACGCTTTGTTGCAGCGCGAGATCCCGGGCGTTCGGCTGGTCAATTTCGGCCACCTGGGCGACGGCAACCTCCACTACAACGTGCAGGCGCCCGCCGGCGGTGATGCCAAAAACTTCCTGAGCGAACAGGAAACGCGCGTGAACACGCTGGTCTTCGACGCCGTGGCGCGCTACCATGGCTCGATCAGCGCCGAGCACGGCGTGGGCAGCCTCAAGGCCGACCACCTGCCCCACTACAAGGACCCGGTTGCACTGGGTCTGATGCGGGCCATCAAGCAGGCGCTGGACCCGCACAACCTCATGAACCCTGGCCGCGTCCTCACACCATGATCCGCCGACACCTGCTCCGCCTCCTGCTGGCGCTGGCGCTCGCTGCCGCGGGGCAGGCGCACGCGGTGGATGCGGCCCAGCGCCAGGCCTGGCGAGATCAGGCACAGGCTTTCGAGCATGGCGAAGGCGTGAAGCGGGACACCGAGGCAGCCATCGGCCTGTATTGCCAGGCCGCTCTGGCGGGCGACGCGACCTCGGCCTACAACCTGGGCTGGATCTACGCCAACGGCCGCGGTGTGGCGCGCAACGATGGTTATGCCGCGCACTGGTTCGCTCGCGCCGCGCTGCTCGGCGACACCAAGGCCGAGGCGATGTTCAACCGCCTGGCCACGCAGGCCGACAAACCCGAGTGCGTTCAGCTGGCCGAAAGAAGCGACCTGCAAAAGGCCAATGAAGCCAGACAGGCGGCCGAAGTGACCGAGCTTGCCACCCGCTACCAGACCCTCGTGGACACACCCGAGGAGCAGCGCATCATGAAGATCGTGCACAAGCTGGCGCCGCAGTTCGGCATTCAGCCGGGTCTGGCGTTCGCGGTGATCCGCGCTGAATCCAACTTCAACGTCAACGCGCTCTCCGACAAGAATGCGCAGGGCCTGATGCAGCTCATCCCCGAGACGGCGGCGCGCTTTCGTGTGCGCAAGCCGTTCGACGCCGAGCAGAACATCCGCGGCGGCCTGTCGTACCTGCAGTGGCTGCTGGCCTATTTCAGGGGCGACGTGCCCCTGGTGCTGGCCGCCTACAACGCCGGCGAAGGCACGGTCGACCGCTACCGCGGCGTGCCGCCCTACCCCGAGACTCAGGGCTACATCAAACGCATCCAGCAGGTATTCGCGCTGCAGCACCACCCGTTCGACGCCCGCATCACATCCCCTTCACCGGCCCTGCCTTTGCGCCTTCCATGACCCGCCCCATCCGATCGCAGTACGAAGACTTCATGCGCCATGTGTTCACCACGGGCGTCCAGAAAACAGACCGCACCGGCACCGGCACCACCAGCGTGTTCGGCCACCAGATGCGCTTCGACCTCAACGAAGGCTTTCCGCTGGTGACCACGAAGAAGGTGTTCCTGCGCGCCATCATCGTGGAACTGTTGTGGTTCCTTCGTGGCGACAGCAACGTGAAATGGCTGCAGGAGCGTGGCTGCACCATCTGGGACGAATGGGCCCGCGAGGACGGCGACCTCGGACCGGTCTATGGCGTTCAGTGGCGCAGCTGGCCCACACCCGACGGTGGTCACATCGACCAGATCACCGACGTGATGAACACCCTCAAGAGCAACCCGGATTCGCGCCGCATCATCGTGAGCGCATGGAACGTGGCCGAGCTCTCGAAGATGGCGCTCATGCCCTGTCACGCCTTCTTCCAGTTTTACGTGGCGCCCCCCACCGAGCCCGGTGGCCGTGGCAAGCTCAGTTGCCAGCTCTACCAGCGCAGCGCCGACATCTTCCTCGGCGTGCCCTTCAACATCGCCAGCTACGCGCTGCTCACGCACATGGTGGCGCAACAGTGCGACCTGGATGTGGGCGACTTCATCTGGACCGGTGGCGACTGCCACATCTACAGCAACCACCACGAGCAGGTGGCGCTGCAGCTCTCGCGCCAACCCTTGGCCTACCCCAGCCTGCACATCAAGCGCCGTCCGGCCAGCATCTTCGATTACGAGTTCGAAGACTTCGAGGTGCAGGACTACCAACACCACGCGGCCATCAAGGCGCCTGTCGCCGTGTGACGCCTGCGTGATCAACCGCCGCCAACTGTGGGCGCTGCTCGCGCTCACGCTCATGTGGGGCGTGAACTGGCCCATGATGAAGCTTTCGCTGCAGGAGCTCACGCCCCTGTACTTCCGCGCCAGCACCATGCTGCTGGGCGCGCTCTGGCTGTTTGCCTATGTGGCCCGGCGCGGCGAGCGCATGTGGCCTGCCCGCGCCGAGTGGGCCACGATTGCCTGGCTTGGCCTGCCCAACGTGCTGGGCTGGCACACGCTGTCCATCTTCGGCGTGAAGGAGCTGGCCTCGGGGCGCGCGGCCATCCTGGGCTTCACCATGCCGATCTTCACCGTGCTGATCGGCGCTGCGTTCTTTGGCGAGCGCATCACACCGCGCGTGCGCGTGGCAGTGGTGTGCGCGGGCATCGCCATCGGCCTGCTGCTGTGGCACGAACTGCAGAGCCTGAGCGGGCGGCCGGTGGGCATCGCCTGGATGCTGGGCGCGGCGTTTTGCTGGGGCCTGGGCACCCTGATGTTTCGCCGAGCGCACTTCACGCTCTCGCCCATGGTGGTCACGGTGTGGATGCTGTTGCTCGGCAGCGGGGTCGTGTGGGCGCTGGCCCTCGCGCTGGAGCCGTTGCCCGCACCGTCGACCTTCTCCATTCCCCTGTGGATCAGCCTTGTGTATGGCGTTTTCATCAACTACGGCGTGGCGCAACTGATCTGGTTCGGCATGGCGCGCGACCTGCCACCGGCCACCAGCGCCATGAGCGTCATGGCGATCCCGCTGGTGGGCACACTGAGCGCCACCTTCATCGTGGGTGAGGTGCCGCACTGGCAGGACTGGGTGGCCATCGGCTTCGTGATGATGGCCATTGCCAGCGTGCTGCTGCCGACGCGCACCCAAAGGGCCAGCTCGGGGTCGGCGGCACAATAGCGGCATGTCCGACACCGCACCGCCCAGTCCTCGCCTTCACCTGATCTTTGCGCGCGCCGCCAACGGCGTGATCGGACGGAACAACGCCCTGCCCTGGCACCTGCCGGAAGACATGGCGCACTTCAAACGCACCACGTTGGGTTGCCCGGTGATCATGGGTCGCAAGACCTGGGATTCGCTGCCGGCGAAGTTCCGGCCGCTGCCGGGCCGACTCAACATCGTCATCACGCACAACCCGGCCTGGCAGGCCGAGGGCGCAGCTCGTGCAAGCTCGCTTGAGCACGCCATCGCGCTGTGCCCGCCCGGCGCCGAAGCCTGGGTGATCGGGGGGGCGCAGATCTACGCCGCCGCGCTGCACCTGGCCGACACGGCCGTGGTCACCGAGATCGCACAAGACTTCGACGGCGACGCCTTCGCACCGGTGTTCGGGTCTACCTGGCGCGAGACCGCGCGCGAATCGCACACGGCGGCCAACGGTCTGCCGTTCGCCTTCGTCACCTACATCCAAACTCGCTGAAGCCATGCAACTCGCCACCTGGAACATCAACTCGCTCAACGTTCGCCTGCCCCAGGTGCTGGATTGGCTGGCCGCGAACCCTGTGGACGCGCTGGGCCTGCAAGAGCTCAAGCTGGTTGACGAGAAGTTTCCCTTCGAGGCCTTGAAGGAGATCGGCTACCACGCCGCCGCCTTCGGCCAGAAGACCTACAACGGCGTGGCCATTTTGAGCCGCACACCGCTGCGCGACGTGGTGCGCAACATCCCCGGTCACACCGACGAACAAGCCCGCGTGATCGCCGCGACACTGGACACGCCCGAGGGCCCGCTGCGCTTGGTGAACTGCTATTTCGTCAACGGACAGGAGCCCGGCAGCGAGAAGTTTGCCTACAAGCTGCAGTGGCTGGCCGCGCTGCACCGCTGGATCGCTGAAGAAATGCAGGCGCACCCCCGGCTGGTGCTGGTGGGCGACTTCAACGTGGCGCCAGAGGACCGCGATTCGTTTGACCCCGTGGGCCTGAAAGACACCATCCACCACACGGTGGAAGAGCGCGCGCACTTCCAGAATCTGCTGGCCCTGGGCCTCACCGACGCTTACCGGATGTTCGAGCAACCCGAGAAAAGCTACTCGTGGTGGGACTACCGCATGCTGGGCTTCCAGAAGAACCGCGGGCTGCGCATCGACCACATCCTGGTGAGCGAGGCGCTGCGCGGTGCGGTGAAGGCCTGCACCATCGACCGCGCGCCCCGCAAGAACCCGCAACCCAGCGACCACGCACCGGTGGTGATCACTCTAGGTTGAGTTCTTGGATTTTCCGGGTGATCGTGTTGCGCCCGATGCCCAGCTTGTGCGCCGCCTCGATGCGCCGCCCTCGCGTGTTCACCAGGGCTGTCTGAATCAGCTTGGTCTCAAATCGGCGCGTGAGCACATCCCACACATCGGTACGGCCTTCTTCCAGCAAGGCCAAAGCCTCCACCTGCAGACCGGTTTCCCAGCCTGGCACCGATGCCACCGTGACGGCATCGGGCACCGGCACCAAGTCGGACGCAGCGAATGTGGGCAACCCAATGTGCGACGCGTCCGAGAGCACCGCAGGTGTCGCTGCGGCGGCCATCGGTGCCACCGCGGATGGCGTGACCATGGCATCAGGCAATGCCGTCAACGCCGCCACCGACGTACCCGCCATGGCCAGCACCTCGGGCGGCAAGTCCTTGAGTTCGATCACCTGGGCGGGCGCCATCACGGTGAGCCAGTGACAAACGTTCTCCAGTTGCCGCACGTTGCCCGGAAAATCAAATGTGCCCAGCAACCGGATGGCCGACTCTGAAATGCGCTTGGGCTCCACGCCCAATTGCTTGGCACTCTGCTGCAGGAAAAAGCGCGTGAGCATGGGCACGTCTTCACGGCGCTCGCGCAAGGCGGGCAGGCGCAGACGGATCACGTTGAGGCGGTGGAAGAGATCCTCACGGAACACACCTTCCCTGACGCGCTGCTCCAGGTTCTGGTGCGTGGCCGCGATCACGCGCACGTTGGCGCGCACTGCACTGTGGCCCCCTACTCGGTAGAAGTGTCCGTCGGACAACACACGCAGCAAGCGCGTCTGCAAGTCAAACGGCATGTCGCCGATCTCGTCGAGGAACAGCGTGCCGCCATCGGCCTGCTCGAAGCGGCCTCGGCGCATCGTCTGCGCACCGGTGAAGGCACCGCGCTCGTGGCCGAACAGTTCGGACTCCAGCAGATCTTTCGGGATGGCCGCCGTGTTGATGGCCACGAACGGTCCGGCGGCGCGCGGTGAATGCTTGTGCAGGGCACGTGCCACCAATTCCTTGCCCGAGCCCGACTCCCCGGTGATCAACACCGTGACCTGGCTCTGGCTCAGCCGCCCGATGGCGCGAAACACGTCCTGCATGGCCGGCGCCTGCCCAAGCATCTCGGGCGCGGCGGTCATGCGTTCTTCGGCCACCTCCTCGCGCTGGCTCTCCTCCACCGCGCGACGGATCAGCTCCACCGCCTTGGGCAGATCGAACGGCTTGGGCAGGTACTCGAAAGCGCCGCCCTGGAAGGCCGAGACCGCACTGTCAAGATCGGAGAACGCCGTCATGATGATCACCGGCAAGCCGGGCAGCATTTCCTTGACCTTCTCCAGCAGCTCCAGGCCGGAGCCGCCGGGCATGCGGATGTCGCTCACCAGGATCTGCGGGCCTTCACTCTCGGGCGTGTCCGTCAGAGCCTTGAGCACGTCCTGCGGATTGGTGAAGCTGCGTGTGGGCAGGTTCTCGCGCAACAGCGCCTTTTCGAGCACGAAGCGGATCGATTGATCGTCGTCCACTATCCAGATCGGCTTCATGTTGGTGTCGTCCCTTCTTGTGGCTCAGCGCTCGGCAATGGTGTGTCGGTTCTAGGGCAAGGGGATCAGGATCTTGAAGTCCGTGCATCCCGGCACGCTCTCACACTCGATCAATCCGTGGTGCTGCTGGACAAAGGTTTGCGCCAGCGTGAGCCCCAGGCCGGAACCGCCATCGCGTCCCGACACAAGCGGGAAAAAGATGCGGTCCTTGATCGAGTCTGGAACGCCAGGCCCGTTGTCGATGACATGCAATTCCAATGCCAGGCGATAGCGCTGCTTGCCAAACGTGACCTGCCGTCCCACGCGGGTCTTGAAAATGATCTGCGCGTCGCCCGCTGCGATGCGTTCGGCAAGCGCTTGCGCCGCGTTGTGCGCAATGTTGAGCACGGCCTGGATGAGCTGTTCGCGATCACCGCGAAACTCGGGAATGGAAGCGTCGTAGTCGCGCACCACGCGCAGTCCCCTGGGAAACTCGGCCAGTATCAAGGAGCGCACCCGCTCGCAAACCTCGTGAATGTTCACGTCGCCCACCACGTGCGGACGACGGTGCGGCGCGAGCAGACGATCGACCAGCGACTGCAAGCGGTCGGCCTCGTGGATGATGACCTGGGTGTACTCAATGAGCTCGCGCGAATCGAGTTCCATCTGCAGCAGTTGCGCTGCGCCGCGAATCCCGCCCAGCGGATTCTTGATCTCGTGCGCCAGGTTGCGAATGAGCTCCTTGTTGGCCTGCGCCTGATCGATCAGGCGCTCCTCTCGCTCCTGCCGGGCCTGCTGCTCCAGCGGCAGCAGCTCCACAACCACCTCCCCCTTGCTCTCGGTTTGCGCCACCACCACGTGCACCGGCAGGGCTTCGTGATTCACCCGTTTGAGCCAGGCGTCGTAGCGCAAGGCAGCAAACTCGTTGCCTCGGGCACCACTGAGCGCGTTCTCCAGCAGCGCAGGTTCGGTGAAGCAATCTTGAAACAGGGTGTTGGCGATGCTGCGACGAGAAGTGCCCAGCGCGTCTTCCAGTGCCGCGTTGGCATACAGCACATGCCCATCGGCATCGACCACCGCCACCAGAGTGGCCAGCATGTCCAGCGACTGAAAGCGCCCCGGTGTGGCAGCGGGCCGCTTCGCGCCACCAGCACCCGTCGGCTGGGGCAGTGCCCGGCGTTTGATGGGAGTTGGCGATGGTGTTTTTTTCAGGCCGCTCATCTTGCGGCATTGCCCGGCGCGGCAGGCAGCCGGCCAAGCTCCCGCTGAAGACCTGCAACATCGCTCTCGGCGCGTGCCACGGCGGCCTTGAGTTCGGCCACGCGGTCCAGGTAGCGCTGGTAGTTGCGCGATTCGATGCCCTGCTTTTCGGGCTCGCCGTTGGCGTACTCCTTGCGCGCCTGCGCAAGACGCTCCTCGGCCTTGCGCAACTCGGCTTCCAGAATGACCTTGGCATCGCTGTCGCGCGCACGCTGGGCATTGGGATCCACTCGATCGGCTCCACTGCGAGGGGCGGCAGCCGGCGTGGCGCGCGCGGCCGGCGCGGTTTTGACGCCCTCGACAATCGTGATGTTGCCACCCTCCATCGGGCTGCAGTTGCGGCTCTTGGCCACTTGCGCGTTGTTGGTGTATTCGTTGCCGCAGCGGTAAATGCGTTCCTGGGCCAGCACTTGCAGGCTGCACAAGGCCACAGCACCTGCGGCGAGGCATGGGACAAAAGAGAAAGGCAGAGCGGACATGGGCACAAAGTCTCCGTTGGGTCGACACGGCAAAGACTGGCGCCGTTCATCGCGAATCAGTATGACGGAAATCGCTTTGAAAAGTGCCGCCGCCGGCCCCGATGACGGGGCCAGATGTCGCCCCGAAACAAAAAGGGACGGCTCGCGCCGTCCCTTGTCTGCATGAGCGCCCAGCCAAGCCGGGCGATCCATCACAGGCTGTAGTACATGTCGAATTCGACGGGGTGCGGTGCCATGCGGAAACGCGTGACTTCACCCATCTTCAGTTCGATGTAGGCGTCCAGCATGGAGTCGGTGAACACACCACCCTTGGTCAGGAAGCTGCGGTCGCCGTCAAGGTACTCCAGCGCCTGGTCGAGGCTGTGGCACACGGTCGGCACCAGCTTGTCTTCTTCGGGCGGCAGGTGGTACAGATCCTTGGTGGCGGCTTCACCCGGGTGGATCTTGTTTTCCACGCCGTCCAGGCCGGCCATCATCAGAGCCGAGAAGCACAAGTAGGGGTTGGCCGAAGGATCGGGGAAACGCGCTTCGATGCGGCGGCCCTTGGGGTTCGCCACGTACGGAATGCGGATCGAGGCCGAGCGGTTGCGGGCCGAGTAGGCCAGCTTCACCGGGGCCTCAAAGCCGGGCACCAGGCGCTTGTACGAGTTCGTACCAGGGTTGGTGATGGCGTTGAGCGCACGGGCGTGCTTGATGATGCCGCCGATGTAATACAGGGCGAAATCACTCAGACCAGCATAGCCGTCGCCAGCGAACAGGTTCTTGCCATCTTTCCAGATCGACTGGTGAACGTGCATGCCGGAGCCGTTGTCGCCAGCGTAGGGCTTGGGCATGAAGGTGGCGGTCTTGCCGTAGGCATTGGCCACGTTCCACACCACGTACTTCAAGACCTGCGTCCAGTCGGCGCGCTCCACGAGCGTGCTGAACCGGGTACCGATTTCGTTCTGGCCTGCGCCCGCCACCTCGTGGTGGAACACCTCGACCGGGATGCCCAGCGATTCGAGGATCAGGGACATCTCGGCGCGCATGTCTTGCGTGCTGTCGACGGGAGGCACGGGGAAGTAGCCGCCCTTGACAGTGGGACGGTGGCCACGGTTGCCGCCTTCGAGCTTGGCACCGCTGTTCCACGGGGCTTCGTATTCTTCAATCTCGCACATCACGCGGCCGGGTTCGTTGCTCCAGCGCACGCCGTCGAAGATGAAGAATTCGGGTTCTGGTCCGAAGAAAGCGGTGTCGCCCAGGCCAGACGCCTTGAGGTAAGCCTCGGCACGTTTGGCGATGGAGCGCGGATCGCGGTCGTAGGCCTTGCCGTCGCCCGGCTCGATCACATCGCACTGCAGGTACAGCGTGGTCTCTTCAAAGAAGGGGTCGATGTTGGCGGTGTTGGAGTCGGGCATGAGTTGCATGTCCGAGGCTTCAATGCCTTTCCAGCCTGCAACCGAAGAGCCGTCGAACGCATGGCCCGAGGTGAACTTGTCTTCGTCGAAGTGGGACACAGGCACGGTGACGTGCTGCTCTTTGCCCCGGGTGTCGGTGAAACGGAAGTCAACGAACTTGACGTCGTTGTCCTTCACCATTTGCATCACGTCTGCGACGGTCTTGGCCATCAAATACTCCTGTAGCTGGTGAGTGAAAAATGAAAATCGACTTGGGGATGAAGCAGTATTTGTGCCAAACGCCCCCCAGATTCACCTGAACGGGGCATTCGTCTCCAAACGCCCGGGGATTATGGCGCAGGAGATGCGCCATAAAGGCCCGCGCCATGGCGGCTGCCCGTGGTTTTCAGGGTTCAACGCGAAGGCTGGACCGATGAACGGACGCATCGCACACTCACGGTGCATGCATCATTCAGTGCACCATATTTGTGCACTTTAGTTTCGCACCATTTCGGGGCCCAGTTCGGCCCCATGCAGACGCAGGCCAGCGAGCAGACTGGCAAAGGCATCTGCAACAGCGCCGGAGGCCCCTTTGACGCCCAGCTCGATGTGGCGCCCGAACTCGGGATGGTCAACGCTGGGCAGGCTGAATACCTTGACCGGATACTCGCGCTCGATCTGCTCCATCAACGGTGTCAGCGCGGCCTCCATGGCGCCCATCACGATCACCGAACGCTCCAGCGAGGACCCTTGTTGGTGCAGGTGAGCGTAGGTATGGTCCAGCACCCATTCAATCATCGGCCATGCCATGACGGGGAAACCAGGTACGAAGTGCACCTGCCCGCCACCAACACCCGCGCAACTGAAGCCAGGGATCTTGTTGTACGGGTTCTCGATGATGGTCGAGCCCACCGGAAACACCCCCATGTTGTAGCGGTGCACGTTGTCCGCACGCTGCGGGTCGAAGACCTGGCCTTGCTCGGCCGCCACGTCACGCATGCGCGACTCGATCAAGGCCTTGGCTTCGGGATGCAAGGCCAGTTCGACCTCGAGCGCAGCAGCGGCACACTGGCGCGTGTGATCGTCTGGTGTGGCTCCGATACCGCCGCACGAAAACACGATGCCTGGCTGCGCGAAGACGTCACGCAAGTTGGCCGTGATGCTCTTGCGGTCGTCGCCCACGAACCGCGCCCAGGAGAGCGACATGCCCCGTGCGCTCAGCAGTTCGATGACTTTGGACAGGTGTTTGTCCTGGCGCTTGCCTGAGAGAATTTCGTCGCCAATGATGATCAGGCCGATGGCTGGCGTCATGAGGTGCCCAACAATAAATGGAAGAGAGAAGTTACGCCGCACCTGTGTGGTCTGGCCCCCGCAACTGCGGCGTGTCGGGATGTGCGTCAGTCGGGCGAACACGCTCGGGGTCGGCATCCAGCACTTCGACTGGCACGACGGCACGCAGTCGCTGCAGCGCCGCAAGTGCAAAGTGGGCAAACCACAGCGACGCGAAAGCAAACACCAGCGTGTAGATCCAGATGGCCAGCGGTACCAGCAACGGCGCCATGGCAATGAACATGGCGCCGGAGGCCCACAACAGGCTCGGCGCAGCGCCCAGATAACCGCTGAGCACCCCCATGAGCAGCAGGCTGCCGCGGTGCTCCTTCAAGATGGATTTGCGCTCTTCGCTGCTGGCATGCGTGGCCAGCGCATCAAACGCAAAAACGCGGTAAGTGAGCCAGCCCCAGATCAGGGGCGGAAGAATCAACACCAAAGGGGGCACCAGCCACAGCGGCAGGGAAATCACCAACGCGACGATGGCGAGCAAGGTGGAGCCCAGCGACCAGAGCACACTGACCACCAGAGACCCACCGTGTTTGCGCTCCAGGCTTGCAAAGCGACGCTGGCCCACCAGATCCACCATGGCCGGCGTCATGAACATCGCCACCAGCAACAGACACAACAACACGATCACGGGCGTGGCCAGCACCAACACCAGCAGAGGTGCAAACACGCCCCTGAGCGGACCCATCCCGATCTGGTCCATCCAGCCCAGCAAAGTCTCCACCAGCTCGAACGAAGCCAGCCAGGCCCCCACCGAGGCGACCGCACCCTCCCAGAAGAAATACCCCAACCCGAACGACAGGACGACCATCAAGATCAACGGGAGGAAGGACAGGGCGATCACCCTGGGGTGCACACAGTACGCGACGGCCCGCCAGAAAGAATCGAACAACAAACTCATCTCATGAGAATACAACCAATCCAAGACACAGACCGGGCGCGAAATGCCTCGGATCGACGTATCGCGGGGGAGCTGCCGATCACGTTGAAGACAAGCTCACCGCCGCTCCAAAGCTAGCATCCGGACAATGAACCGCATCGTGATTTCTGGCGTGGCGCTCGAAGTAGCCCACATTCCCGGCCCAATCGACAAGGCTCCACTGGTCTTCTTGCACGAGGGCCTGGGAAGCGTGTCGCTCTGGCAGCAGCGGGGGCGGCATTGGCCCGCCGAACTGTGCGCGGCGACAGGGCGCGAGGGCTGGCTGTATTCAAGACGCGGGTACGGTCAATCCGACCCGGTGGAGGACGTGAGGGGCCTCCCCCGCCGCAGTGGACCATGGCACATCGGACGCCACGAACCCGACTACATGCATCTGGAGGCCAACGAGGTGCTGCCACAACTGCTCCAGCGGCTGGGCATCGCCCGCCCGGTGCTGGTTGGTCACTCCGATGGTGCCACCATCGCGTTGCTGCATGCAGCACGCCATGACCTGACCGGCTGCGTGGCGATCGCACCCCATGTGTTCGTGGAAGCGATGTCTTTGACCGCCATCGCTCAAGCGAAAACGCTCTATGAGGCCGAGCCACAGTCCGAGAATGGCCTGCGGCAGCGGCTGGCCCGCCACCATCGGGACGTCGACAACGCCTTCTGGCAGTGGAACGATGTCTGGCTCAGCGAGGCATTCCACGCATTCGACATCAGAGATGACATACGCTCCATCACCGCGCCTCTGCTGTTGGTGCAAGGTGTGGACGACGAGTACGGCACCATGGAGCAACTGAAATCGATTGAAACGGCGATCCCCCGGGCCATCAAGGTCGAGCTTGCCCAGTGCGGACACAGCCCTCACCGCGATCAACCCGATCGACTGACTGAAGCGGTGCAAGGCTTCCTGAGTCACTTGATTTGAGCGCCATTTCGCAGTTACCCAGTATGTAGGATGTACGAACGTCCAGCGGCTGTGCACAATCGAGCAAGGTGTGCATGTGGATCAAATGACCCATCAAAGGGGGCGTAAACCCCAAGAAGTTCACACCTTCTTCGTGTATCGAGATTGCAGACTCCCCACGGCTGGCAGCAACTGCATACACTTTGATACAGATCGACGAACACCCTCCAATGCTCATGACCAACTGGACCAACCCATGGCTGCTTGCAGTGCTGGTGCCCGCTATGCTGGCGCTGGGCGCGCTGCTGCACCGCATGTGGGCCGATCGGCAGGCCAGGCAGCGCAGACGCATTCCGAAACATTGGCCATTGAGCACCCGCGCGCTGGCCAACAGCGAGGAAGCCAGGGTGTGGCATTGGCTGGCCAGGGCTTTCTACGACCATCACGTGATGATCAAGCTCCCGGTGACGCGTTTCACCCTGCCCCGCGACCGAGAGCAGGGCATGGAGTGGTACAAGTTGCTGGGCAGTGTGTATTGCACGTTCACCGTGTGCCGCTCCGACGGTCGGGTGCTCGGTTGCCTTGATGTCCCCGGGAGTGCAGGTCTTCCTCGCAGCACGCGGGCGCTCAAGCACTCATTGCTGACCCAGTGTGGCCTGCCCTACTGGGTCGTCCGCTCCAACAGCCTTCCCACGGTGGCCGAAATTCGCGCCGAATTCCTGGGCGAGTCTGCGCTGAGCCAGTCGATGCGCGAGCGTGAAATGGAGGAGCGCGCCATCATTGCCGCACAAGCCAATCTGCGCACGGTGTTGACGCGCCAGCGCAGCACCCGCGCCAGCGACTTTTCCCCGCTCTCCACCTGGCCCAACAGCACCACGGGCGAACCTCGAAGCGACTTCAACTCCCAGTGGCAAGAGAACTCGTTCCTCATGCCGCTCGACAGCCGCAAAGGCGATCTCCTCTGAGATCGCTTGTGGGTCTCAGCCAGAGGCCTTTTGCGTGAGCGACGCCACTTCCTCCGGTGTCAGCCACCTCCAGCGACCGGGCATCAAATCACCGGTCAACGAAAGCACCCCCACCGACGACCGGTGCAAGGCCTCCACCCTGTTGCCGACCGCAGCCACCATGCGTTTGACCTGGTGGTACTTGCCCTCGGTCAGCGTCAGTTTCAGATGAAACTCGCTCTCGGCTGAACACGCCTGCGCCTTCACAGGCTTGGGATCGTCGTCCAGAACAACGCCTTCCAGCAGGCGGTTCACCTGCTTCTCGTCCAGAGGATGCTTCACCTGCACCTCGTACACCTTGGGAACGTGGTGACGGGGAGAGGTGAGCCGGTGAATGAACTTGCCGTCATCCGACATCAACAAGAGGCCCGTGGTGTCCTGATCAAGACGACCCACAGCCTGCACGCCGGCAGCCGCTCCACCGCCCCGGGCACGCAACGGGCCGGGCAACAAGGTGTAGACGCTCGGGTAGGTGCTGGGCTTTTGCGAACACTCGAAGCCCGCCGGCTTGTGAACCATGAGGTACGCCCGCTCGTGGTATGCCCAAGCTTCTCCCTGAACCTGGAACACCAGGCCCTCCTCGACGAACGAAGCGGTGGGATCGGTGCATGTTTGCAAGCCCGCGCCCACTTCCACCTTCACCAGCCCCTGCTGAATGAGCCCGCAACAGATTCGGCGGGTACCAAAACCTTGTGAAAAAAGAATGTCCTGCAATTGCATCATGGTGCGCGCATTGTCGTCGCTCTGAAGGCGCCCGCTTCGGTGCACGCCTCAAGGACACTGGCTCACGGCCACAGCGTGGAGAAGCGCTCAATCCAATGCGGCAACCGCTCACGCAGGATCCGAAGCGCCGGCGCTTCCTGGCGCTGGGCCAGGGTGACCAGACCGAAGCGTGCCGTTGCCTCCAGGCTGGGTGACACGTCCAGACGGGTCAGGCCCTGCGCCACCGCATTGACGGTCAGCACGATCGCGTTGCTGCGCCGCGCCACCTCCACGATGCTCAGCGATTCGTCGCAGCGCAGCGTGACCATGTCATCCGGGTTGGCTCGGGGGCCATACCTCGCGATCAACAGGCGCGCCACCTCGTCACTCAGCGGTGTGGACGCCACCGGATAAGCCATCACATCGTCCAGGCTCACCAGACCACTCCTGTGCGCCAGCGGATGGTCCGGGCGTGCCAGAAATCCGGCGGCCAGTTCAAACGCCAGCGTCACCTGCAACTCGGCCGAGGGCCGCATGTCGCGGATATCTACGATCGCCGCGTCCAGCTGCTGTTCGCGCAACGCCTTGAGCAGCACGGCGGTGTTGCCGCGCGAAATCTGCACCTGCAGTCGGGGGTGGTGCTCTGCCATGTGCAGCATCAGCGGCGTGCTCAAGAGCGCGCCCGGCGCGGAGCTCAGGCCCACGCGCAACTGGCCGATCAGCCCGGCGTGCAGTCCCTGGCCAGCCTGCTTGAGCGCCTCGGCGTCGCTGACCAGTCGCCGCGCGCGCCCCAGCACCTCGTGGCCGAACGGGGTCAGGGCGATGCGCCGGCCCAGACGATCGAACAGGGTGCCGCCGAGTTCGTCCTCCAGTGCGTGGATGCTGCGGGTGAGCGCTGGCTGGGTGAGAAACAAGGCGGCAGATGCCTGCACGAACGAGCCCATGTCCGCCAGCACCACGAGGTGTCTCAGTTGCACCAACGTCATTTCGATTCCTCAGTGAAAGTTATGGATCGTTGATCATCAATGCATTGGACTTTAAAACAGGCGGTTCCTAACATGCAACAAAGTTCATGATTCAACAGGAGCACGGCCTTGGAACGACTCAGCGATCAAGCGGTTCAAGAGTTCATCGCGCTGCGGCGCGACATCCACCAGCATCCGGAGCTGGCCTTTGATGAACACCGCACCAGCGCCCTGGTGGCGCAGAAGTTGCGGGCCTGGGGCTACGCGGTGACCACCGGCCTGGGTGGCACCGGGGTGGTGGGGCAATTGCGCCGCGGTCACTCAGAGCGCGCCATCGGCCTGCGCGCGGACATGGATGCGCTGCCCATCGTCGAGGACTCCGGCACCGACTGGGCCAGTTGCCACCACGGCGTGATGCACGCCTGCGGCCACGACGGCCACACCGCCATGTTGCTGGCCGCCGCGCAGCACCTGGCCACCGAAGGCGCCTTCGACGGCACGCTCAACCTGATCTTCCAGCCCGCCGAGGAAGGCGGAGGCGGCGCCCTGAAGATGATGGAGGACGGACTGTTCGAGCGATTTCCCTGCGACGCCATCTTTGCCATGCACAACATGCCCGGCTTCGCGCAGGGCCAGCTGGTGTTTCGCAGCGGTCCGACGATGGCGTCCTCGGACTACGCCACGGTCACGCTGCACGGCGTTGGCGGTCACGGTGCCATGCCCCACAAGGCCACCGACGTGGTGGTCGCCGCGGCCTCCATCGTCATGGCGCTGCAGACCGTCGTCTCGCGCCATGTGGACCCGATGCAGCCGGCCGTGGTGACCGTGGGCGCCGTGCACGCGGGCCAGGCCAACAACGTGATCCCGGCCACGGCCCGGCTGGAGCTGAGCGTGCGCGCGCTCGACCCACAGGTGCGTCGCAGCGTCGAGCAGCGCATCCGCGAACTGGTTCGCTTGCAGGCCGACAGCTTTGGTGTGCGCGCCGAGCTGGACTGGCGCCCGGGCTACGCGGTACTGGTCAACGACGCGTTGCAGACCGAACGCGCTCTGGCCGTGGCACGGGCGCATTTTCCGCCCGAACAGGTGGTGGCCCAGGGCCCCATGCTCACGGGCAGCGAAGACTTTGCCTTCATGCTCGAACGCGTGCCGGGTAGTTATTTGTTCATCGGCAACGGCAGCGGCCAGGAGCCCGGCGCCTGCATGGTGCACAACCCGGCCTACGACTTCAACGACCACAACATCGCGACCGGTGCGGCCTACTGGATCGCGCTGGTCAACGAACTGCTTTCCCCCAACCACCCCTGAACCCATTGGAGATGCCCATGATCAGCCACCTCAAGACCCTGATGGCCGGTGCCGCCATCGCCCTGGCCAGCCATGCGGGCATGGCCCAGGCCCAGAGTTACCCCAACCGACCGGTGACGCTGATGGTGCCCTACCCGGCTGGTGGCTTGTCGGACGTGGTCGCGCGCTCTGTCAACAACACGCTGGGCAAACAGCTGGGCCAGCCGGTCGTCATTGAAAACCTGGGTGGCGCCAGCGGGTCGATCGCCGCGCAGAAAGTGCTCAACGGCGCCAGCGACGGCTACACCGTGTTCCAGGGTTCACCCAACGAACTCATCCTGGCCCCGCTGGCCATTGCCTCCATCAAGTTCAAGAGCGAAGACTTCCGCCTGGTGCAGATGATCGCCACCGCGCAGATCGCTTTTTTGGCCCGCAAGGACTTCCCCGCCAGCACCGTGGACGAGTTCCTGGAGCAGGCCCGCAAGGCGGCGCAGCAGGGCCGGCCCCTGACCTACGCCAGCGTCGGCCCGGGCTCGTTCTACCACCTGCTCGGCGAGCACCTGTCCAAGGTCACCGGCATTCCCATGGTCCACGTGCCTTACAAGGGCGCGGCACCGGCCGAGCAAGACCTGCTGGCCAGCCAGGTCGATTTTTTCCTGGCGCCATACGGCAAGAAATACGATGACATGCACAAGAGCGGTCGCGTCAAGGTTCTGGCCATGCTCAACAGCGAGCGGCTGGAGAACGTGAAGGGCTACCCTGCCATCACCGAGAGCACCCAGCTCAAGGACTTCACCTTCAACATCTGGACCGGCTACTTCGTGAAGAAGGACACCCCGGAGCCGGTGGTGGGCGCGCTACACAAGGCCATCACCGAGACCCTGGCCGATCCGGGTGTGCACCAGGCGCTCGAAGCCAACAGCCAGCTGTTGGCCAAACCACTGTCAATGAAGGCGGTGGACAAAGCCTACGCTGACGGTATCCAGCAGTTCCGGGCCATCGCGAAGTCAATCCAGCTGCAGGCACAATAGCGGCCTCAACCCGTCGACCGGGAGAGACTGGCTTGCAAGACAAGCCGGCGCCGAAGGAGCAACCGCCCCGGAAACTCTCAGGCAAAAGGACCGGTCGACACGCATCACACTCTGAAGAGTGGCCGGGATTCGTCCCCCGGCCCACCGCAGGAGCAAGCCGGCCCCATGGGCTGGTGAATCTCTCAGGTCACAAACAGAGGGGGTCATGATCCGCACACGGTGTGCGGGTCGTGCCCTCCATTGTTTGACGACTTTGCAAGCGAGATTCCCATGGCACACCTCATCGTCATCGGCGGCGGCATCACCGGCGTCACCAGCGCCTACGCACTGGCCCGTCAGGGCCACCAGGTCACCCTGATTGAAAGGCACCGCTATGCGGGCATGGAAACCAGCCACGCCAACGGCGGCCAGCTCTCAGCTTCCAACGCCGAGGTCTGGACCCACCCCTCCACCTTGCTCAAGGGGCTGAAGTGGATGTTCAAGGCCGACGCGCCGTTGCTGGTCAACCCCAAGCCCAGTTGGCACAAGCTCAGCTGGTTCGCCGAGTTCGTCGCCTCCATCCCGAAATACCGCAGCAATACCGTGGCCACCACGCGACTGGCCATTGCAGCGCGGGAGCACCTGTTCGGCTGGGCTCAAGCCGAGGGCATCGACTTCGACCTGAAGCAGCAGGGCATCCTGCACATCTACCGTGACCGCGCCGGTTTCGAACATGCGGGCGAAGTGTCCAAACTGTTGGCCGAAGGCGGCCTGCCGCGTCGCGCCGTCACGCCCGACGAGATGCGCGCCATCGAGCCCACGCTGCAAGGCGACTACTTCGGCGGCTACTACACCGAGAGCGACAGCACCGGCGACATCCACAAGTTCACCCACGGCCTGGGCCAGGCCTGCGCCCGCCTGGGCGTGAAGCTCATGACCGGCCAGACGGTGGCCCGCGTGCAGAGCAACGGCCGCACCGCGCAGGTGACGCTGGCCGACGGGCAGGTGGTGAACGCCGACGCCGTGGTGATCAGCGCCGGCGTGCACAGCCGCGCGCTCGGCGCCCAGCTCGGCGACCGGCTCAACGTGTATCCGGTCAAGGGTTACTCCATCACCGTGATGCTGGGCGACGAACAGAGCCAGACCGCCGCGCCGCAAGTGAGCCTGCTGGACGACGAGACCAAGCTGGTGACCAGTCGCCTGGGTGTTGAACGCTTCCGCGTGGCCGGCACGGCCGAGTTCAACGGCATCAACCTGGACATCCGCGCCGACCGCATCCGGCCGCTGGTGGACTGGGTGAACCAGTGTTTCCCCGGTGTGAGCACACGCCGGGTGGAGCCCTGGGCCGGCCTGCGGCCCATGATGCCCAACATGATGCCTCGCGTGGGGGCGGGCCGCCGGGCCAACGTGTTCTACAACACCGGTCACGGCCACCTCGGCTGGACGCTCTCGGCCATCACGGCGCACCAGCTCGGCGAGCATGTGGCGCAATGGGAGCGGCTGCGCGCGCCGCGCATGTTGCCGGTGGCCGTCACCGCCTGAAGGGCACAGCCAACCGCAGTGGGTGCAGCAAGCAAGTTCCACCATCTCCTTACCGCTGCAGAACGCATGGACCGGGGATGAAAAAGGCCGCCAACCGTGTATGGTTAGCGGCCTTGGTCAGGTCGTATGGTGGAGCTGGGGGGATTTGAACCCCCGTCCGCAAGCCTTCTTCGAACAGTTCTACATGTGTAGCCGTCTGATTTGAGTCTCGCCGCCCGAGTCGCGCAGTGGCACGCTAAACGGGAAGCCAGCATCCTTGAGTCTCGCCCTGCGTCAAGGTGCCCGACGCAAAGCCAGCCGATGAAATTATCCTTGCAGCCGGGAGGTCTTGCGACCCCCTTGCCCAGCCCATCGGCCTGCTGTTGCAAGGCTCACCGCTGATTAAGCGGCGAGTGCGAAACGTTCGTCGTTTGCAGTTGGTTTTTTTCTGTTGCTTTACGAGGTGACAGAACCTCGACATGCCCTGCTGCGCGTCCGAACCCACGTCGAAACCAGTGCAGCCCCAAGATCGGTATTTTAAGGCAGTTCCAGCAATTGCAAGACCTGCAAGGGAGAAGACACCTCCGCGTCGGCGCCCCAGGACGCAACATCGGCGCCCGCACCCAAATAGCCATAGCGCGCGGCCACCGTCCACATGCCCGCAGAGCGCCCTGCGCGAATGTCGCGCTCGTCATCACCCACATAAATGCACTGGGCCGGCTGCAACGACATGCGTCGCGCAGCCTCCAACAAAGGCTCGGGGTGCGGCTTCGCGTGTGCAGTCGTATCACCACTGATCACGGTGGCGGCTGAATCGAACAGCTCCATGGAACGGGTGATGGGTACCGTGAAACGTTGCGCCTTGTTGGTCACAACCCCCCAAAGCAAACCCAGCTCAAGCAGAGAAGACACCAGTTGGCCCACTTCTTCGAAAGGGCGAGTGCGCTGGATCAGGCAGCTTTCGTAGTCAACGAAGAATTCTTGTTTGTAGTGTTCGTAGTCGACATGCTCGACACCCATACCAAACGCAACGTGCAGCATGCCGCGCGCACCTGAGCCCACATGCGGGCGGTAATCCAATAAAGGTTTGGACGGCAAACCACGACGCACTCGCATGCCATCTGCCGCAGCACCCAAGTCGGGTGCACTGTCAATCAGCGTCCCGTCCAGATCAAACAGAATTGCTCGCACGCCCCTGAACGCAACAGGCTTCATGGCTTTCGCGTTGCAAACAGATAGTTCACGCTGGTGTCTTGGCTCAACCAGTAACGGCGTGTCAGCGGGTTGTACTCCATGCCGCGGGTGTCCGTCAGCTCAAGTCCAGCGTCGCGGCCATAGCCAGCCAGCTCGCTGGGCTTGATGAATTTGGCGTACTCATGGGTCCCCTTGGGCAAAAGCTGCAAGATGTACTCGGCGCCCAGGATGGCAAACAAAAAGGCCTTGGGGTTGCGGTTCAAGGTCGAAAAGAAGACCCAGCCACCAGGCTTCACCAGAGCCGAACACGCACGAACAACAGACGATGGATCAGGCACATGCTCCAGCATTTCCATGCAGGTGACCACATCAAACGAACCCGGCTCCTGAAGCGCCATGGCCTCTGCACTGATTTCCAGGTAGTCGACATTGGCCGTACCTGCTTCCAACGCATGCAATTGGGCCACCCGGAGCGCCTTGACCGAGAGATCGATACCGGTCACGCGAGCGCCTTTTCTCGCCATGGCATCCGAAAGAATGCCTCCGCCACACCCGATATCGAGAACACGTTTGCCTGCCAGTGAGGCCATTCCATCAATCCAGCCCAATCGCAAAGGATTGATCTGGTGCAACGGCCGAAATTCGCTTTCTGGATCCCACCAGCGATGAGCCAGATCGGAGAATTTGGCCAACTCGGCCGGATCGGCATTGAGGTTGTGATTCATTGTTGGATTATCGTCAGCCCATGAAAAAACCGCGCCGAGGCGCGGTTTTCTTTGAGAAACCTGAAGGTTTACTTGTTGGCGCGGGTGCCAACAACTTCCACCTCAACGCGGCGGTTCTTGGCACGGCCTTCGCGGGTGGCGTTGTCAGCCACTGGCTGGGTCAGACCCTTGCCTTCGGTGTAGATACGGTTGCTTTCGATGCCCTTGCTCACCAGATAAGCCTTGACGGCTTCAGCGCGGCGGTTGGACAGGGCTTGGTTGTAACCAGCAGCACCGGTGGAGTCGGTGTGACCCACGGCGATCACAACTTCCAGATTGATACCGGAAACCTTGCTGGCCAAGTCGTCCAGTTTGGCTTTGCCTTCTGGCTTGAGCACCGCTTTGTCGAAGTCGAAGAACGCGTCTGCAGCGTAGGTCACTTTGGACGCTGCGGGCGCTGGAGCAGCGGCAGGAGCCGGTGCTGGAGCAGCGGCAGGAGCCGGCGCCGGGGCAGCGGCAGGAGCAGGTGCTGGGGCAGCCACAGGAACGATAGCGCCATCGCAACCGACTGCTGCCGTTGCAGGCGTCCAGTTGGCATCGCGCCAGCACAGTTCGTTGGTACCGTTTTTCCACACCAGTTCGCTGGTGCCATTGCGCCAGTTGTCGATGGTTTGGGCGCCAGCGGCCGTTGCCATGGCGGCCGTTGCGATCAGCATTGCCACTTTGTTGAGTTTTTTCATGGTTTTCCTCTTGGTAAGCCGCAGACAATCTGCGTACAAAAAAAGACGCTTGAAGTGACCACCACTCAAAACGCTGGATTTCATTGTGCCACAAGCGCTATAGGGCAGACCGGCGGGTGCGGGCACCTCGGTGACTGCATCCCGGCAGCCCCCGCATTCGTTGTGGTGCTACAACAATAGGCGCACAAGGGTGCAATCCGGTGCCACCCGTAAAATGGCGAGTTGCCTTTTGGCCCACCCGACGCATTTCAGCCCTGCTCATGACACAGTTCGCCAAAGAGACCCTGCCCATCAGTCTTGAAGAGGAAATGCGCCGCAGCTACCTCGACTACGCCATGAGCGTGATTGTCGGGCGCGCACTTCCCGATGCTCGTGACGGCCTCAAGCCCGTACACAGGCGCGTGTTGTTCGCCATGCATGAGCTCAACAACGACTGGAACCGGCCCTACAAAAAATCGGCTCGTATCGTCGGCGATGTCATTGGTAAGTACCACCCACACGGCGACAGCGCGGTGTACGACACGATCGTGCGAATGGCGCAGGATTTTTCACTTCGTCACATGCTGGTGGATGGCCAGGGCAACTTCGGCTCGGTGGACGGCGATAACGCTGCTGCCATGCGATACACCGAGATCCGCCTGTCGAAAATCTCGCACGAGATGTTGGCCGATATCGACAAGGAAACTGTCAACTTCGGTCCCAACTACGACGGCTCTGAGAAAGAGCCATTGGTACTGCCCTCGCGTCTGCCCAACCTGCTGGTCAATGGCTCGTCGGGCATTGCGGTCGGCATGGCCACCAACATTCCGCCGCACAACCTCAACGAAGTGGTTGACGCGTGCTTGCACCTGCTCAAGCAATCGGACGCGTCGATTGATGAGCTGATGGAAATCATTCCGGCGCCCGACTTTCCCACGGCGGGCATCATTTATGGCATCAATGGCGTGAAGGATGGCTATCGCACGGGTCGCGGTCGCGTCGTGATGCGCGCGAAATGCCATTTTGAAGACATTGACCGCGGCCAGCGCCAGTCGATCATCGTGGACGAGTTGCCGTACCAGGTGAACAAGAAGACGCTGCAAGAGCGCATTGCCGAGCTCGTACACGAGAAAAAAATCGAGGGCATCAGCCACATTCAGGACGAGTCGGACAAGTCGGGCATGCGCCTGGTGATCGAGCTCAAGCGTGGCGAAGTGCCCGAGGTGGTGCTCAACAACCTGTACAAGCAGACGCAGCTGCAGGACACCTTCGGCATCAACATGGTGGCGCTGGTCGATGGCCAACCGCGCCTGTGCAATCTGAAGGACCTGATCCAGGTGTTCCTCGAGCACCGCCGCGAGGTCGTGACACGCCGTACGGTGTTCAACCTGCGAAAGGCGCGCGAGCGTGGTCACGTGCTCGAAGGTCTCGCTGTGGCGCTGGCCAACATCGACGAGTTCATCAAGATCATCCGGGAATCGCCCACGCCGCCTGTGGCCAAAGCCGAGCTGATGGCCCGCCCCTGGGACAGTCAACTGGTGCGCGAAATGCTCACCCGCACGCGTGCCGACGGCGGCGTTATCAACGCCGACGACTACCGTCCCGACGGTCTGGAGAAGGCCTTTGGCATGGGCGGAGACGGCCTGTATCGGCTGTCAGAAACGCAGGCGCAAGAAATTCTGCAGATGCGCCTGCAGCGCCTGACTGGCCTGGAGCAAGACAAGATCGTGGCGGAGTACAAGGAGGTCATGGGCGAGATCGACGATCTGCTTGACATCCTGTCCAAGCCCGAGCGCGTCTCCACGATCATTGGCGACGAGTTGGTGATCGTGAAGCAGGAGTTCGGCCAGACCAAGCTGGGCGCGCGCCGCAGCGAAATCGAGCACAACGCGCAAGACTTGGCCACCGAGGACCTGATCACACCCACCGACATGGTGGTGACGCTGAGCCACAGTGGCTACATCAAGAGCCAGCCGCTTTCCGAATACAGGGCGCAGAAACGCGGTGGTCGCGGCAAGCAAGCCACGGCCACGAAGGAAGACGACTGGATCGACCAGCTCTTCATCGCCAACACGCACGACTACATCCTGTGCTTCTCCAACCGAGGCCGCCTGTACTGGCTCAAGGTGTGGGAAGTACCGGCGGGTTCGCGCGGTTCGCGCGGCCGGCCCATCGTCAACATGTTCCCGCTGCAAGAAGGCGAGAAGATCAACGTGGTGCTGCCGCTCACCGGCGAGATGCGCAGCTTTCCGTCGGACCGCTATGTCTTCATGGCCACCAGCATGGGCACCGTGAAGAAGACCGCGCTTGACGAATTCAGCAACCCGCGCAAGGCCGGCATCATCGCCGTTGACCTGGACGAAGGTGACTACCTCATTGGCGCGGCGCTGACCGACGGCCAGCACGATGTGATGCTGTTCAGCGACGGTGGCAAGGCCGTGCGCTTTGACGAAAACGACGTTCGCCCGATGGGCCGCAATGCGCGCGGCGTGCGCGGCATGATGATCGAAGAGACCCAAAGCGTGATCGCCATGCTGGTAGCAGAGGACGAACACCAGAGTGTGTTGACCGCGACCATCAACGGCTACGGCAAACGCACGCCGATCTCCGAGTACACCCGCCATGGTCGAGGCACCAAGGGCATGATCGCGATACAGCAGAGCGAGCGCAATGGGAAGGTGGTGGCTGCGACGCTGGTGCACACCGACGACGAGATCATGCTGATCACCGACAAGGGTGTGCTGGTGCGCACACGGGTCTCGGAGATCCGGGAGATGGGGCGCGCCACACAAGGCGTCACGCTGATTGCACTGGACGAAGGCGCTGAACTCTCGGGGCTGCAGCGCATCGTTGAAAACGATGCCAATGTGCCGGAACTTGACGACTCGACCGAGCCGAACGAGGTCGACGATCCGGGCACTGACGCGTGATGGCGCGCCCTTTCAATTTTTCCGCCGGCCCGGCGGCCATGCCTGCCGAGGTGCTTCAACAGGCCGCTGATGAAATGCTCGATTGGCACGGCAGTGGCATGAGCGTGATGGAGATGAGCCACCGCGGCAAGGAGTTCAGCGCCATCATCGAGGCAGCCGAAGCCGATCTGCGCGAACTGCTGGCTGTGCCGGCAGATTTCCGCATCTTGTTCATGCAGGGCGGCGGACTGGCCGAGAACGCCATCGTGCCGCTGAACCTCTCACGCGGGGGCAAAGCAGATTTTGTGGTCACGGGCAGCTGGAGCGAGAAATCCATCAAGGAAGCCGCGCGCTACGCCCAACCCGCGCTGGCCGCCAGCAACGCCGATTCAGGCCACACCACCCTGCCTTTGCCCGCCACCTGGAAGCTCAGCGCAGACGCACAGTACGTGCACATCTGCAGCAACGAAACCATCCACGGCATCGAGTTCCATGAATTGCCCAACCTCAAGGCCCTGGGCAGCAGCGCGCCGTTGGTGATCGACTTTTCATCCCACGTGGCCTCACGAACGGTGGACTGGTCGCGCGTGGGTCTGGCCTTTGGAGGCGCTCAAAAGAACCTGGGCCCGGCTGGCCTGACTCTTGTGATCGTTCGCGAAGATCTGCTTGGTCACGCCCTGTCCGTCTGTCCCAGCGCATTCGACTACAAGACGGTGGCGGCTAACGCCTCGATGTACAACACACCGCCCACCTACAGCATCTACATGGCGGGTCTCACCTTCCAATGGCTCAAGCGACAGACCGAGGGCGATCTGAGCGGTGTGGCCGCGATGGAGCAACGCAACATCGCCAAAGCGTCGCTGTTGTATGACTTCATCGACCAATCCACCTTGTATCTGAACAAGGTGGCACCGAACTGCCGCTCGCGAATGAACATTCCATTCTTTCTGCGCGATGAAGCCCTGAACGATGCCTTTCTGGCGGGCGCGAAGGCCGCGGGGCTGTTGCAGCTCAAGGGCCACAAATCAGTGGGTGGCATGCGAGCGAGCATCTACAACGCGATGCCACTCGAGGGCGTGCAAGCGCTGGTGCAATACATGCACGACTTTGAAAAAACACGGGCCTGATCCCAGGCCCCAGAACCCGAAGACATGACCCAACCCACCCAGTCAGATGCCCTGGCAGTTCTGCGTGTCCAGATCGATGCGTTGGACCAGCAGTTGCTCTCGTTGCTCAACCAGCGTGCGCGCGTGGCCGAGGAAGTCGGCGTCATCAAGCGGCAAGAAGGTTCGCCCTTTTTCAGGCCGGACCGCGTGGCCCAGGTGATTGAAAAGATCCAGGGCGCCAACCAGGGCCCGCTTTTGAACCAACATGTGGCCTCGATCTGGCGCGAAATCATGTCGGCCTGCCTCGCGCTGGAGGCGCCGCAGCGCGTTGCCGTGCTCGGCCCGCAAGGCACATTCTGCGAACAGGCCGCCATCGAATTCTTCGGTAGCGCGGCCAACCTGATCTATTGCGCCGACTTCGATGAGGTTTTCCACGCCACCGCCGCCGGCACCGCGCAGTTTGGCGTGGTCGGCATGGAGAACTCCACCGAAGGCGTGGTGGCGCGGTCGCTGGATCTTTTCCTGCGCTCGCCCGTGCACGTGGTGGGCGAAGTGAGCCTGCTGGTGCGTCACAACCTGCTGCGCCAGCTCAACACGCTGGACGGCATCGAAGTGGTCATGGCGCATCCCCAGGCCTTGGCCCAATGCCAGAACTGGCTCTCGCAGCACCTGCCCAAGGCCGAGAAGCGAGCCGTCTCCAGCAACGCCGAAGGCGCTCGACTCGCTGCCACCAACCCGGCCTGGGCGGGCATCGCCAGTGAACGCGCCGCGGCCCAGTTCGGACTGCACATCGTCTCGCATGCCATTCAGGACGAGGCCTACAACCGCACCCGGTTTGCCGTGATCGCCCTGCCCCAGACGCTGGCCATGCCACCCGCGTCGGGACGCGATTGCACCAGCCTGGTGGTGTCGGTACCCAACCGGCCAGGCGCGGTGCACGACCTGCTGGTGCCCCTCAAGAACAACGGCGTTTCGATGACACGTTTCGAATCACGGCCAGCGAAGTCCGGGCAGTGGGAGTACTACTTCTACATCGACATCGCGGGCCATCCCTCGCAGCCTCATGTAGCAGCCGCTCTCCAAGAACTGCAAGGCCTGTGCGCTTTCTACAAGGTGCTGGGCGCGTACCCGGTGAACGAATGATGTTTGAACAACTGGGATTGATCGGCTGCGGAATGATGGGCGGCTCGTTCGCGCTGGCCCTCAAGCGCGCCGGTCTGGTCAAGCGCGTGGTGGGCTACAGCAAGTCGCCGTCCACCACCGAGCGGGCACGCCAGCTGGGTGTGATCGACGTCGAGGCACCCTCCGCGCTGCTGGCCGTGTCGGGCGCGGATCTCGTGCTGCTCGCTGTACCCGTTTCGGCCACCGAGGCCACCTTCAAAGCCATCCGGCATCTGGTGCGCGGCGACGTGCTGATCATGGACGTGGGCTCGACCAAGCGCGAAGTGATCGACGCCGCACGACGCGTTCTCAAGGACCAGGTGGGCGTGTTCGTGCCCGCGCATCCGATCGCTGGCAAGGAGCTCGCGGGGGTGGAGCATGCCGACCCCGATCTGTACAGCGGACGCCAGGTCATCCTCACCCCGATCGAGCGCACGCTCACGGCACAACTGGACAATGCCAACAAGGTCTGGACTGCCCTGGGTTGCCACGTCAAGCAAATGTCGCCCGAGGCGCACGATGCAGCCTACGCAGCGGTGAGCCACCTGCCCCACCTGGTTGCGTTTGCGCTGATGAACGGCATCCAGAGTCAGCAACAGGCGGCAGACTTCCTGTCGCTGGCAGGCCCTGGCTTCCGTGATTTCACACGCATTGCCGCCAGCGACCCAGCCATCTGGCGGGACATCCTCATGTCCAACCGCGAAGAACTCCTGGCGCAATCCCGGTTTTTCCAGCGGGCTTTGCATGCGTTGGAAACAGCCATCAATGCCGACAATCCAGACGCGCTGGAAACCCTCATTGACCAAGCCAGCAGTGCGCGCGCCCATTGGCGCATGACTGCCATCAAGCCCCAGAGCTGAGCGACGCCCGCTGCGGCGTTCTCGTGTCACCGCACATGTACTCCATTCCGTTCCTCGACATTCCCCCACTGGCCACCGCCGGCGGCACCGTGCGCTTGCCGGGCTCCAAGAGCATCTCCAACCGGGTGTTGCTGCTCGCTGCCCTGAGCGAGGGCCACACCGATGTAACCGACCTGCTGGACTCCGACGACACGCAAGTGATGCTGGACGCCCTGCGCCAGCTCGGCTGCCAGATCGAGCCACAGCCCGATGGCGCCTTGCGCGTGCGTGGCCTGGGCGGTTTGCTCCCGGTGCGACAAGCGCGGCTGTTTCTGGGCAACGCCGGCACCGCCATGCGCCCGCTCACCGCCGCCCTGGCCCTGCTGGCGTCCACACACGGTGCCGAGTTCGAGCTCAGTGGTGTGGCGCGCATGCACGAGCGGCCCATTGGTGATCTGGTGGATGCCCTGCGCCAACTTGGCTGCGCCGTGGACTGCCTGGGCCAGGAGGGCTACCCGCCGCTCAAGCTCGGCACGGGCTCCCCCCTTGCGCTGCTCATCGACCGACCCATCCGAGTGCGCGGCGACGTGTCCAGCCAGTTCCTCACAGCGCTGCTGATGGCCCTGCCGCTGGTGGCTCAGCAACAAGCCGTGGTCATTGATGTCGTGGGCGAACTGATCTCGCGTCCTTACATCGAGATCACACTGAATCTGCTTTCGCGGTTCGGGGTGACGGTGCAACGCGACGGCTGGCAACGCTTCACCATTCCCGCCGGCAGCCGCTACCGCTCCCCGGGACGCATACCGGTGGAAGGTGACGCTTCATCCGCCAGCTACTTCATTGCGCTGGGCGCCATCGCAAAGAGCACCAAGGGCATCACCATCGAGGGCGTCGGCCAGGCCTCGATCCAGGGCGACATCCGGTTCGTCGAAGCCGCCCGGCTCATGGGCGCCGAGATCGCAGGCGAAGCCAACCGCCTGCACATCCAGCGCGGCGCGTGGCCACTCAAAGCCATCGACCTGGACTGCAACCACATTCCGGATGCGGCCATGACGTTGGCCGTGATGGCTCTGTATGCCGACGGCACCACCACCCTGCGCAACATCGCCAGTTGGCGGGTCAAGGAAACCGACCGTATCGCAGCCATGGCCATCGAGTGCCGCAAGCTGGGCGCCACGGTGGAAGAAGGCGCCGATTTCATCCGCATCACCCCACCGCCGAGCACGCAGCACTGGCGAGCAGCATCGATCCACACCTACGACGATCACCGTGTGGCCATGTGTTTCTCGCTGGCTGCCTTCAACCCCGCCAGCCTGCCGGTGCGCATTGAAGACCCGAAATGCGTGGCCAAGACGTTCCCCGACTACTTCGAGACCTTGTTCGAGGTGTGCACCACACCTGCCCAGGCCATCCCCGTCATCTGCATTGACGGACCCACGGCATCCGGCAAAGGCACGTTGGCCTCCGAAGTGGCGCAGCGTCTGGGGTATCACCTGCTGGACTCCGGCGCGCTGTACCGGGCAACGGCGCTCGCAGCGCAGGACGCGGGCGTGCCGCTGGACGACGAACCCGCCCTCGCCCGCCTGGCCGCGCAACTGCCGCTGTCCTTCCGCGACCACAAAGTGTTCCTGGGTGGCCGCGACATCACCGACCCGCTCCGCCTGGAATCCACCGGCGGCATGGCATCCAGGGTGTCCGAACACCAGGCGGTGCGAGCCGCCTTGCACGCCCTTCAACTGAGCTTCCGGCGTCTGCCCGGCCTGGTGGCGGATGGGCGCGACATGGGCACGGTGATCTTCCCGGACGCGACCTTGAAGGTGTTCCTGACGGCCACCGCCGACCAGCGCGCCGAGCGGCGCCATAAGCAATTGATTTCAAAGGGAATTGCTGCTAACATCGACAGTCTTTTGGCAGACCTGAAAGCGCGTGACCTGAGGGACTCATCCCGCATGCACGCACCCCTCAAGCCAGCCGAAGATGCCTTGAAACTGGACAACTCTGAACTGAGCATCGAGCAATCGGTGCAAGTGGTGATGAACTGGTGGCAAGGCAAAACAGCGTTCTCAGGGAACTGAGAGCGTTTTACAAACGGCCCTGACGGCACAGCCGGGCGCTCCCAGCCCGCATGCCCGACGGTTCTTTTCAACCAACCCCGCGGTGTTTCGCACCGCAACGTCAACACCACCCACACGTCGATCCCTGCGCAAACCGAATCAAACCGGTTGAATGCGCCGACGCTGAGTGGTTATAGGAAATTCAATGTCTGAATCTTTTGCCGCCCTGTTCGAAGAGTCCCTGAAACGCGCCGAGATGCGCTCGGGTGAAGTCATCACCGCCGAAGTTGTTCGCATCGAACACAGCCACGTGGTGGTCAACGCCGGTTTGAAGTCGGAAGCCTACGTGCCGCTGGCCGAATTCAAGAACGACCTGGGTGAACTCGAAGTGCAGGTTGGTGACTTCGTGTCGGTGGCCATCGACTCCGTGGAAAACGGTTTCGGCGACACCCTGCTGTCGCGCGACAAGGCCAAGCGTCTGGCCTCGTGGATGTCCCTGGAGAAAGCACTCGAGTCGGGTGAATTCGTCACCGGCACGACCTCCAGCAAGGTCAAGGGCGGCCTCAAGGTCATGGTCAACGGCATCAGCGCCTTCCTGCCGGGCTCGCTGGTCGACAGCCGTCCGACCAAGGACCTGACCCCCTACGAAAACAAGACCCTGGAGTTCAAGGTCATCAAGCTCGACCGCAAGCGCAACAACGTGGTGCTGAGCCGCCGCGCGGTGGTGGAAGCCTCCATGGGCGAAGAGCGTGCCAAGCTGATGGACACCTTGAAAGAAGGCGCCATCGTTCACGGCGTGGTCAAGAACATCACCGAATACGGTGCGTTCGTGGACCTCGGTGGCATCGACGGTCTGCTGCACATCACCGACATGGCATGGCGTCGCGTGCGCCACCCGAGCGAAGTGGTGCAGGCCGGCCAGGAAATCACCGCCAAAATTCTGAAGTTCGACACCGAGAAGCACCGCGTCTCGCTGGGTCTGAAGCAAATGGGCGACGACCCCTGGATGGGCGTGGCCCGCCGCTACCCACAAAGCACCCGCATGTTCGGCAAGATCACCAACATCGCCGACTACGGCGCGTTCGTGGAACTCGAGCCAGGCATCGAAGGTCTGGTGCACGTGTCTGAAATGGACTGGACCAACAAGAACGTTGCGCCATCCAAGCTGGTGTCGCTGGGCGACGAAGTTGAAGTCATGGTGCTCGACATCGACGAAGACAAGCGCCGCATCTCGCTGGGCATGAAGCAGTGCCGCGCCAACCCATGGCACGAGTTTGCTGAAGCGACCAAGCGCGGTGACCGCGTCAAAGGCCCGATCAAGTCGATAACCGACTTCGGCGTGTTTGTGGGTCTGGCTGCCGGCATCGATGGCCTGGTTCACCTGTCCGACCTGTCGTGGAACGAAACCGGCGAAGCCGCCGTGCGCAATTACAAGAAGGGCCAGGAAGTCGAAGCAATTGTGCTGGCCATCGACGTGGAGCGCGAGCGCATCTCCCTGGGCATCAAGCAGCTCGACGGCGACCCATTCACCACCTTCGTGTCGGTGAATGACAAGGGCTCCATCGTGACCGGCAAGGTCAAGACCGTTGATGCCAAGGGCGCTGAAATCGACCTGGGTGAAGACGTTCTGGGCTATCTGCGCGCCAGCGAAATCAGCCGTGATCGTGTGGAAGATGCACGCAACATGTTGAAAGAAGGCGACGAAGTCACCACCGTGGTGGTGAACATCGACCGCAAGACACGCAACATCCAGTTGTCCATCAAGGCCAAGGACGCCGCTGACCAGCAGGAAGCCATGGCGACCCTGAGCCAGCAGTCCTCGCGCGAAAGTGCCGGCACCACCAGCCTGGGCGCCCTGCTGCGCGCCAAGCTGGACAACAACAACGGCTAAGCACAATTGCTGGCACTTTGGTCAAACGCACGCCTCACGGCGTGTGGCCTGACTGGGTGCCGGTCCTTGAATGCCCAAGCCCAAATCCGAACACATGACCCGCAGCGACCTCGTTGAAGCGTTGGCCAGCCGATTCGGCCAGCTGACCCACCGCGACGCAGAGTTTGCCGTCAAGGCCATCCTCGACGCCATGGGTGATGCACTGGTCAAAGGCCACCGAATCGAGATCCGCGGTTTCGGCAGTTTTTCGGTCAATCGCAGATCCCCCCGCGTGGGACGCAACCCGCGTTCTGGTGAAAGCGTGATGATTCCTGAAAAGCGTGTACCGCATTTCAAGCCGGGCAAGGCCTTGCGCGAGCAAGTGGATGCCAAGACAGCTGAAATTCTCGGGCGCGAACCCAAGAAACCGACGTGATGGTCGCAGCCTCGGCTGCGACCTGATCGCTACAATCGTCCCACCACAAAGGGGACGACTTGAAATACCTGATGTGGCTGCTCAACGCAGCCATTTTTTTTGTGTTGTTCGCCTTTGCGCTGAACAACCAGGACAGCGTGACGCTCAACCTGTTCTTTGGTGCCAGCTGGCAGGCACCGCTGGTGCTCGTTATCCTAGTCGCACTCGTGCTTGGCGTGTTCCTGGGTGTGCTGGTCATGTTGCCACTGTGGCTGCGGGCCAAACGCTCGCGGCGTGGCGCCGCATCAGCCACCCCAGCGAGTACCTCATTCGACGCAGACTCCACCCTTTTTCCTGACCCCAACGACCGCCGCCATGGACTTTGATTTCACCTGGCTGCTGTGGGGCCTTCCCCTGGCATTTGCAGCTGGCTGGGGTGCCTCGCGCCTTGATCTCCGCCAATGGCGCATGGAAAGTCGTCAGGCACCCAAGGCCTACTTTCGCGGCCTGAACCACCTGCTCAATGAACAGCAGGACCAAGCGATCGACGCCTTCATTGAAGCTGTGCAAGGCGATCCTGACACAGCGGAGTTGCACTTCGCGCTGGGCAACCTGTTCAGGCGCCGCGGCGACTATGACCGCGCCGTCCGTGTGCACGAGCATTTGCTCTCGCGCGCCGACATCACCAACAAGGACCGCGACCGCGCACAACATGCTCTGGCCCTGGACTTCCTCAAGGCGGGACTGCTGGACCGCGCCGAGGCTGCGCTCAACAAACTACAGGGTTCGGCTTTCGAGGGCGAAGCCTTGTTGGCATTGCTGGGCATCTACGAACGTTCACGCGACTGGCCGCGGGCCAAGCAGATCGCCCAACGGCTGGAGGCCGCCGATCAAGGCAGCTTCTCCACGCGGTTGGCACACTATCTTTGTGAAGAGGCCGATATCGCCCAACGGAGTAACGATCGTGCTCAAGCATTGCGCCTGCTGGAAGAAGCCATACAGTGCGCCCCACAGCTTGCGCGTGGGTGGATGGCATTGTCGACACTGAAAGTACAGGCTGGCGACGTGGCGGGCGCAATGGAAGCCCTGCTGCGCCTCAACCAGCATGCGCCACAAGGGCTGCCGCTGGCGGCTCAAGCACTCGCCGACCTGGCGCGCCAGACCGGACGCCAGGCAGAAGCGCTGGAGGTCCTGCAGGCAAGCCACGAGCGTGCGCCGTCTATCGACATCACCCAAGCATTGGCCAGTCTGAGCCTTGATCCTGAGGCGGTGCGCAACCGCTACCTCAGTCACCTCGAACGCGAGCCCTCGCTGGTCATCACCGCGCAGTGGTTGGCGGGAGAGACTCTGTCTAGCGAGCGTGCGCAAGCGAGGGTGCAGCAGGCGCTGGAGCAAGCCAGCGCGCCGTTGCGGCGGTATCGATGCGCAGCCTGCGGCTTCGAAGCACGCCAGCATTTCTGGCAATGCCCTGGCTGCCAGACTTGGGACAGTTACCCCGCGCGCCGAGTCGAAGAGCTTTGACGCCCCCGCGCCGCGCCTGCGCTGCGTCCCTGTCCAGGGAAGGGCAACATCCGAGGTATGACAGAGACAGCTCCGCAGCTGCCCTGCGCCACTGCACCAAGCTTCGGACCTACAGCAGTGTTCCGTAGCCCCCACCACCCGGCGTGTGAATCTCGAATATGTCGCCGGGCTTCATCTCGGCCTGGCCGATGTGACCCAGTTCCTCGATGCTCCCATCAGCGCGCATCACGCGGTTGATGCCCACTTGGCCGGCACGGCCGCCAGCCATGCCAAAAGCACCGTGAAGGCGACCGTTGGACAGGATGCTGGCCGTCATGTCTTCGAGGAAACAAACGCGCCGCACCCCTCCGTGACCACCGTGCCATTGGCCAACACCACCCGAGCCATTGCGGATTTCATAGCTTTCCAATCTGACCGGAAAGCGGAATTCCAGCACTTCGGGGTCGGTCAGGCGCGAGTTGGTCATGTGGGTCTGCACCACGCTCGTGCCCTCAAAACCATCCCCAGCGCCACTGCCGCCCGAGATCGTTTCGTAGTACTGGTGGGCCGCATTGCCGAAGGTGAAGTTGTTCATGGTGCATTGGCTCGCCGCCATCACACCCAGGGCACCATACAAGGCATTGGTAATGCAGCTGGAAGTTTCAACGTTCCCAGCCACCACCGAAGCCGGCGGGTTGGGGTTGAGCATGGAGCCTTCAGGGATGATCACCTTCAGCGGCTTGAGGCATCCGGCGTTGAGCGGGATATCGTCATCAACCAATGTGCGAAACACGTAGAGCACAGCGGCCATGCACACTGCAGTGGGGGCGTTGAAATTGTTCAGTTGCTGGGTCGACGTTCCAGTGAAGTCAATCTCCGCGCTGCGTTGCGCGGAATCCACCCGCACCGACACCTGAATCTGCGCGCCGTTGTCCAGCGGCAAGGTGAAAGTGCCGTCTTTGAGTCGCGTGATCACGCGTCGCACCGATTCTTCGGCGTTGTCCTGCACATGGCGCATGTAGGCTTGCACCACGTCCAGGCCGAACTGTTCGACCATCTTTCGCAGCTCCTGCACGCCCTTCTCGTTGGCGGCGATCTGGGCCTTGAGATCGGCCATGTTCTGCTGCGGGTTGCGAGATGGGAACTCTCCGCTTTGCAACAACGCCACCATCTCGGCTTCGAGCAGAACGCCACGGTCAACCAGCTTCACGTTATTGATCTGCACGCCTTCCTGTTCAATGCGCGTGGAGAACGGTGGCATGGAGCCTGGTGTGGTACCGCCAATATCGGCGTGGTGGCCGCGCGAGCCCACGAAAAACGTGGGCTTGTTCCCGAGGTACACAGGCGTGATCACGGTCACATCTGGCAGATGGGTGCCTCCATGGTAGGGGTCATTGAGCGCGTACACATCACCACGCTGCATCGTGCCGGAGTTCTCCCGTATCACAGTCTTGATGCTCTCGCCCATGGAGCCCAGGTGCACAGGCATGTGCGGCGCATTGGCGATCAGGTTTCCCTCGGCATCGAACAACGCGCACGAGAAGTCAAGTCGTTCCTTGATATTGACCGAGTAGGCCGTGTTCTGCAGTTGCAGCCCCATCTGCTCGGCGATGTTCATGAACAGGTTGTTGAACACCTCCAGCAAAACGGGATCTACCGTGGTGCCCACGGCGTAAGTCACCGTGCGCGGCACACGGCGGTCCAGAACGAGGTGATCAAGTGCGGTCAGAACAGCCTCCCAACCGGGCTCCACCACCGTCGTTGCATTCTTCTCGGCAATGATCGCGGGACCCGGAATCACGTCACCCGGGCGCAAATCCTCGCGCACCACCAGTGCGGCATCCAACCATTGGCCTCCCGAGTACATCCGCACGGTCTCACGCCGCGGGACTTCGCGAGGCTCATGCGTCTCGAAGCGAGGTTCGTCGGGCGCATCGCCAGCCACCACCGCCTCCACTGAAACCGCTTCCACCACCAGGCGCTTGCCCTGCATCAGGAAAGCGAAACGTTGGCGGTAGGCGGCCTCAAAGCCAGCCTGGATCGTGGCGAGGTCCCCGAATGGCACGACCAGCGCAGCATCGCTACCTTCGTAGCGCACATGCACCCGGTAGTGCACTTTGGCTTCACCCGCGTTCACCTGCTGGCGCTCCAGCTCCGCTTGCGCCACCGCGCCCAACGCGTCGAGCTTTTCAGCGATCAGAGGCAGGGAGGTAACCGCCAGCGGTAACTCCACCGCCTGCTCACGAATCACGTTTTGATCGGCCAGCCCCATGCCGTAGGCGCTGAGCACACCGGCGAGCGGATGTACAAAGACGCGCGTCATGCCCAATGCATCAGCAACCAGGCAGGCGTGTTGCCCGCCCGCTCCGCCGAAGCATTGCAGCGTGTAGCGCGTGACGTCGTAACCGCGGGCAACAGAAATCTTCTTGATCGCGTTGGCCATCTGTTGGACCGCGATGTTGATGAAGCCCTCCGCCACCTCTTCGGGAGGTCGCCCGGTCTGCGTGGCCAACTCGCCGAACCGCGCCTGGACGGCTTCCAGGCTCAACGCCTCGTCGGCCTTGGGACCGAAGACTCTGGGGAAGTGGCGCGGCTGGATCTTCCCTGTCATCACGTTTGCATCGGTTACCGCCAGGGGGCCTCCGCGGCGGTAGCTGGCGGGCCCGGGGTTGGCGCCTGCGCTCTCGGGGCCAACGCGGAAGCGCGCACCGTCGAAAGACAGGATGGACCCTCCTCCAGCGGCCACCGTGTGGATGCTCATCATGGGCGCTCGCATGCGAACGCCCGCCACCTGGGTTTCAAACTCGCGCTCGAATTCCCCCGCGTAGTGTGAAACGTCGGTGGACGTACCTCCCATGTCAAAGCCGATCACCTTGTCCTGCCCCGCCAGGCCAGCTGTGCGGGCCATGCCCACGATGCCACCGGCCGGGCCTGAGAGGATGGCGTCCTTCCCATTAAAGGCACGCGCGTCGGTCAACCCACCGGAAGACTGCATGAAGAACAGCTTGACACCTGGCATCTCGCCGGCCACCTGCTCCACATAGCGTCTGAGGATGGGCGAGAGGTAGGCGTCGACCACCGTCGTATCGCCGCGGCTGACGAACTTCATCATGGGGCTGGTCCCATGCGAGGTACTCACCTGTGTGAAGCCGACATCACGCGCGATACGGCTGGCTGCCTGCTCATGCGCAATAAAACGGTAACCATGCATGAACACAATGGCCACGCTGCGCAGGCCACCTGCATAAGCCGACAGCAGTTCAGTTCGCAATGCCGCCTCATTCAGCGACTGCAGAACATCGCCGTGCGCACTGATGCGCTCTTCGGCTTCAATGACTTCGCTGTACAGCAGCTCGGGCAAGACGATGCGGCGATCGAACAGACGCGGGCGGTTTTGATACGCGATGCGCAGCGCATCGCGAAAGCCACGCGTGGTCACAAGCAGCGTGGGCTCACCTTTTCGCTCCAGCAGGGCATTGGTGGCCACGGTAGTTCCCATCTTCACGCACTCCACGAGCGCAGGTGTCACGGGCTCGCCAGACCTCAAACCCAGCAAATAGCGAATGCCTGCCACAGCCGCGTCACGGTACTGCTCTGGGTTCTCAGACAGCAGCTTGTGGGTGATGAGTGAGCCGTCGGGCTTCTTGGCGACGATGTCGGTGAAGGTGCCTCCTCGGTCGATCCAGAATTGCCAGCGGTTGCCCAGTGGAGAGGTGTTGTCTTGCATGATTTTTGGACTTTAACGTTGAAGGTAGTAAGGGACAAAGATCAGGTTGGCCTCGCTGCCCACCGACTTCACCCATTCGCGAGAAAACTTTTCACCCAGACGCTTGAGTTCAGCCTCGAATTCGGCTGGTATGCGGCCAACCTTCATGCCGTGGCGCTGCAACTCCTGGGTGGATTCGTTGGCCACGGTCTCGCTCAGCGCCCAGCCACGTCTCTCCGCGCGCGCCGCAGCCTGGGTGACTGCTTCGCGGGCTGTGGCTGGCAAGGCATCAAATGCCTTGGCATTGACGAACACGATGTTTTTGGGGAACCATGCGTTGATGCCGTAGTAGAAGGCAATCTGATCCCACACACGGTTTTCCACGCCGGTAACTGCCGAGGTGATCATGCTGTCAACCTTTCGGCTGGCAAGAGCCTGATTGATCTCCACCATGGGCACGTCCACCGGCGAAGCCCCCAGCATCTCGGCGATACGCACGGTGGACTGGTTGTAGGTGCGCATGCGCGTACCCCTGAAGTCGACCCCGGAGCGCACCGGATGCGTGGTGAACAAACCCTGTGGTGGCCAGGGCACAACGTACAAAGGTCTTAGCCCTCGCGACGCAAGGTGCCTCTCGACCAGAGGTCGCTGAATATTCCAGAGCCGGCGAGCATCGCCATAGCTATGAACCACGAAGGGAATGGCATCTGCACCCGCAATCGGGATCTCACCCACCATGCTGGTCATGATGGTCTCCCCGGCCTGCACCTTGCCCTCCTGCACTGCCTGGCGAATTTCGCCGAGCTTGAACATCGTGTTGTTGGGACGCACCTCAATGCGCAGCAAACCCGCCGTTGCCTGTTCTACATCACCGGCAAACTGCACGATGTTCTGCGTGTGAAACGAGTCCGCACGGTAACCGGTGGCCAGTTGCCATGTGATTTCTTGCTGCGCTGGGCATGGCTGCGCCAACGCGACTGCGAATGCAGCCGCCGCACATTGAATTTTCATGGAGTGCTCTCAGCGATGCAGGTCTGGCAACGCGATCATGATTGACCCAGTTCGCATCATTTCGCCACGCCCATCAAGGCGTCGGGAACTGCGGTAACGATCTGAGGAAACACCGTGATCAAGGCGATGCAGGCAACGAGACAGAAGAAGAAGGGAATAGCCGCCTTGGCAATCAAGGTACTGTCCTTGCCAGTCATGTTCTGCAACACAAACAGGTTGAAGCCCACGGGTGGGGTTACCTCGGCAATCTCGACCAGCAGAATCACGAAGATGCCGAACCAGACCAGATCGAAACCCGCTTTCTGGATCATGGGCATCACCACCGCTGCGGTGAGCACGATCATGCTGATACCGTCCAGCGCCGTGCCCAACACCAGGTACACCACCACCAGGCAAGCGATCAACGCGTAGGGTGAGAGATGCATGGCATCGACCCACTCGGCGAGTTCACGCGGAATACCGGTAAAGGCCATGGTCTTGGTCAAGAACGCCGCACCAGCAAGGATGAACATGATCATGCAGCTGGTGCGCGTCGCCCCTCCCAGACTCTCTGTGAAGTTGGTCCACGTGAGGGACCTGCTCCAGGCAGCCAGCGCCAATGCCCCCACCACGCCGTACGCGGCACACTCCGTCGCAGTTGCCCAGCCCGCCACAAGTGACCAGCAGATGAACACAATCAACAAGGCACAGGGCACGAGATTGCGCGACAAATGGAGCTTCTCGCGGAAGGTGGTGACCTTCTCATGGGGGGGCATCTGGTCCTTGTTGCGCAGTGCCCACCATGCGATATAGCCTGAAAACAAGCCCATGAGCAGCAGGCCAGGCAGGAAGCCCGCCAAGAAGATGCGGATGATCGATGCATCGGCTGCGACCGCATACACGACCATGGTGATGGAAGGTGGAATCAGGATCCCCAACGTTCCCGCTGTGGCCAGCGAACCGATCGCGATGCTCTCGTTGTAGCCGCGCTTTTGCAACTCCGGGAGGGACACTTTGGCAATGGTCGCACACGTGGCCGCCGAAGACCCCGACACCGAACCGAAGATGCCGCAACCCAGGATGGTTGTGTGAAACAAGCGACCCGGTACACGATTCAACCAGGGTGCCAGCCCCGAGAACATCTCTTCGCTGAGTTTGGTGCGAAACAGGATCTCACCCATCCAGATGAAGAGCGGCAAGGCGGCCAACTCCCAACTCGCTGTGCTCTCCCAGAACGCCGAGAAGAGATTGAGACCCGGCTGGCTGCTGGTGAAAAACGCCTGCCCCACCCAGCCGCAAATGGCGAGAGTCATCGCGATCCACACACCACCAGACAGCAACAACAACATCAGGAACAGGAGAAATCCACCAATGGCAAGGATGTCCATGGCTGCGCTCTTTCAAAGATCTGAAGAAAAATCGCCTTTGGCGTGGCGCTCTTGCACCAGTCGCACAAAGGTGGGTACGTGGCCACGGGCCACAATGACCAATTCATCAAGGACCGCCACCAGAAACAGCAACGAACCCAACGCAAAGCTCATCTGGGGAATCCAGATCGGGACAGCCCACAAGCCCTGTGCAAGTTCGTTGAACTGCCAGCTCTCGTAGGTGAATCGACAGGCCCACCAGGCGAGATAGGCAACGGCGACTGCGGCCACCGCCAAGCACATGAACTCAAGCCGCTGACGGGTGGCAGGCGACACCTTCTCCAACACCAGGGTGACCCGCACAAAGTCGCCATGCTTGAACGCATGCGCCATGGTGAGAAAGGCCGCTGCCGCGCACAGCCACGCCACCACATCGTTGATGGCCCCCGTCGGAAAGCCAAAGTGACGTCCCAACGTTTGCACGATCATCAGAACGCAGATCAACGCAACGCAGGTTGCACCCAGCGCCCCCGCCCATCGATAGGCGTTGTCCAGCGCGCGCCGCAGGATGGGCGTGCGGTTGGTGGCGTGCTGTCCGGTCTCGGCAACGGTACTTGAGTTCATGGCCGGATCACTTTTGCTGGTAAGCGTCGATCACGGCTTTGCCGTCCTCGCCGGCGAGCTTGATCCAGTCGGCTGTCATGCGTTCGCCAATGGTCTTGAGCTCTTTCTTGAGACCGTCAGCGGACGCATCGACCTTCATCCCCTTGTCCGTCAACTCTTTGATGTACTCACCATCTTTGCGTTCACTGGTGGCCCAACCGCGCTGCTCGGCAACCGCCGCCATCTGAAGCACAGCATCCTGGGTGGGTTTGTCAAGTCCATCAAACAATTTCTGGTTCACGACGACAGCGTTGCGCGGCAGCCAGGCGGCCACAGCGTAGAAGTGTTTGGCGCCTTCATAAAGCTTGCTGTCCACACCGCTGGCGCTGGAGGTCAGAAAATTGTCCACGCCGCCCGTCGCCAGCGCAGCCGGCAATTCAGCCAACTGGATGGTGACCGGCTGAGCGCCAACGGCGGTGGCGATGAATGACGTTGCAGGGTTGTATGCACGCATCTTGGTGCCCTTGAGGTCCTTGAGCGCGCTCACGGGCTTGGTGGAGTACAGACTTTGGGGTGGCCAGGCCACGGTGTAGAGCAGCTTCATGCCCTGCGCGTTCAGCGTCTTGACCAGCAAGGGACGCGAAGCAGCATCGAGGCGCCGCGATTCAACATAGCTGGTCGCGAGGAAGGGAATGGAGTCCACGCCGAAGACAGGCGCCTCATTGGACGCGCCCGAGAGAATGAACTCGCCTGCCGGTACCTGCGCCGACTGGACGGCACGCTTGATTTCATTGGCTTTGAACAAAGATGCATTCGGGTGCACCGTGATCTTGAGCTTGCCTGCGGTGGCCTTGTCGACGTCTTCCGCAAATTGCGCGAGGTTTTGCACCTGGAAGGTATTGGGCCCATAGCCTGACGGCAAATCCCATTTGGTGGTCTGAGCCGAAGCGGCGCCGGCGGCGGCGATCAAGGAAAGGCTGAACAACATCTTTTTCATCGTTGGCTCCTGGTTCAAAAACTAGCTAACTGGTGGTTGAGAAGGTCGGTGATCAGCATCGCACCTGGGGCGTGGGTGATGCAGAACGCGGGGCGGGCCTGCTGGATCGCGGCTTGCGGTGTGACGCCGCAAGCCCAGAACACAGGCAGCTCATCGGGCATCACGTCCACCGCATCGCCATAGTCGGGCCGCGAGAGGTCGTGAATGCCGATCTGGGACGGATCACCGATGTGCACCGGTGCCCCGTGGACGCTGGGAAAGCGAGATGTCACCTGTACAGCCCGGATGGCGTCAGCAGCCTTCATGGGCCGCATGGACACCACGAGTGGGCCACCGAAAAGTCCAGCCGCTTCGGTGGAAATGTTGGTTTGGTACATCGCAACGTTGCGCCCTTGCTCAACGTGGCGCAGCGGAAGCCCCGCCGCCAACAGCGCCTGCTCAAAGGAGAACGAGCAGCCGATCACAAAACTCACCAGGTCTTCGCGCCAGAGGTTCGTGATGTCTGTGGGCTCGTCGATCAGCTCGCCATGGCGCCAGACACGGTAGCGCGGCAGGTCAGAGCAAATGTCGATGTCAGAACCCAGCATCGGCACCCGACGATCGCCTGGCTCGGACACCGCCAGCAACGGGCAGGGCTTGGGATTGCGTTGACAGAAACGAAGGAAGTCGACAGCCAATGACTCTGGAAGGATGACCACATTGCCCTGCACGTGCTCGTCGGCCAGGCCGCTGGTATGGGAGCTCCAACGACCCTGGCGGATGAGGCTACGCACATGCGAAGCGTTCTGCAGACCGTCTGGGCCGAACACATCCACTGCGTGTTGGGAAGCTGAATCCACCGCGTCTCCTGTTGCCGTTGCATGTCACCGTGATGACGATGGGCGGATTGTGGAGGGCGATCAGCGGGAGTTCAAACTCAAAATTTTTCGCTTAGCTAATCGATTTTGTCAATGCTCAGGAACGGGGCAGAACTCGCTTTATTGGTGCACGCCCAGCGTGTGTCTTGGTGCCAAACTGCGCATCAACGAAGGCCAGCGCGGACTGCACCACCGTCTCCACAGCGCTCGTTGTGGGATCTGTTCGATAGCTGGCGTGGATCGGCAGTGGCTGCAATGCGCTGTCGCATGCCAGTGGACGCAGATCTGGATAGTTCTGCATGCGCTGCACCGCGTAGAGCGGCAGCGTGGCCACGCCAAAGCCGCCTTGTACCAGTTGCACCATGGCCGAGATCGATGAGATGGTGTGCACCCGACCGGGCTCCACGCCCTCCTGTCGGAACAGGTCGATCAGCGCGACATGAGGATGCGATCCGCGTTGGAACGTCAACAGTTCCAGTTCAGCCAATTCGCTCAAGGCGTAGCGGCGCTTGCGATGCAATTGCGTGTGGCCCATGAACACCATTTCCATTGGCGGCAGCGTTCGACTGCGCACGCCATCGGCTGCTGCGGGCAAGGCGGCAAACACGATGTCCTGTGTGCCGCGTTGCACCTGCTCCACGAGGATGGGTGTGGTTTCCACGGTGAGTTCAAGTGCCAGCGCTGGGTGGTCAGCGCGCAGTTTCTCGATCCACGGGATCAACCAGGAATGCAGCACCGATTCGATGGCGCGGATGCGCAGAGACACCGCCAGTGCCGCCCCCGACCCCATCTCGGCCTTCACCTCACGCTGCAGTTCCAGCAACCGCTGGGCATAGGTGAAGAAGCGCGTTCCAGCCACCGTCAGGCGAAACTGCTTGTCGCGCCTGTCCAGCAACAACACGCCCAGTTCCTCCTCCAGCGCTGCGATGCGACTGGACATGGCTGACTGCGTGAGAAACAACTTGTCGGCCGCACGCGTGACGCTTTTGAGCGAGGCTACCCAGTAAAACGCCTCAACAAATCGCAGGTTCATGAAGTTGGCTCAGGGGGAAATACCCGAGCGACTGGCCCGGTATTTGCATTTATGCTGGTGATCCGATTCATCCATTCATTGTCCCGGAGAAATCATGAAGCACCAATTTGGCATGCTTGTCGCCGCCCTGGTTCTGGGCACCGCAGCCCACGCGCAAACCAAATGGGACTTGCCTGCTGCCTACCCGGCCAGCAACTTCCACACCGTCAATTTGACGGCATTTGCCAACGACGTGGACAAGGCCACCAGCGGCAAACTCAAGATCACGGTGCACCCCGGCGCGTCGCTGTTCAAGGCTCCCGAAATCAAGCGAGCAGTGCAGGGCGGACAGGCCCAGATCGGCGAGATCCTTCTCGCCAACTACCAGAACGAGTGGCAGATGTTCGGGGCCGATGGCCTGCCCTTCCTGGCCGACAGCTATGCCGAATCGATGAAGCTCTACAAGGCTCAGCGACCCATCATGGAGAAGAAGCTTGCGGAGCAAGGAATGATGTTGCTCTACGCCGTGGCCTGGCCGCCCCAGGGGCTTTACAGCAAGAAGCCGATCAACAGCGCCGCCGACCTCAAGGGCAGCAAGTGGCGCGCCTACAGCCCTTCGACAGCGCGCATCGCCGACCTGGTCGGCGCCCAGCCCGTCACCGTGCAGGCTGCCGAGTTGTCGCAGGCGCTGGCCACCGGGGTGGTTGAAACCAACATGACTTCGGGCGCCACCGGTGTGGACAGCAAGCTCTACGAACACCTGTCTTACTACTACGACGTGCAGGCATGGCTGCCCAAGAACGCCGTGCTGGTGAACCGCAAGGCATTTGAAGCGCTGGACAAGCCGACGCAGGACGCCTTGCTCAAGGCTGGAGCCGATGCCGAAGCCCGCGGATGGGAAGCCTCACAAAAGGTCAACACCGACACCCTGGCCACGCTCAAGGCCCGCGGCATGAACATCCTGCCGCCATCACCTCAACTGAAAGCCGATCTCAAGGCGGTGGGCGACACGATGCTGAAGGAATGGCAGGATAAGGCCGGTGCCGAGGGCAAATCCCTCGTTGACAGCCTCAACCGCTGACCCGGCATGACCTCCGTCGACTCCCCGGCGCGCAGCCCCCTGCGGCGCGCGCTGGATGGCTTGTACGCGCTTGGCGGTGGCCTGGCCGCCCTGTGTGTGCTGGGCATCCTGATCCTGATGCTCTGGGCCTCCGCAGGGCGCCTGTTTGAGTGGCGGGTGTCGTGGGTGAACGATGTCGTGGCCTGGCTGTGCGCCGCCGCCGCGTTCCTCGGCATGGCCTACAGCTTTCGCAACGGTGACTTCGTGCGGGTCACCCTGGTGCTGGAATGGGCGAGCCCGGCCGTGCGCCGCTGGATGGAGGTGATCGCGCTGGCGGTGGCCACCGTGACGATTGCCTACCTGGGCTACTGGGCGGCCATGTTCACCTACGAAAGCTGGGCGTTCAACGACATCGCGGGCAACATGGTGGCCATTCCCATCTGGATCCCGCAGATGAGCTTCGTGGTGGGTTCGGCCATCCTGGTGATCGCGGCGCTCGACGAATGCGTGGGCGTGCTGCGCGGCCAGCGGCCGACCTATGTGACCCGTGTCGAAGAGCGACACGCGCGCGGTGACTTTTCGGAGGAGCTCTGAATGGGCCTGCTTGAAATCGGTGCCCTGCTGCTCTTCATCATGTTGCTCATGCTGGGCGGCGGCGTCTGGATCGCCATGACGCTGGCCATCGTCGGCTGGGTGGGTCAGGCCTTCTTCACCACCACGTTGCCGGGCAAGAACCTCTTCTCGGCATTCTGGGAGACCACGGCCAGCTGGGAACTGGCGGCCTTGCCGCTGTTCATCTGGATGGGCGAAGTGCTCTACCGCACCCGTTTGTCCGAGCAGATGTTCGATGGCCTGTCGCCGTGGCTCTCGCGCGTGCCCGGCCGCCTGATGCACACCACCGTGCTGGGCTGCGGCATCTTCGGCTCGGTCTCGGGCTCCTCCGCCGCCACCTGCGCCACCATCGCCAAGGTCGCGCTGCCGGAGCTGGAGAAGCGCGGGTACGACCGCAACCTCGCCTTGGGATCACTCGCCGCCGCCGGTGGTCTGGGCATCCTGATTCCACCGTCGATCACCATGGTGGTCTACGCCGTGGCCGCCGACGCCAGCGTGATCCGCCTTTTCCTGGCTGGCTTCCTGCCGGGCTTTCTGTTGATGGGATTGTTTTCGGGCTACATCGTGTGGTGGAGCCTGCGCAATCCTGACAAGGTGCCGCCGCCCGAAGCGCCCACCACCTTCGCCGAGAAAATGCGACGCTCGGGCAGCCTCATTCCCTGCGGTCTGCTCATCGTCTTCATCGTCTGGGTGCTGGTCTCGGGCATCGCCACCGCCACTGAATGCGCGGCCTATGGCGTGCTGGGAGCATTGCTGATCGCTGCGGCCAGCAGGCAACTGACATGGCGCAACTTCTGGGAAGGCCTGACCGGCGCCACGCGGGTCAGCTGCATGATCATGTTCATCCTGGCGGGCGCAGCCTTTCTCACCAAGACCATGGCCTTCACCGGTATTCCGCGCGAACTTGCCGAGATGGTGCAGGCTCTGAATCCCTCGCCCTACGGGCTGATCGCGGTGCTGGTGGTGGTGTATCTCGTGCTGGGTGCGGCGCTCGACGGCATCAGCATGATCGTGCTCACCAGCGCCGTGGTGCTGCCCATGGTCCAGCAGGCGGGCTTCGATCTGGTGTGGTTCGGCATCTTCATCATCATGCTGATCGAGATTGCCGAGATCACGCCGCCGGTGGGCTTCAACCTGTTCGTGCTGCAGAACATGACCGGCATCGACAGCAACCGCATCGCGCGCGTCACCTTGCCCTTCTTCGCCTGCATGATCCTGGCCATTGCGCTCATCACGCTGTTCCCCGGCATCGTCACCGTGCTGCCCAACCTGGTGATGGGCAAGGAGTTGTAGCCGGAGGGCCAAGCCGCATCCTCTACACTGACACTTCCCCGCCGCCCTTGTGCGGCGGTTTGCTTTTTTCAGAGGAATCCCGTGTTCAAGAATGTGACGATCTACCGCATTGCCCCCGGCTGGACGGCAACGGTGGCAGACATGGAGGCCGCCCTCGACGCGGCCCGCTTCAAGCCCTGCGGTGCCACGCAGGACAAGTCGGTCGGCTGGGTCGAGCCGCGTGGCGAGGCCCATGGCCCGCTGGTGGAATCGGTCGCCGGCCAGCGCATCCTCAAACTACAGATCGAGACCAAGGGCGTGCCCGGCTCGGTGGTGAAAAAGAAGGCGCAGGAAGAGGCCGACCACATCGAGGCCACCACCGGCCGCAAGCCCGGCAAGAAGGAAACCAAGGCGCTGCGCGAAGACGCGCTGCTGGCCCTGCTCCCGCAGGCGTTTGCACGCCAGATGAACGTGTGGATCTGGCTCGACCTGGAGGCCGGCTGGCTCGTGACCGATGCCAGCAGCCAGGGCAAGATCGACGAGGTCGTGACCGCCCTGGTGCGCGCCTTCGACGGCCTGGTCATCACACTGCTGCAGACCGCCGTGACGCCGCAAACCGCCATGACGCAATGGCTCTCGGCCACCACGCCCGACGAATGGCCGGGCGGCTTCGCGGTGGAGCGCGAGTGCGAACTGAAATCGGGCGACGAAGAAAAGTCGTCGGTGAAATTCACCCGCCACAACCTCGCCACCGACGAGGTGCGCCAGCACATCACCGAAGGCAAACTGCCCACGCGCCTGGCGCTGAGCTGGGAAGGCCGCATCGGCTTCGTGCTCACCGAGTCGCTGCAGTTGAAGAAGATCAACTTCCTCGAAGGTGTGTTCGACGGCCGCCCGGACGAAGGCGAGAACGGCTTTGATGCAGACGTGGCCCTCTCCACTGGCGAACTGCAGAAGCTGTTACCCGAACTCGTCGAGGCGCTGGGCGGCGAGATGGCGTTCGGTGCCGCGCCCGCGGGCGACGCACCCTCTGCAGCTCAGCCCGCTGCCGTGACTGCTGACGGAGACGACGAAGGCCCACCCTTCTGACCTGCATCTCCGTTCGGGCTGAGCCTGTCGAAGCCCCACCACGAAACCTCGCGAGCCCTTCGACAAGCTCAGGGCGAACGGCATGTCAGAAAGCCACGCCATGAACACCCTGCCCAGCGTCATTGCCATCTGCCTGGGCGCCTGCGTGGGCGCGCTGGCGCGGTGGCGCCTGGGCCTGTGGCTCACGACACCCGGCTCGCTGCTGCCCTGGGGCACGCTGGCCGCCAACTGGATCGGGGCCTACGCCATCGGGCTGTCGGTGGCGTTCTTCAACACCCAGCCGCAACTCGATCCGGTGTGGCGCCTGGCCATCATCACCGGTCTGCTGGGTGCACTCACCACCTTCTCCACCTTCTCGGCCGAGGTGGTGACGCTGCTGCAACAAGGCCGCGTCGTGATGGCCAGCGGGGTGGCCGGGCTGCACCTGATCGGCTCGCTGTTGCTCACCTGGTTGGGCCTCAAAACACTGGCCTGACGCTCAACCCCCCGCGATGCAGCAGGTGCGCCAGCGAACAGACACCGGCGCGCGACTCGGCCACATTGGTGCCCTTGCGAACCGCACCCACCGCCATGAGCCACTTCCGCGCCCCCCAGGTGTCCTCCCCCACCCGCGTGCTGCTGGTGTGCGGCGCAATGCCCGACAACGGCACCTGCCCCGACGAGAACGCGCAGAGCGCCCGCCTCACACACATTGCGCGCGAGACACTGGAGACCATCGGCATCGAATGCGATGTGCTTGACCTGAGCCTCGTCACTTCGGAATGCCCGTTGCACCTTCATCCCGGCAAGGACTGCATGTCCACGGCCATGCCACGGGGCCACGGTCCCTGCAGCTGTCACCCGCAACACGGGCTGGGCCAGACACCCGACCGGATGGCCACGATCCGCGAGCGCTGGACCGCCGCGCACGCGGTGCTGATCATCACGCCGGTCCACTGGTGCCAGAGCCCCGGCCCGCTCAAGCAGATGATCGACCGCCTGGTGTGGGCCGACAGCGGCGGGCAGGCCGCACCAGCCAAGACATCGGAATTGGCCGGGTTCGGCCGCCCCATGCATCTGGCCGGACGAGCCTACGGCGTCGTGGTGCACGGCGACGCAGCAGGCATTGAAAGCTCGCGCCGCCCGCTGTGTGACTGGCTCGACTGGATGGGCTTCATCGACGCAGGCGCTGTGGCCCGGCTGGACCGGTGCATTGGATGCAACGAATCAGGTGAACCCGGCCGCTATGCGCTGGACCGCGCTCTCAACGAACAGGACGAAACGCGCCAAGCCGCCCAGTCCATCGCCCAGGCCGTTGCCGAGTTGCGCGGTGGCCGGCTCAAATCGCTGCAGTCCGAACGCCCGCGTCCCGGGTGATGTCTGGCCGCGGAGACACGCCAGGTTTCAGCCGCCGCCGCGCTGCATGTAGAGGTCGAAGCGCTTCATGAAGGCGTAGCGCTGCTCCGCGTCCAGGCCACTGAAGGCGAAGTTCACCCGCAGCACCGGCATGCGCATGAGCGCGATCACGCGTGGCGGCTGCTGCGCCCAGCTCAGAACCAGGCGCCCGGGAGGCACCTCGATCACGGCGTGGGCACCTTCGCGGTGCCAGGTGCACGCCCCCACCGCCGCTGGCAACCAGCCCAGCCACTCGGCCTCGGTGCAACCCATGTCGCGTTCGAAGCGCTCCTCATAACGCGACTGCATCGCTTCAGCCCCCGGCAATCGGCGGCCAAATGGCGAGCACGTCGCCTTCGACCAACGTGGCGCTCAGGCGCTCGTCTGGCTGGATGTACTTGCCGTTGACCAGCACCAGGTGCACCAGCTTGGGTGGCAGACCAAAAGGCTCGATGATCTGGCTGATGGGTGTGGCCGGATCGATGTCCAGCGACACCTGGTTGCTGCGCCGGGCTTCGGGAGGCAGGTAATCGGTGAGGGTGGCAAACAGTTTGAAAGTGATGTTCATGGAAGGGATTGTGATCAACGGAGAACGATCCGCCGCCGGGCCGCCCCAAGGCGGATCAGCCCCCTTGGGGGGCAGCGACCCGCGATGCGGCGGAGCGTGGGGGCCAATCGTTCAGCGCCGACGCTCATCTGCAGCGCCCGCCCATTGGCCCTGCCCTTGCGCGCTGGCGAGGTAGGCGTCCATCAACTTCGTCGGGTCGTGCATCAGGCGGTCCTTCCAGTCGCCCAGCTTCACCTGGCCTTCGACCAGGCCCCGCATCACGCCAACATGCTCGGTCCAGCCGACCGAGTTGCAGCCCACCATCACATCGTCTTTGAACTGCAGGCTCAGGTGGCGCCCGCTGGCCTTGTCGGTGAGTTCGGCGTGTTCGCCACCGGCCACACCCTCCCAGTTGCCGAAGCTCGTGGAAATGAGGCCCAGCGTGTCGAGCACGTTGATCTGCGTCACGCCCTTGAGGTCGGCTTTCTGACCCACCATGTTGAGCGCGGCCACGCGCGCCTGCTCGGCGGCGTTGGGCTGGATGGCACTCACGATGGTCTTGCCGCTGACCTTGTCAAACGCTTCAGCGCAGTCACCGGCAGCATAGACGCCCGGCACATTGGTCTGCAGGTGTTCGTCGGTGAGCACCCCCACCAGGCAGGTGATGCCCGAGTCCTTCAGGAAGCCGATGGCTGGACGAACGCCGGTGGCGCTGATCACCAGATCGGCCTCCACCGTCTGCCCGCCCGAGAGCTTGACGCGCAAGCCCTTGGCCGGCTCGGACGACCCCAGTCCCATGGCACTGGCCAGCTTGCCGACGATGCCGGTAGGCTCGCTGGTGGCACGCTCGATCGCTTCCACCTTGGTGCCGGTGAAGACCTTCACACCCTTTTTCTCGCACCAGTCGCGGATCATGCCGCCCGCCGTGGGGCCCATCATGCGCGGCACCATGCGGTCGCCCATTTCCACCACGCTCAGTGCCACGCCGCGCGCAGCCAGAGCTTCCATGATGATGCAGCCGATGAAGCCCGCACCCATCTGCAACACGCGGGCACCGGGCTTGGCCAGGGCCATGATGGCGCGCGCATCTTCCAGCGTCCAGCAGGGGTGCACGCCGGGCAGATCCATGCCGGGAATCGGGGGGCGCACCGGGTGCGAGCCGGTGGCGATCAGCAGCTTGTCGAACGACAGCGTGTTGCCGTTGTCCAGCGTGACGGTGCGCGCCTTCGTGTCCACCCGGGTGGCGCGACCGGCCACCTGGTTGATGCGCAGGTCGGTGTAGTGCGTGAGGCTCTTGCGCAGGTAGGTGCCGGTTTCCTTCACGTTGCCGATGAGCAGATAGGGAATGGCCATGCGCGAATACGGTGGCTCGGCCTCGTCCCCCACCAGGGTGATGGAGTCGGCGGGGGCATGCTTGCGGATGGTCTCGGCGGCGATGACACCGGCGGGGCCGGCGCCCAGGATGACGTGGTGCATGTCGTGTCTCCTCGAAAAAAAGAAAGGGGGCAGCGTGGTGACTGCCCCCTGGGTTCAGGCCAAGGCTGTTCGGGGCTGGGCTTTACAGGCTCAGGCGAGCCCGGGTTTCAGCGGTGGGGCGTCCCTCGGAGTCCCAGCCGCGCGCGGCGTAGTACTTGGGCAGCATCTCGGGCAGCTTGCTGACCATGCCTTTGGAGGCGCCGGTCTTGGCGGCTTCGGTCAGCAGGCGCTTGGGCAGCGAATCGTCCTTGGCGGTGAAGCCGGCGGCGTTGTTGAATTCGCGCTCCATGTTCCAGATGCGCTCACCGATCTTCTCCAGCTCCTCGGTGGTGAACTCTTCGTTGCACGCCGCTTGCAGTTGCGGCGCCAGATCGGCCACGCCCCAGGCGAAGGTGGTGAACACGCACAGGCCCGACGAGTCGAACGCGGCGGTGGCGTCCTGGAACGCCTTCACCAGTTCGGGCTTGCCCTCGCTCTCGACCGGATCGGTCTTGACCGGGATGCCCAGCACTTCAGAAGCGATGGTGTAGCCGCGCAGGTGGCAGGCGCCACGGTTGGAGGTGGCGTAAGCCAGACCGATGCCCTGGATCGCGCGACCGTCGTAGGCCGGGAATTCCTGGCCCTTCACGCTCATTGACAGATCCGGATGGCCGTACTTCTTGGTCAGGCGGGCCGAGCCCATGCCGATTTCCTTGCCGAAGCCTTCGCCTTTGGCGGTGATCTCCGCAAAGTGGGCCAGTGCTTGCGCCGAGCCGAACTTCGCGTCGATACCGAGTTGCTCTTGCGTGAGCACGCCCATCTCATAGAGCTCCATCACCGCGCCCACCGTGGCGCCGAAGCTGATGGGATCGAACCCTTCTTCGTTGCACAGCAGGTTGGCGTATTGCAGGGCTTCCAGATCGTTCACGCCGTTGGCCGCGCCGAGTGCCCAGGCCGCCTCGTATTCCAGGCCGCCGTTGGCACCCCAGTACTGCGGCTTGTTGGCCACGGTGAAGTGGCCCTCGTCCATCTTGCTGATGCGGCCACACGCGATCGTGCAACCGAAACAGGCCTGGTTGGTCACCAGGTGCTTCTTGCCGTCACTCTCTCGCGGCGTGACCATGGCCTCGGCCGAGATGTCTTTGGCGCCTTCGAACTGCACGTCGCGGTGGTTGCGGGTGGGCAGCGCGCCGATCTCGTTGATCACGTTCATCAGCACCTGCGTGCCGTAGGCTGGCAGGCCCTGGCCCGTCACGGCGTTCTCGGCCAGGATCTTCTTCTTCTCGAAGGTGGTCTTCATGAAGGCCTTGGGGTCGCGGATGTTACCCACGCCCTTGGTACCGCGCACGGCAATGGCCTTGAGGTTCTTGCTGCCCATCACGGCGCCCACGCCCGAGCGGCCAGCCGCGCGGTGCAGGTCGTTGACCACGGCCGCGTACAACACGCCGTTCTCACCGGCCTTGCCAATGCTCGACACGCGCACCAGCGGGTCCTGCAGGCTCGACTTGAGGACTTCTTCGGTCTTCCACACGCTCTGGCCCCAGAGGTGGCCGGCATCGCGCAGCTCGGCCACGTCGTCGTTGATGTAGAGGTAGACCGGCTTCGGGCTCTTGCCCTCGAAGATGATCATGTCCCAGCCAGCCATCTTGAGTTCGGCTCCCCAGTAGCCGCCCGAGTTGGAGCAGGCGATGGCACCGGTCAGCGGGCCCTTGGTGATGACGGTGTAGCGGCCGCCGGTGGAGGCCATCGTGCCGGTCAGCGGGCCGGTGGCCCAGATGATCTTGTTCTCAGGCGACAGCGGATCGACCTTGGGGTCAACCTCGCTCACCAGGTACTTGCTGCCCAGACCACGCGAGCCGATGTAGGAACGTGCCCACTCGGTGTTCAGCGCTTCGGTCTTCACGGTGCCCGCGGTCAGGTTGACGCGGAGGATTTTTCCAGCCCATGACATGTTGATGCTCCTTGAGTTAATCAGTTGGGGTCAGAGCACATCGCTGCGCGAGTGGTCTGACCCGCAAGGGTTCGGGCTTGGGGTCAGAGCACATCGCTGCGCGAGTGGTCTGACCCACAAGGTTTCAGGCTGCTGAAGGCTGGTTGCCCAGCTTGTCGGCCCACTGCTTCATCTTGTCCATGCCGGTCCAGTTGGCATCAATGAAGGTGATGGCGGCGGTCGGGCAGGCTTCGGCGCAGGCCGGCTCACCACCGCACAGGTCGCACTTCTGGACCTTGCCGGTTTCCTGAACGTAGTTGATCGTGCCGAAGGGGCAGGCGATCGTGCAGACCTTGCAACCCACGCAGGTGGTCTCGTTGACCACCTTGGCGCCCGTCATCTTGTCCACCGTGATCGCTTCCACCGGGCAGGCGTGCAGGCACCAGGCCTCGTCGCACTGCGTGCAGGTGTAGGGAACCTTCTTGCCGGTGTGATGGAAGTCAAAAACCTTGATGCGCGACTTCGACGTGGCGTAGGTGCCGTAGTTCTCGAACGAACAGGCCATTTCGCACTGCAGGCAGCCGGTGCATTTGTCGGGGTTGATGTGTAGGACTTTTTGCATAAGTGTCTCCGGGTGTGGGTAGAAGCCTGTCCGTGGGGACGCTTTATGCAGGCTTCTTCATACGATTGTTTGGTTGTGGGTGCATTTCGGGTTCAGGGTTTACCCGCAATTGAACGGCGCCCTTTCAAAAAGTCTCAGTTTGAGACACCGTTTTCTCAGGCCCGTGCGCGCCCTGCTCGAACAGATTTTCCGTGCGCAGCCCGCTGGCAGCCCTGCCACACCGCGATTGCCCCCATCCATTGCAATGCGCAAGTCAACTTGTGCAATTCGACAAAATGGCAATTCAAACCCAATCATCGATTTAATCGACAGGACATCAAGAAGCCATTTTTTTCAAAGTGAGAATGATTGAAAACACTCAATTGAATGGAGGGTCATCACTCAATTCGGCGGTCAATCGAGCGTGTTTCACTCGCGTTCGCCCACAACCCCAGGAGACAGGCATGCAGGTCCAGTTGAAGGTCAACGGAAAAGCCGTGACCGTGGATGCAGCGCCCCACACGCTGCTGGTTCAAACCCTTCAGCTCACCGGCACCCACGTGGGTTGCGACACGGCGCAATGCGGCTTCTGCACGCTGGGCATGGTCATGAGGCGGTGAGCCTGTGCCAGCAGCACCCCAACGCGAAGGCGACGCAAATCCGCGAACTGCTCGAAAGCAACCTGTGCCGTTGCACCGGGTATCAAAACATCGTCGGAGCCGGGCAGCAGGGTGCTGCGGGCTTGACGGCATGAGGAGCCAACGACAGAGAACACCTGCGCGGTGGGCAGCGCCATCAAAATCGGTCCGGTGGCCGCGCGCTTCAACGGCCGCGTGGTGCTCTTCGATATCGTGCCCCCGCAGTCCTACAAGCTCGGCTTCGACGCGCAAGGCGGTGTGGCTGGTTTCGGCAAGAGCGAGTCGTCGGTGCTGCTCAAGCAAAGCGGCTGCGGCTGCGAGCTCAGCTACACCGTGCACTCCACCGTGGGCGGCAAGATCGCGCAGCTCGGCCAGCGTCTGATCGACGGCGCGGCCAAGTCGCTGGTCGAAGACTTTTTCCGCCGCTTCGAAGAAGAGCTGCAACGCCGCTACCCGGTGGCCGCCGGCGAGGTGGTGGCCCTGCCCGCGCCTGCGGCCAGCGCGGGTCTGCCCGCCTGGGTGTGGGGTACGATCGCCGTCCTCGTGGCGGCAGCGGTCTACCTGGCCACGCGGGGCTGAAAGTCACCACAAATGGAAAACCTCGACGTCACCGTTCTGCGCACACTGCACGGCTGGCGCGCCCAGGGGCAACGCGCCCTGCTCGCTACCGTGGTGCGCACCTGGGGCTCGTCTCCGCGCCCGGTGGGCTCCATCATGGCCTTGTGCGAGAGCGGTGCGGTGGTCGGATCGGTCTCGGGCGGCTGCATTGAAGACGACCTGATTTACCGCTACAGCCGCGCCAACCAGACCAGCACCAGCGCATCAGTGGCAGGCATCACCCACGACATTCCCGACAGCACGCCGCAGCGCGTGAAGTACGGTGTGAGCGCCGACGAAGCCCACCGCTTCGGTCTGCCCTGCGGCGGCACGCTGGAGCTGGTGCTCGAATTCAACCCCGACGCTGCCTCGCTGCTGGCGCTGGTGCAATCGCTGGCCGATGGCCACATGGTCCAGCGGCGCACCGAGCTGGCCCGAGGCCGCGTGGAACTGCGCGAGGTCACCGCGCCCTCGCCCCTGATCGACGACGGCGAGCTGCTCGCCAACACCTTCGGCCCCGAGTACCGCATGCTGCTCATCGGCGCGGGCCAGCTCACCGAGTACCTTGCCTCCATGGCGCTGTTCAGCGGCTTCGCGGTCACCGTGTGCGATCCGCGCGAGGAGTACCGCGCGTCCTGGTCGGTGCCTGGCGTGACGCTCATGACAGAGATGCCCGACGACGTGGTGCGCGATTTCAAGGTCGACCGCCGCAGCTGCGTGATCGCGCTCACGCACGATCCCAAGCTCGACGACCTCGCCCTGCTCGAAGCGCTGGACACCGAGGCGTTTTACGTGGGTGCCATCGGCTCGCGGCGCAACAACGAAGCACGCCACGCCCGTTTGATCGAGCACTTCGAGCAGACGGCCGAGAGCCTCGCGCGGTTGCGCGGTCCGATCGGCATCTACATCGGCAGCAAGACCCCGCCCGAGATCGCGGTGAGCATCATGGCCGAGGTGCTGGCGGTGAAAAACGGCGTGCCGCTGCCGCGCGACATGGACGTGGCGCACGCCAAGAACGCGCTGGCGGATGGCCCGGCCGAACCGTCCGGGCCGACCTGCTTTTCACAAGCCCCCGCACGGTGAACACCCCTCCACCGCCACAGCCGTTGCACACCGGGGTGCTCATCCTCGCTGCCGGCGCTGGCCGGCGCATGGGTGGGCGGGCCAAGTGCCTTCTGGAGGTGCAAGGCCACAGCCTGCTGGAGCGGCTGGTGCGCTCGGTGCGCAGCCTGGGGCTTCAGACGCCCGTGCTGGTGCTCGGTCACCACGCCGCCGAAATTCAGGCGCACCTGGCGCAATGGCCCGAGCACCTCACACCGCGCCGGGTGGTCAACCCCGCGCCCGGAGACGACCCGGCCTCTTCGCTGCATTTGGGTCTGCACGCGCTCGGCGACGACGTGCAAGCCGTGATGGTGCTGCTGGCCGACCAGCCCCTGATCAACGCCACCGACATCGGGGCCGTGCTGGATGCTTTCCAGCGCCGCCCGGCCGGCTGCCAGGTCGTGGTGCCCTTGGTGAACGGCGTGCCGGGCCATCCCGTGATGATGGACGCCGCGGTGCGCACGGACCTGCTGGCCGCGCCCGGCGGCAGCCTGCGGCAGTGGCGCGCGGCGCACCCGCAAGCCACCCTGCCCTGGGTGGTGGACAACCCGCACCACACGCGCGATCTGGACACCCCCGACGACCTCATCGCCCTGGCGCGCGACACCGGCTGGGTCTGCCGCTGGCCCGAGCCCGCGCCGGGGGTTAACACCGATCCCATGAGCAGTTGAACCCCGTGCGGGGGCGCTCAAACGCTGCTCTAATTCCGAGGGTGAACTCCAACACGCCGTCACCCCTGACCCACCCACACCGCCTGGCCCTGATCGAGCAGGCCCGCAAATCGGTGCTGGACACGCGCGACCC